>JAAUUT010000008.1 GCA_012031035.1 Candidatus Altimarinota bacterium | reverse complement strand
AGTGCCGTTCGGCTCGGTCTGGTTGTCGCAAGCGAGTTTTCTGCCATTGCCAGCCATCACTTTTGAGATCTCGGTAAGAACATTCAATCCAGCAGCGAAATCTATACCAACTAATATCAACATCAGTTGCTTGAAAATCGGTGAGAATTAACCAATTGATTGAGAGAACTGTAAAGTTAGCTCCAATGCTAGTAGCATCTAAGGCTATCGGTAATTCTTGAGTTGTCGATGGTAACAACTCGACAATCCATCGCACTAATGAAGCAAAACAGTCTTTGACTTCCAGGGATACTCTTTTATTGCCTTTTTTGGCTTTGGCAAGTCCTTCTTTGTACCATTCTTTCAATCTTTGACGTACTGTGTTTTCTTGTTCTTGATTCAACTTGGCAATTAAATGCGAAACTCTTGTTAAACTGCTCGATCTTGTCATCACCATCCCAAAACTCCATGTTGCTAATCCTGAAACTTGAGGTAAACTCAATTGCGGAAATCTATAGCTAACAGTTTGTTTCCATTCTTTAAGATGTTGATTTAATTTCATCTGTGACAAGTTGCCATTTACTTCTGTTTTACTTTTACCTCTTAATTGAGCTTTTACTTCTCCCTTTGTAAAAAACCTACCCTTGTAAGCTTACCAAGGGGGACTACAGGGGGTTCCTATTTAGTGCGCGTTCATAAAGAACTGGTATAAGCTGTTAGGGATTTATTTTGAGTGCCAATAAGCCTTGGCGCAAGAGTTCTAGACTTCAAAAATCCTAATTTAAATGCGTGTCAGTTTATAGCAGAGTTTTAATTCCTCGCATTTTGTCACAAATCGCTGTGTGATTTCAAGAAACTAGCGATCGCATATCCTCATAATTTTTTAGCACAGACTGGCTCATAATCCTGTATGTACACGTCAGCATTCAATAAAAGCTAATTCATTCAGACGAACGCAACCATATATTATTGCCATAGGAACAACCGAACCAGACGAACGCGAATAGATAATGAAAATTTCTGCTTTCTTGAAACAGTGGCGCAAGCTGGGACAACTTCTTGCTTTAGTTTTACTTTGTTTTACCCTCGCTGTAGGTTGCAACCGAGAGCAAAGTTCTCTCCAGGTGCAAACGACGAACAATAATCGCGATCGCATTACTATCGGAACGACACTACAACCGCGCACCCTCGATCCCGCCGACAGCTACGAACTCGCTGGGTTAATGGTTATTTATAATCTAGGCGATACGCTTTATACCTACAAAGTCGGTACTACCGATTTAGAACCAAAATTAGCAACTGCTATGCCCAAAGTCAGCGAGGATGGTTTAACTTATACCATTCCTTTACGACAAGGCGCGATTTTTCACGATGGGACTCCATTTAATGCCGAAGCGATGGTATTCTCTCTCAAACGCTTCATTGAAAATGGCGGCGAACCCTCGTTTTTATTGTCAGATACCATTACAGGAATAGAAGCGACGGGAGAATACGAAATTACGCTTAAAATCAAACAACCGTTTGCAGCTTTTCCCTCATTACTTGCTTATCCTGGCGCTTGTGCCATTTCCCCCCAAGCTTACGAAATTGGTGCGGGTAAATTTAATCCGATGAAATTTGTCGGCACGGGGCCTTATAAATTAGTTCAATATAAAAGCAATTCATTGCGTTTAGAAGCTTTCGATCGCTACTGGGGCGAAAAACCCAAAAATCAAGGTATCGACTTACAAATCTATGTCGGCAATCCTGCCAATTTATATAATGCCTTTCGCAGTGGTGCGGTAGATGTCGCTTATCAATCTCTCGTTCCCCAACAGATTAAAAAGTTGCAAGAAGGGGCAACGAGTGGCAGTTGGCAAGCGATCGAAACGCTGGGTAGTGCGGTTAATTTTATGGCCTTAAATATCAATCTCGAACCGACTAAACAAAGAGTCATTCGAGAGCAATTGCTTCTTTAATCGATCGCCCGTTTTTAATCGATCGCGTTTTGCAAGGACAAGGGGAACCCGTTTATAGTCTGATTCCTAAAACTTTTGATGTCTATAAACCCGTTTTTGACGAAGTTTATGGCGATCGTAATTTAGATAAAGTCAAGCAATTTCTCGCCGAAGCAGGCTATTCGGCTGCTAATCCCGTTACAGTAGAATTGTGGCACGCTTCGAGTTCAGTAAATTTCAGTATTGTTACTGCTATTCTCAAGGCGATCGCCAAACGCGATTTAGACGGGGCGATTCAATTTGAACCGAATAGCATTGCCCGGACTGCTTTTTTTGGCTATGTCAGTCAAGGTATCTATCAAACCTCGTTTTCTAATTGGTATCCCGATTTTTTAGATGCCGATAACTTTGTTTATCCCTTACTCCACTGCGCCAAAGGTACAGACGTAAAAGGATGCGAGGAAGGCGGCCCTCAAAATCAGGGTTCGTCTTATTATAGCGATCGCGTCAATCAATTAATCGAACAACAGCGACAAGAACAGAATCCAGACAAACGAAAAGCTATTTTTGCTCAAATCCAGGATATGCTGGCACGAGATGTTCCTTATATTCCTCTGTGGCAAACTAAAGATTACGCTTTTGCCAAAAATGGCATTAATGGAGTGACTATCAATCCCTCTCAGACGTTCCCTTTCTGGACGATTGCGCGAAATTGAGCGTCAGGAAATGAGATTATAGATTTTATATAATCGAGCTTTCAGGCTAGGATTGTACTTTCTCTAGTCCAGAAAGTAGCCATTCGCTATTGTAGGGTTTGAGATTTTCGGGCGAGTCTATATTAGAATATCGCTCTGGGTAGGATGCTGCTTTAACAACAATCCACGTCCCCGTTTTTGGATCTCGATAAGTTGTAAAAGGATTTGGCTGTAAAGGGTCGTTAGATACTTTAACCATGTACATCGGTTGTCGATTTTTAACTTGTTTTTATTGTAGTTCTTACAAAAACTCAAAAAGCGATCGCGATATCTTAAAAGTAGCGATCGCGATCGCTTTTTCAATTCAAATTTTTTACCAACAACTACAACCCTCAATCCTAGTTTGGGTTGTTTTCATTTTTTAAATATAAATTGGCGATCGCCATCAATCTATTTGGGGTTATTTAATGAGTATAGAATCCGCATCAGACATTGCAATTAAGCAAAGTCTGGAACAGTTTCTTATCGTGCTTTCAGTATCATTAAGCGTTACTACTGTTTCTCGTATTTTTAGTTGGTTTCGTCAAATTCCCTATACTTTATTGCTGGTTATTGTCGGACTTGCTTTAGCCTTTATTGATATTCGATTAATTAATTTATCGCCAGAATTAATACTCGAAATTTTTCTGCCTCCTTTATTGTTTGAAGCCGCCTGGAATGTTCGCTGGCGAGACTTGAAAGCAAATTGGTTTCCCGTCACTCTTTTTGCCATCTTTGGCGTATTTATTTCTGTATTAGGAATTGCCTTTGCACTCAATCAGTTTACTGCTTTATCATTAATTACCGCCTTATTAATTGGGGCAAGTCTTGCTACTACAGACCCGGTTTCTGTGGTCGCTTTATTTCGAGAAGTTGGGGCAGGAAAACAACTTTCTACGTTGATGGAAGGAGAAAGCTTATTTAATGATGGCGTAGCAGTTGTTGCCTTTGTTTTATTAGTAGAAATCGTACAAGGTATCAACGACGTTTCTTTAGCAACAACGGTAGCACGCTTCTTCACTTTTGTAGGTATCGGTGTTGGAATGGGATGTTTGGTTGGGTTTGGTATTTCTTATCTGACTCAACGCCTCGATCAACCCTTAGTAGAACAATCTCTAACCTTAGTTTCTGCTTATGGAAGTTATATTATTACTGAAGAATTAGGCGGTTCGGGTGTAATTGGCGTGGTTACAGTTGGTCTAATTTTAGGCAATTTTGGTTCGCGAGTTGGCATGAATCCGCGCACGCGCTTGTTAGTTTCAGAGTTCTGGGAATTTTTAGCATTTTTTGTTAATTCAATTGTCTTTTTGTTGATTGGCGACCAGATTAAAATCTCAAGTTTGAGCGATAATTTAGACTTAATTTTTATAGCAATCTCTGCTGTTATTGTTACGCGATCGCTCTCCATTTACGGATTGAGTTTTTTGAGTAATTGGCTCGCTAAAACCCAAATTACTGTAAGCGAACAAACTGTTTTGTGGTGGTCGGGATTGAGAGGCTCTGTTTCGATCGCGCTAGCCTTAAGTGCCCCCGCTATTTTAATAGAAAGACAAGAAATTATCGAGACAGTTTTTGGCGTAGTTTTATTTACGTTATTGTTTCAAGGATTGACAACAAAATGGTTGCTCGAAAAATTGAATTTAATTGGCGATCGCCCGCGCCAAGAATATTCAGAATTACTAGCTCGTCGAGTTGCCCTCCAACGAGTTTTAGCTTATCTTGCTCAACTCAATACCTCGGCGGGGATCGATCCCAAACTGTATAGCCAAGAGAAAGAATTAATTAAAACTCAGCTAGAGACAGTAGAAACTAACATCCAGAAATTACAAACAGAATATGCCCAATTGCGGGAGATCGATACAGAACAGTTACGCGAACAACTTTTAGAAATTGAAGCCGATACTTATGCCGAATATATTCGTTCTGGACGCTTAAATACGAACCTTTCTCCCTTACTTCAAGATATTTGGGAAAAGACCAAGGAGACAATTGATAATTCTTAATAATCAAACTCATGGTCTTCTTCGGATTGATTCATTTGAGCTAATGTTTGCCAACCTGATTGCCATAAAGATCTATCTTTAAGCTGTTTGGCATTAATCCAAAAACGAACTTTTGGATCGCAAGAAGCAACCATTTCTGCAAAAACCCATTGACCTTCCTCTCGTCGGTTGATAACTTGAAAATGTCTCCAACCCCAAGTAGTTTGTTTGGCAGTCCACTTCGATCCCAATAAGTGAGCAAACTTTTGTTTGTTTGGCATAAGTCTTCAGCTACACGATAGTATATAAACTTCTGGTGCAAACCAATAAAATTACTTGGCGATTATCGCTCGAACGTGCTTTAATTGGCTGTTAAAGTAATCGAAATCTTATTCTTTGAATTGCTAAGCTTGAATCAATTGTTGTCTGGCTCGTGGTTTGTAAAAAAAATGGTGTTCAATCAGAACTCGCGTCAAATTTTTAGCGTTATAAGCCTTAAAGCTTCTACAATTGCTACTTTAATGGTGCTAGCATCATCTGGGTCACTCCCCGTTTATGCCAAACAGCCAGTTGCCGCCGCCGATGTACCGTCTTCATCACAGATTGCTTCCTCATCACCCGAAACTGAATATACACTAGGAGCAGGCGATCGCATTCGCGTCGATATTTTCCAGGTGCCAGAATTTAGCGGAGAATTTTTAGTCCTTGTCGATGGCACGATAAGCTTTCCCTTAGTAGGAAATCTCAAAGTCGAAGGATTGACAATGCCCCAACTCGGTGCATTACTCGCACAAAACTATACCGAATATCTCAAGCGTCCGGTGGTCACAGTTGGATTACTGGCCCCGCGTCCGCTCAAAGTTGCCATCTCAGGAGAAGTGACCAGTCCGGGTTCCTATACCGTTCCCTTAGATGAAAAAGGAAAATTTCCCTCCGTCACCGATCTCATTCAACAAGCAGGCGGAATTACCGCCACAGCTGATGTAAGCCAAGTCCAAATTCGGCGATTTCTTCAAGGCAAGCAACAAGTCTTGACGTTAAATATGATCGAATTACTACAGGAAGGCAACCAAAGCCAAAACATCACGCTCAGAGATGGAGATACCATCATCATCCCTACTAAAGAACAAATCGATCATAACGAAATTCGCCAACTCGCCGATGCTAACTTTGGCATCCAAGCCGATAGGGAACTCAACGTTGCTGTTGTCGGAGAAGTCTATCGTCCGGGTTCTTACAAAATCACGCCAGAAAGAACCAACAACGTAGCTAATAACCGAACTCGACTTGAGTTACCAAGGTTAAGTAGAGCTATTCAACAAGCAGGAGGAGTAAAACCTTTAGCTAATATTCGCAACATACAAGTACGTCGTTTTACGCGCATGGGAACCCAACAAACTATAGATGTAGATTTATGGGCGTTGCTTCAGTCAGGCGACATCGATAAAGATATTATTTTGCAGGATGGAGATACCATTATTATTCCCACCGCCCAAGCTCTAGACCCAAAAGAATCCGAATCTCTAGCTGCGGCCAGCTTTTCACCTGCTACTATTCGCGTCAATGTGGTCGGAGAAGTCAAACAACCAGGAGTTGTTGAAATTCCTCCCAATACCCCTCTCAATCAAGGGATTTTGGCAGCAGGCGGCTTCGACGACAGACGAGCAGATAAAAGCACGGTCGAGTTGATTCGCCTTAACCCTAACGGGACAGTTACCAAAAGAGAAATTGAAATCGATCTTTCTCAAGGAATTGATGAAGAGCAAAATCCAACTTTGCGTAATAACGATGTCGTTGTCATCAACCGTTCCGGCTTAGCTTCCACAACAGATACGCTCGGAAGCATTTTAGCGCCTTTTGGCTCGCTTTTTGGCATTGTAAATCTTGTTAATCTATTAGGATTTTAATCTTTTATTTTTAGAAAATTGTTTTAAGATTTGAGCAAATGAGTCAGACAGATCGAATCAGTATTAATTTAGCAACAAGGTGAGGAGGAAGGAGGATGGAGGACAAAGCTATTACACAATTTCCAGTATTTAGGAGCCAGGATAACGGGACTCATATATATTCGCAACCCGTTATTACAACTCAAAGCTATCAAGAAAATGACGAAGAAATTAATATTCGCCAGTTGTGGTCGATTGTCAAACATCGCAGCCGCTTGATAGCAGCAGTCGCTATTGGTCTGACGGCTCTGATTGGTGTCTGGACGTTTACGAAAACCCCATCCTATGAAGGTAAATTTCAACTTCTAGTTGGCAAACCGATTGAAGATAATCCTACTCTATCGGAAGATCAAATGCTGCTCGAAGGGTTGGGGATGAGCGACAAGATAGATTATGAAACTCAAATTGAGGTCTTGCGCAGTCCTAGTATTTTAAGACCCATTATCGAAGAGATTCTCCGCAAATATCCCGACTTTGATTACAAAGAGTTTTTTTCTGAAAAGAAATCGCCTTTAAAAATTAGTCAAGTCGATGAAACCAAAATTTTAGAAATTACCTATGAGGATGTCGATCGCGAGAAAATAGAGTACATCCTGGGTCTTCTTTCAGAAGCTTATCTCAAATATTCTTTAGACGAGCGCAAAACTGAAGTCAATCAAGGAATTGACTTCGTTCAAGAACAGTTGCCCAGATTGCGCAAACAAGTGCAACTCAGAGAAAAACAACTGCAACAGTTCCGACAGCGATACAATCTCCTCGACCCCGAACAACAATCCGAACAACTTGCCGAACAACTCAGCCAGTTAGAAGAAAAATATTTTGACACCCAAGTTCAACTCAACGAAACGAACTCGCTCTATAAAATTTTAGAACAACAAATCGGTTTGAATCCCGATCAAGCGATCGCAGCCAGCTATCTCAGCGAATCGCCTCGCTATCAAAATTTGCTCAACCAACTCCAAGAAGTAGAACTCGAACTAGCAAAGGAAACCTCTCGTTTTACTGATAGTACGCCAATTATTCAAACCCTCAAAGAAAAACGAGATAATCTATTACCCCTGCTTCAGGTAGAAGCTCAAAAAGTTTTGGGCAATCGATTGTCGGGAGTCGTTCAAAATACCCCTTCGCTGGCATCTCCTAGCACGCTACGCCTAGAACTCAATCAAATGTTCGTTAAAGCCGCCAATGAAGGTCAAATCTTGCAAATTCGGCGCATGGCGCTAGAGCAACAAATAGCGACCTTAAAGAGTCAAATTAGGCAGATGCCAATTTTGGCTCGTGAGTATACCGAATTGCAACGAGAACTAACGGTAGAAACCGAAAGCTTAAATCGATTCTTAGAAGCGCAAGAAAAACTTCAAATCGATGGCGCTCAGAAAGTCGTTCCTTGGAAGTTAATTGCTAAGCCAGAATTGAAAGAAGATGCCGTCTCTCCCAAACCCGTTAGGAATATTGCACTGGGTTTAGTCGCTGGCGTAATCTTGGGACTGGGAGCCGCTTTCTTAGCAGAACGACTCGATCCTGTCTTTCACTCGACCGAAGAACTCAAAGATGCAACCAAGCTGCCTTTTTTGGGTGCTATTCCCTTACAAAAAGACCTTCAGAGCATCGAGAAGGTCATGGAAATCAATTTGCCAAAGTTACAAATTGGCAATAGTCGCCTTGATGTTGAATCTTTTGATGGTAACAGTAACGGCAAAGAGCATCAACGCAACGGCTACAAGACATCGGGTTTCTTGGAGGCATTCCGCTCTCTCAATACCAATATTCGACTGCTCGGCTCTGATTATGCGTTTAACTCATTTGTCGTGAGTTCCGCAGAACCAGGAGACGGAAAATCGACCATTTCTAGCAACTTAGCTCAAGCCGCCGCAGCGATGGGACAGCGCGTTCTCATCGTGGATGCTGATTTGCGACGACCGCAAGTACATCACCGTCTCGGTATCGAAAACGGACAGGGGTTAAGTAATATCCTCGCAACTGGATTGGCTCTTGAAGAAGCGATTCAACCCGTGCCGCAATGGGAAAATCTATCTGTCATAACGGCGGGAGATATTCCTCCCGATCCTACCCGATTGTTGGCTTCCAAACGAATGCAACAAGTGATGGAAGAGTTAAAACAAAAAGGCTGGTTCGATCTGATTATTTACGATACGCCACCCGTTTTAGGGTTTGCTGACGGTCGCATTTTGGCAGCAGCGACCAACGGGATTGTTTTGGTGGCAAGATTGAGTAAAACCGACCGTTCGGCTGTCAAAAACTGTATCGATCAATTAAAACTCGCTCAGGTTCCAATTCTTGGTTTGGTTGCCAACGGCGTTACTCGTAGCGGTTCTGGTTCGTATTACTATAGTTACTACTACAGCCATTACTATAGCGATCGCAAAGAATAGCGCTTTTAATCAATCGTGCAGTTATTAATCAATTTACTAACTTTAAATTCGGTAAAGGCGCAATATATTGCGACGGACACCCAAGCTAGCGACGTTGGTCAGTCCCTTGAATGGGCTACGCCAACGCCAGATGTGTCCCCATCTTTACTGTTTGACACACCAGTCATTTCTTCTACTTTTTTGCTAACCCTTTTATTAATGGTTGGTTTATTTTTCTTTATTAGGGGTTCTATCAAGGAGCGAACCCAACAAATCAAACTCATGATTCAAGCGTCTGAGGAAGAGATTCTTCAACAATTACAAGATTATTTTTCCTCTCGCGCTTATCAGCTAGCTTCTGTTGATGCCGAGCAACATCAAGTCGTTTTTGAAGGCACTGTTCGTCCGAGTTGGTTTTTGGCTATTTTTTTGAGCGTGTTGGCAACAATTGGCTTGCTGTGTTTGATATTGGTTTTATCCTTTCTTCATCCGTCAGAGTCAGGAGCAAATTGGTTTTTAGGGCTGATTCTACTTGGACCGGCGGCTGGCGCTTTTTATTGGCGAGGAGCTAAGCGTTTAGAGAAAGTTTTCCTAAAAACTGAATCTCTCTTAATTGAAGGTCAAGAATTGAAAACCCTAGCCATTGTAACGGCTCATCGAGATGAACTAGCCGAACTCCAAAAAGCTTTTCCTTGGGAACTCGCAGGGTAAAATAAAAAAAATAATTCATAAAAATACCTGCTCCAATTTATTATAGTTGGAGCGGTCATTTTTTGAAAGTCGCAGATCGCTTTAGCGGCTCCCTACAGCCGCTACAGGCGTTTTTCCTTGCGGAAGGAGAGATCGCAAACTTGGGAAGAGAAAATGATTCTCTTCTACGTATTGAGCGCCGAATAGTCCTTTTTCTGCCCAAAAGTATCTATCGGTTGTATGCTCGTTACGTTTGACTACTAATAACGCTGGGGGTTGAATCCCTAGCGTTTGTATATATCTTCTTGCGGCGGTGACTGGTTTATCTTCCCCGCTCTCAATACTATACTGGGGAACTAACTCCAGGATTTTACGTCCTTCTTGACGACGGCGACTTTTACGTTTGCGTTTTCTTGCCAACCCTACTACCTCCTATTTTGGCTACATACTGTAATCGTAGTTACAAAAGCCGTGGCAATTATATCTGGTTAATTTTAGAAAATCAACCGTCTCTCAGAAAGCAATTTTATGGATTTAAGCGGGGAAAAACAAGCCAACTCTCGTTTTGCGCTATGGTATCCATAGGATAGAAAAAATCATTGTTACAAAACATAATATTTCGTAGCAAAAAGTTATACTACGCAGAGATTTAAGATGTCTCATTCGCATCCTCTTTTCATTCCTCCAAGTTCAGAATTGATTGCTTTGTGTCAATCTCAAATTGCATTATTGACGCAATGGCTTAAAGCTGACTGGAGTGCGGTCTACCTAACAGAAGAAATTTTAGAGGGTTCGGACACTCATCTAATTCCGATCGCCGTCTATCCTCAGACAGATTCGATGTGGAAATCGGGGAACCGTTTGAGAATTTTACCAGAAGTCTGGAATCGAGTGACTTCATCGATGCCTTTATTGTTGGGTTCATCTTCTGAAAGTCTCAATTGTCCTCCGCGTACCGCCAAAGGCGATCGCGCGGATGAAGATAAGCAACTCGATTTGCCTCAATCCTTGTGGAAAGACTCATCCATGAAAGAGCAAAATCAAATGATTTTCCCTTTGATGGATGAAGATAGGGTGATGGGTTTGCTAGTAACAAGACGCAAAGATCGCCAATGGAAACCAAAAGAATTGAGTCAGATCGAAAAAATCGCCAAAACGATAGAATTAGCAAGCTTATTAGATCGACGACAGGGTTGGTACGAACAACAGTTAAATCAACAAGCGAGAATTCAGCGCCTTCAACGAGACAGATTAGATAACTTACTCCATCAGTTACGCAATCCCCTAACGGCATTGAGGACGTTTGGGAAGCTGTTACTCAAGCGTTTTATGCCAGACGATCGCAATCGTTCGGTGATTCAAGGAATTTTACGAGAAGGCGATCGCTTGCAGGAATTGTTACAAGAATTTGAAAGGGATCTTGACGCGGCGCATCCCGATACGGATTCCTTGACGTTGGATGCGAATACTTTGTCTTTACCAGAAGCTTCTTCGGTTCCCGATTCTGCTGCGCTTCTGCTAGGAAATTCTCTGAGTTTAGAAGCGATCGCCGTTAAGGATATTTTAGAACCTTTGTTAGTTTCGGCTGGCGCGATCGCCCAGGAGAAAGCTGTTAATCTTGATGCTAAGATTCCCTCTAATTTACCCCTCGTACAAGCCAATTCTAGAGCCTTGCGCGAAGTTTTAAGCAATCTCATCGACAACGCGCTTAAATACACGCCAGCAGGCGGAAAGGTTCAAATCGTAGCAGGATTGGAACGAACTGATAAAACGGGAACTTGGCAAGGAATTGCGGTATGCGACACGGGTTATGGCATTCCTCCCCAAGATCTAGAACATTTGTTCGAGCGGCATTATCGAGGAGTGCAAGCACGAGGCGATATTCCTGGAACGGGTTTAGGGCTTGCGATCGCGAAAGAATTAATCGAACAAATGCAGGGAAAAATTGATTTAATTAGTCCTAATAATTTGAATCCAAATAATACTTTTCCTGGAACGACATTTATTGTTTGGCTTAGCGCGATCGCTATCTAAAAAATAATATTTGATTTGTAGGCGTTGCGATCGATTAATCCTTCCTGCAAGATATCAAAAACGAGCGCAGGTTCTCGTAACTTTACGCTTTGTCCGCCCTATCTAGCAAGGGAAGATATATTAACATTTTATTAAAGCGTACCGTTTGATAAATCAATGCTCTCCCAGATTAAAGATCTTGCAGAAACCCTAGCGCCACGATTGATTGAAATTCGCCGTCACATCCACGCGCACCCCGAATTAAGCGGACAGGAATATCAAACGGCAGCTTATGTGGCGGGGGTTTTGTCTTCTTGTGGCATACAAGTCAAAGAAGCTGTTGGAAAAACGGGTGTAGTAGGCAATTTGCAAGGTAACGGCAGCGACGATCGCATTTTAGCAATTCGTACCGATATGGATGCACTGCCGATTCAGGAACGAACCAATCTCGATTTTGCTTCCCGCAAACCTGGGATCATGCACGCTTGCGGTCATGACGTACATACAACGGTAGGATTGGGAGTCGCGATGGTACTATCCCAGTTAGCAGAAGCGTTGCCAGGAAATATTCGTTTCTTGTTTCAACCCGCCGAAGAAATCGCTCAGGGAGCTAGCTGGATGGTTCGAGACGGGGCGATGCGAGATGTTAATGCTATTTTTGGGGTACACGTTTTTCCGTCGATTCCAGCGCGTTCTGTCGGCATTCGGTACGGGGCATTGACGGCGGCGGCGGACGATATTGAAATTTTTATTCAGGGAGAGTCGGGACACGGCGCGCGTCCCCACGAAGCGATCGATGCAATTTGGATTGCTTCTCAGGTTATTACCGCACTACAACAGGCCATTAGTCGAACGCAAAACCCTTTGCGCCCCATTGTTTTAACCATAGGACAGATTAGCGGGGGAAGGGCCCCGAATGTGATTGCAGACCAGGTGCGAATGGCGGGGACGGTGCGATCGCTTCATCCCGAAACCCATGCTAATTTACCGCAGTGGATTGAAGGAATTGTCGCTAATTTTTGCAATACTTATGGGGCAAAATATGAGATGAATTACCGTCGCGGCGTGCCTTCAGTCCAAAACGATCTATTTTTATCTCAAATCTTAGAAGAAGCGAGTCGAGAAGCGTGGGGAAGCGATCGCGTTCAAATCCTCACCGAACCTTCTTTGGGTGCAGAAGATTTTTCTCTTTACTTAGAACACGCGCCAGGCAGTATGTTTCGCCTGGGGGTGGGATCTGGCGATCGTCTTAATCATCCTCTACATCATCCCGAATTTGAAGTCGATGAGTCAGCAATTCTTACGGGCGTTGTTACGCTTGCTTATGCGGCTTTTAAATACTGGAAGCAGAGATAAGAATACAAGTGTTTAAAAAGAATTAATTGTTGGTTTTTCATCAGCTAATTGCTCTGATGAATCAATTTCAACCATTTTATTCTTCTGGGTAAACTGGCTTATTTCTTATGAATTTATTTCGGAGAGTGACAGAAGAGGGTTATAGCCTCATGATTTTTTAGAGCGCAATGTTCAACACAACATGGTAAAGTAACGGCTGGCGATGCAGGTATGCCTAAGAAATGGTCTACGCTAAAGCCAGTTGTATCCTCGTCTTTACTAGAATTGTTTGTTAGGTTATGTTTAATTATGCTTACTTAGTCCAAGAAGCATTTAAACTGTTTACTTTTCAATAAGCTAAAGCTATCTCAATCGCCTTCCTATTACCTGTTCTCCGTTCTCGCTTGCCTAAATTCTATAAGTCATTTAAAAACATGGCAGCTTACTTAAAAATACAAAGTTATTAAAAATTTCCCTAACAAGATAATTTTGCTTTTACAGGAATCGCTGATTTTCTCTCAACATCCAGTAAAATGATAGATTGGCAATCTCAAATCTAACTAGGAACACCTTATTTCCTTATCAATTTGACACCCCAGCAGTCAAGTATAGCTAATTTAGATTTTCTCTTAAAATATATATATCAAACTCGGTTCTCGTCAAAACAGAAATCTTAGGAAAATTTTATGAAACATAAATTATCTAATACTCATATTCAAAAATCTCATGTATTATCAACGCCTCATGAAATAAAAGATAAAGTACCGTTAACGCCCATAGCAGAGCAGACTATATTAAACCATCGACAAGAAATAGAAAACATTTTAGATTTTAAAGATAGTCGAAAATTTATTGTCGTCGGACCTTGTTCGATTCACCATCCTCAAGCAGCGATCAAATATGCGCAAAAACTCAAAAAATTGAGCGATCGCGTCCAAGATAAACTATTACTAATTATGCGAGTTTATTTTGAAAAACCAAGAACAACAATCGGATGGAAAGGATTAATTAACGATCCTGACATGGATGATTCTTTTAATATTGAAAAAGGATTATTAACGGCTCGTCGCCTTTTGTTACAAATTGTCGAATTAGGATTGCCAGCAGCAACAGAAGCACTCGATCCGATCGTTCCTCAGTATATCAGCGAATTAATTGCCTGGTCTGCTATTGGCGCTCGCACGACTGAATCGCAAACTCATCGCGAAATGGCAAGCGGACTTTCAATGCCTGTCGGATTTAAAAACGGTACTGACGGAAATATTCAAGTTGCTTTGAATGCTATCGAATCTGCACTAAGTTCTCATCATTTTTTAGGAATTAATCAAAAAGGACAAGTCAGCGTTTTTAAAACCAAAGGAAACTCCTACGGTCATATTATTTTGAGGGGTGGTAATGGCAGACCTAATTATGACGCAGAAAATGTAAGCCTGGTAGAGAAAAAATTAAAAGAAGCTAATGTGCCGCCGCGAATTGTTATTGATTGCAGCCACGGAAATTCTAATAAAGACTATAAACTACAAGCCTCAGTTTTTAAAAATGCGATCCAACAAATTGCGGATGGCAATACCTCGATTGTTGGACTGATGTTAGAGTCTAATCTGTATGAAGGCGGTCAAGCGATCCCTGACAATCGTGAAGAACTCAAATATGGCGTTTCTGTTACCGATAAATGTATTGGCTGGCAAGAAACGGAAGAAATTATTTTGGACGCTTGTGAAAAACTAAGTAGTTAGTTGTTTCTCAAAAATGGGAATTAGAAGAGACTTTAATCCAACAACTAGTTACTAGTTGTCAGTTTTCTTTTCTCCTTTGCCTTCTCATGACTCATATACTGAACTACCGATCGAGAGCGTTTGCTCTATCGAGGGTTGGTTGAGATGGAATAGAATTAGAATTAGGAGTAATATTGGGAGTGAGAAGGGGAACCGTCGCGATCGCGCTGAGGTTAAATCCTTCTAATAACTCGGCCCATTGTTCGGATACGTCATCGTTGTCAGGATTAGATTGCTTTAACTGAGCTAATTCTTCTAGTGCTTCGTACCACAATCTAGCTTGTTGGTAAAGTTGAACTCGTTCCAGGGGAGAAGCCTTAGCAAGTTTGTTGGCTAAATTGGGTTTCATTTCAACGCGACGAATCCATCCTTCTACAACTCGTTCTTCTTCTGTACCTTCATCAACCAATAATAAATGCCAGCGATAGTTGCGATCGCTCTCCAATTCTTGAAACCCTTCTGCGGTGGGTATGGGCAAGCTAGCAATCCCCGATTGCCCAGTCAGAGCGCTCGTTGTTTGGGAAACCAACCGATCGTTATCGTCATAGAGACTCAATTCTAGTTTAGCTTCTCTAGATTGCTCGATTGGAGGCAGACAGAAAAATAAGGTTGGCGTGGCTTCTGTTGTAAGTACTAAATATTTGGGTGCTAGGGCGACGAGAGACGAACACTTTTGCGATCTTTTCATATCGTCGAGATCGCTTTCCCCTCGCGTTCCACCGCCGATGCGCCGGGTCGGCAACCCTAAATTGGAATCTCGGTCAGTTTCTTGCGCTCTAGCCAACTCTGGCAAACATAACAAAGATAAACAAAAAAGCGATGTTACACCCGCGATCGCCAAAACATTTTTTTGATGTATCCGCCTTAACATAATTGAAGCCGCCTTTTAAAATAACTTGGGTTTTCTATAAACTTAATAATGAAATGATAATATCCTTAAATTAATTATGGTTTATCTTCTCATTCTTATTTTAATCTTGTTTATTCTTCAGTGTCTAGTTAGAATAAATTATTTTAATTTGCATATTTTCTAATTTTAAAGTACCTATTAAAAATCAACAACTTTGTTTTGTAGGTGGCATTTTAAATTGATATTTACTCAAATAGCTCAAAAAATTCGCGCTTGGTTATCAACTGCCGACCTTTCTGAACGAGGCACGAATCAAAACTTATCTTCGTCAGATATTTCTCCTTTCTCGCTCATCTTAACAAGTTTAGCGATCGCGGGTGCAGTTATCGGACTCAGGCAGACAGGTATCTTACAACAGCCAGAACTAATCGTCTTCGATTCGATGGTGCGATCGCAACCGCCATCGCCTCCGGATCCGCGCTTGTTAATTGTCAAGATTACCGAAGAGGATATTCGCAACCAAAAAAAATGGCCGCTTTCAGATCGTGTCGTTGCGCAATTACTAGAAACGCTACAAAAACAACAACCCAAAGTCATCGGTTTAGATTTATACCGAGATCTTGCTCAACCTCCTGGCGAGAAGGAACTGAGCGAGCAACTCAAAGCCAATAATGTCATTACCATTACCAAATTACAAGGAAATGACGGACAGAGCGTTCCTCCTCCACCAAACGTTCCCAAAGAACGAGTTGGATTTAGCGACTTCGTTCTCGACAGCGATAATATCTTGCGTCGCAACCTCATGTATGCAGATTTATCAAATCAACAAGTCTATTCGCTGGCGCTGCAAGTCAGTTTGAACTATTTAAACGATCGCAATTTAGCTTTTCAAGTCACGCCGGAAGCTCTAAAAATCGGCAATGCAACCTTTACTCGCCTAACCAAAAATTCTGGCGGCTATCAAATGTTACCCTCAGAAGCATTAGGCTGGCAAACCTTAATTCAATACCGTTCTCCCCAAAGAATCGCCCGACAAGTCACGTTGAGTGACGTTCTTAATGGAAAAGTAGACTCTAGTTTAATTAAAGATAAAGCAGTTCTCATCGGAACGATAGCGCCGAGCCTTAAAGATTTTGTCGCTACGCCGTATAGTGCCAAGGAAACCGATAGCTATCTTATGCCGGGGGTTGTTATTCACGGTCAAATCGTCAGTCAAATCCTCAATATCGTACTCGACAACCAACGTCCATTTTGGTATTGGTCGCAGTGGGTAGAATGGGGATGGATCTGGGTTTGGTCGTTGGTGGGGGGAATCTTGGGATGGCGGTTGAATCATCCCCTCTCGGTTGGTGTAGGGATCGCGATCGCAACAAGTGGATTGTGGGGCATAGGTTATGTTATCTTTTTCCAATCTGGCTGGATTCCTGTCGTTCCAAACGCAATAGGTTTGTTGGTAACTAGTGTTGGTATGTTTGCCTATCGACTTTTCTTTAGTATTTACCACGATTCATTAACGGGACTTCCCAACCGACGCTTATTTCTCAAACAACTACAGAAAATCAACCGTCAAAATAAATCTCAGAATGCTTTAGTCGCCGTTCTTTTTCTCGATCTCGATCGTTTTAAACGCATTAATGATGGATTGGGACGAGAAGCAGGTGACTGGTTATTGCTCAATACGGCTAAGCGCCTCCAGAATCGTCTTGCTAGAAAGGGAACGCTCGCTCGCGTCGCCGGAGACGAATTTGCCATTTATCTTACTGCGATCGCAGATGTAGAAGAAGCAGCACAACTTGCCGATTGCTTGCAAAAAGAATTAGCTCATCCTTTTCAATGGCAAGGACAGGATATTTATACAACGATCTGTATCGGAATTGCTTACAATCGAACGGGAAATGATTTTGATGCCGAAGAATTGATTCGAGAGGCAGATATTGCAATGTATCAGGCTAAAGAATCGGGTCAAGCACGCCATCAAATCTTTGCAGCGGGGATGCGAACTCAGGCACAAACGCGCTGGCAGCTTGAAACGGAACTTAGAAGCGCGATCGAACGTCAAGAGTTTCAGCTTTACTATCAACCGATTGTATCGCTTAAAACCCTTAAGGTGACTGGATTTGAAGCGCTAGTTCGCTGGCAATCTCCCCAGCGAGGTTTTGTGTCGCCAGGTGTATTCGTACCACTTGCCGAAGAAACGGGGTTAATTATTCCCCTCGGACAGTGGATTTTACAAGAAGCTTGCTTGCAGATAAATCGCTGGCGAGAGCAATTTCCCGAACACTCCTCACTAATGATGAGCGTAAATCTTTCTCAACGACAATTTACTCAAGTCGATTTAGTCAAACAAATTCAGCTAATTTTGGAAGAAATTGGTGTCGATCGCAACCGTTTGAAGTTAGAAATTACGGAAAGTCACATGATGACAGATGTCGAGAAAGGACTTGCCTTATTGCAACAACTAAAAACCCTAGGACTCAAGCTGAGTTTAGACGATTTTGGTACGGGCTATTCTTCGCTGAGTAACCTTCATACTTTTCCCATCGATACGCTTAAAATCGACCAGTCTTTTGTCAATCGTCTCAGCGAGAGTCAAGAGAGTCATAAGTATGCCCAAATCGTTCGCACTATCATTATGCTCGGTCACAATTTAGAGTTTGATGTAATTGCCGAAGGGGTTGAAACGGCTCATCAGGTTAGAGCGCTACAATCGCTAGAATGCGAATACGGACAGGGATATTTCTTCTCAAAGCCACTTCCTAATGAAGCAGCGACGGAATTGTTGACCAATAATCCACAATGGTCGGTTTGACCGACTCTCCCGCAAGGCGATTTGGTGCAGTTTATAATAGTTACTCAGCTTTTATACTCCTGTTTTTCGTTTGTAGAATTGTTTTTGTCCTCTAATAACACTTCTTGAATTAGGGAAGCACAACGATAAATCATCGCAGCACGACTAGTTACGCTCAGCTTGATAAAAATACGGCGCAAGTGAGTAGAAATAGTCCATTCACTGATTTTTAGTCGATTAGCTATTTGTTTGTTCGAGCAACCGATCGCAACTAAAGTAGCAATCTGAAGTTCTCGGTGGGTTAAAATTTCGGCAAGGTTGGGCTTGGGATCGCGAGGTTTATCTTGCGCCTGTACGATCAAATAAAATTGCTTGTTAACTTGGAAATGTCCTACCACTAAACCATAAGCATTTACATCAGACATAGGACTGGTTTTCGGGTCACTTTCTGAGGAAATAACTAAAAATTTAGATGTTTTTAAGTTAAATTCGCCACAAATGCTATTTTTCGAGAATGTTTCTGATGGTTGAGCAGAGGATGAATTGGTAAAAGTGATTTCGTTCATAGTCATTAATAGTTAGCAATTGGGCGATTGCTTGTATTTAAGCTTTTTGTTTAATAGCGTCGATCGCATGAGATTACTGAGCCGCTATGCAAGTGTTTTTTACTAGGCAAAAAGCGAACTCGACAAGAAGGCTTGAAGGTGGCAATAGAGCGATCGATCGCTCGTAAGACCAGAAATCTCAAGCTGAAAATATTTAACAATTGTAAGTTTTAGTTATTAGCAAAGCTCGATCTTTCATTGTTTAGCTCAATTGTGAGTAGTGAAAAGAAACAAGCTAGGGACAACAAGTGAAAAAGTTAAAGGAAGGGAGGGACAGGCTACGCACAACTTAATCTTAAAGTTTACCCAAATTCTAGTGGCTCCATTTAAGACACTAGTTCATAGGGGTTTCCTGACATTTGTCATTCAGAAATAAACTTTACTCATTCAGAAAACAGCATTGCTCTTTCCGGAATCATAGTTTTTTCTGTTGTAGTTTATTTAGATTTTCAATCTATTCTAATCGCTTTTTTGATATAAGCGAAGAAAAACTTAGCTATAAATATGTCAAAATATATCTTTTTAAAAATGACTCAAGTTATTGTCTATTTAAATTGTATAAATATTCTTGCCTTTTATTTTTTTATAGGTAGCTATATATAGAGTTTTCGTCAATTGCTGCAAAATACCTATCTATAAAATTCTATTTTTTGTTTTGTGCAAATTAGCTACATTTTATTTGATGACTTGCGATCGCTTTTAACAAGTTCAATTCAAACATTATTTTTGTTAGCGATCGTCAAACAATAGACAAAACAAAACACAGACAATCATCGATCGGACAAAAATAACAAAACACAAACAATCGCTAACTATTAAAAATAACAACATCAAAACAAAATTTTTTTGCTTGTTTTGATAACCCAATCGGCTTTAGTCCAGACATGAGTTACTTTTGATAATCTCAACTAATCGAGACAACTGCTCTTCATTGGTTAATTTCAGTTCGATTAACACGCGAAAAATATCTTCTTTATCGCTTTGAGGCTCTATCTGATACTTGCGATGGGTAACGATTGCTTCAAATGAGAAAAAACTTTCTTCATAAATCTCGCTTATGCCATCAGGAATTTGACCCCATACTAAGTCAACAACGCTGACTCGATCTCCAATCTGCAAATTAGGGTCGAACTTGTATCTAGCAATTTCAACATCTGAGTAATCATCCAGTGGAAGATGGACATAAATTCGGCATTCCAACATTGTTACCTCATTCGTAGCAGCTTTTAGAGAATTCTACCGTTAACAGGTTTCCCAAAAGCTCAGTTAAAAATTTCTTTGAAGATCAGAAAAATAAAGAAGTTAAGACAATGAGTTTTTTATAGTGGCTTTCATGCTAGCAAATAAATTTTGGATGCTTATCTTGACTTAATCAAGGATTATTTGTTTCATCCAATTGAAAACTGCTATGTTTGCTTTATAATGTCTAAATACTTTAATTTGCGGCTCTTTCATTTATTTTGCTCTACTTGAGGCTTTTTTCATCTTCCATCTCCAGCAAGACTGACAACAGATCAAGGTTTGTTATCAGGATCTGACTTACGTTTAGTAGCGAGATGTTGATAAGGAAGGAGCGCTCACCTCTCGACTCAGAGAAGCACAACGAGAAATCATAGCGGTGCGATTGGTTACACCGAGTTTAACGAAAATTCGGCGCAGATGAGTGGAAATACTCCATTCGCTAACTTTTAAGCGATCGGCTACTTGTTGGTTAGAATGACCGAGTGCAACTAAAGCAGCAACCTGAAGTTCCCGTTCGGTTAAGATTTTGGTGAGATGGGATTGTATGGGGTTCGGTGCATTTTTAACCCTGACGATCGCATAAGATTGTCCGTTAATTTGTAAATGTCCGATCGCCGAATCATAAGCCGTATCTTCAGCAATTAGCTCGGATTTTAAACGAAGTTTGAGGTTATTCTTCGATAAAATCGCTTCAAATTGAGATTTACTGAGCTTAAGCTTGTTGTAATTAGATTTGATGACTTGGGCTAATTGGCTCTCATAGTAGGGGTTTGAAAAAGTCGCTTCATTCATAAATCGTTCCTCACCTGTTTGCAATTTATTTATTAGAATGACAATTGCGATCGCATGAAAAGCGGTACGCGGAGCGTAATCAGCTTTGCTGCTGTCGGTCGGGCAATCGTGCTAACTACCTCGAAACTTTGTCTTGAGTGTTGGCAACAAAAAAAGAGTTTTTAAGTCTCTACAGATCGGGCAAGCTCTGCAAATTGCATAACCTGCGTTTTTGGTAGATGGAAAAATCACTCGGAGATAAAAGTTGGTCATACTATATCTCCTTTCATTGAATTAGTTTAGTCACACAAATAGAGTACATCAAACAAGCTACTCAAGACCCATTACTAAGAAAAAGTGACTTTCAATAAATTTGCGTAGCCTTTAAGATAGCCAGTGTTCAGATCGCTTGAGTGCGCTAGCAAAGACAGCAAAGATTTTAACGCACCATTGGACACCTTATCGCATGAAGCACGATATAGAATGTCTCGCGATCGAACGTGTCTGTTTTCTTTGACTCTAATAAGGAGAGTGTAAACCATGAAAGTAGCGATTCTTGCTGGGGGACTTGGGACTCGTCTTGCTGAAGAGACTGAAACCAAACCAAAGCCGATGGTAGAGATTGGCGGAAAACCAATTCTTTGGCATATCATGATGCACTATTATCACTATGGCTTTCGAGACTTCGCGATCGCCCTTGGCTACAAAGCCGAAGCGATTAAAAAGTACATGGTGGACTATTGCTCGCTCAGCAGCGACTTAACCGTTAGCTTGCGAACCGGTGAAATTAGGCGGCACGGAGGCTATCAACCCGATTGGATGGTTGAGTTAGTCGATACCGGACTTTACACCAATACGGGAGGACGCATCAAAAGACTAGCACCCTACGTAGGCAATCAAACCTTTATGCTAACCTGGGGCGATGGCGTTTCCGACATCAACTTGCACGATCTCCTAGCCTTCCATCGCTCTCATGGAAAACTCGCTACCTTAACAGCAGTAAGACCGCCCGCTCGTTTCGGTCATCTAGAGCTAGATGGGTCGCAAATTGTCGAATTTTCTGAAAAACCCCAAACCCGCGAAGGCTGGATTAACGGTGCTTTCTTCGTCCTCGAACCAGAAATCTTCGATTATATCGATGGGGACGATACGCAGTGGGAAAAAGCTCCCTTGGAGCGACTCGCCCAAGAAGGTCAACTCATGGCTTACAAACACAACTCTTTCTGGCAGTGCATGGATACGATGCGCGACAAACGCTTGTTAGAAGGTCTGTGGCAGAGCGGTAAAGCACCTTGGAAAACTTGGAACGAACAAGAGGAATGTTTTGCTCTCGACGCGATCGATAGCCCAAGAAGCAGTGCTAAAGGCGATCGCCTTGAAGAGTTACGCCGTCCAAAAGTTCAAGTGCCCATGCAAGTAGCCTAAAGAATTTTGAGTAACTACAAAGGTAAAAGCAGATGCACGACAATCCACCTCGCGTCAGCATTGGGATGCCCGTTTATAACGGCGAAAATTATATACAACAAGCTTTAGATGCAATTCTAGCTCAAACCTATCAAGATTTCGAGTTAATTATTTCCGATAATGCCTCAACGGATAGAACCCAAGAGATTTGTCGGACATATGCTGCCAAAGATAAGCGCATTCGTTACTATCGCCACGATCGCAATTGCGGCCCCGCCTGGAATTACAATCTCGTCTTCGAGTTATCGAGGGGCGAATACTTTAAGTGGGCAGCCCACGACGATTTATTTGCGCCAGACTTTCTTGAAAAGTGCGTCGAAGTCCTCGATCGCGATCCAACCGTTGTCTTGTGCAATGCCAAGGCAAATGTGATCGATGAATGCGATGGTCGATACCGAGGAAAGTACGATGTCAACCTAAATACAGAGTCGCCAGAAGTCCACGAGCGCTTTCATGGGCTAATCTATGGCGATCCAAAACTAGGAGAGCATCGCTGCTATGAGGTTTTCGGATTAATTCGTGCCGACCGTCTCAAGAAAACGCCTTGTATTGGAAAGTATGCTCACGCAGACGGCGTTTTGCTCGTTTACCTCGCTTTCCTCGGTCGCTTCCACGAAATTCCAGAATATCTTTTCTTTCCTCGCATCCATGCTAAGCAATCGATGGAAATTGCTCGCACCAACTACCACTTATATACAGCTTGGTTCGATCCCAAAAAAGAAGGAAAGGTTTCATTTCCTCGGTGGCGAATCTTTGGCGAATATCTCCGTGCTGTCTGGCAGGCTCCCATCAGTAAGTACGAGCGAATGATTTGTTACTTACACCTGATGAATTGGTTCCGCCACAAGCGCCACCGACTCAAACAAGACTTGATTGTTGCGGCACAGTTTACCTGGCAGCGTTTATCTGAGAAATTCCAGCCACAAACCAGTGCTTTAAAAGAAACATAATTTAACGGGACGAGCAAGAAAATGCGGGTATTAGTAACGGGACACAAAGGGTATATCGGTACGGTATTAGTGCCGATGCTACTCGCTGAAGGACATGAAGTTTTCGGCATTGACAGCGATTTATTCGAGCAAAGTACTTTTGGAGAAGGAATTCAAGAGATTCCCGAACTAAAAAAAGATATTCGCGACATTGAGGCATCCGATCTCGAAGGAGTAGATGCAATCCTCCATCTAGCAGGGCTTTCTAACGATCCGCTCGGTAACTTGAATCCTCAGCTAACCGACGAGATCAATCACCTCGCCTCGGTGAGACTGGCGAGATTAGCCAAATCCGTTGGCGTAGAGCGCTATATCTTTTCTTCTTCTTGCAGCAACTATGGGGCGGGTGGGGAAGATTTGTTGAATGAAGAATCGGATTTTAATCCCGTCACGCCCTACGGTATCTCTAAAGTCAGAGTCGAGCAAGCGGTGAGTCGCTTAGCCGATGATTACTTCAGCCCAACTTTTTTACGAAATGCTACCGCTTATGGCGTGTCGCCTCGATTGCGCTTCGATTTGGTTCTCAACAACTTAGTTGCTTGGGCATTTACGACGGGTAGGATTTATATCAAGAGCGATGGCACTCCCTGGCGACCTATCGTTCACATCGAAGATATCTCCCGTGCATTTATCGCTGCACTGCACGCACCTCGCGCGGTAGTACACAATCGAGCCTTTAATGTAGGACGCAACGAAGACAACTATCGCATTCGAGAATTAGCCGAAATCGTCCGAGAAACTGTTCCTGGCTGCCGGATCGAGTATGCACCCGATGCAGGCCCCGATAAACGCTGCTACCGAGTTGATTGCAGCAAAATTCTCCAAACTCTGCCTGAATTTGCGCCTCAATGGAACGCTCGCAAAGGAGCAGCAGAACTTTACGCGGCTTATCAAAAAGTTGGCTTGACTCTCGAAGATTTCGAGGGGCCAAGATATCAGCGAATCGCTCATCTCCAACAGTTACTGAGAAGCCAAAAGTTAGATGAGACGCTGCGCTGGCAACTCCCAGTTCCGATGTTGGCTCGGTAATAAAGCTTTTAAATATTCCTCTCATGAAGGAATCTTCCTCCGGGGCGTAATAGCCTTGCGCCCTTTTCTCCTCTTTTGACATTCTTTTTTTATTGAATTTGTAGCGAGTCTAAAAATGCCAGTTATAAATCAAACTTGCCGTTCTTGCGGTCATTCCCAACTAGAAACGATTTTGTCCTTTGGGGACACTCCTTTAGCCGATGCTTTGCTCACCGAAGATAAATTAAAGTTACCAGAATTGACAGCCCCTCTCGATCTCGCTTTCTGTCCTCACTGTGGGCTGGTTCAGATTACCGAAACCGTTTCGCCAGAAATTTTATTCTGTCAAGATTATCCTTATTTCTCCTCTGTCTCAAAAGCTTTATTGCAACACTTTAGGCGTAGTGCCCTGGCACTGATCGAGTCTAGGCAACTGAATCGCAATAGCCTAGTCATTGAAGCCGCCAGCAATGACGGGTATATGCTCAAAAACTTTATCGAAAAAGGCATTCCCGTTTTGGGGATCGATCCTGCTTCTGGCCCGGCCGAAGCCGCTCAAAAATCTGGCGTTCCCACCCTTTGTACCTTCTTTACCAAAGAACTCGCCCAGAAACTGCGCGCTAATGGACACGTAGCCGATGTTTTCCTGGCTAATAATGTTTTGGCACACGTACCAGATTTAAATGGCTTTGTAGAAGGAATCGGTATTCTCCTGAAAAGAACGGGCGTGGCGGTTATTGAAGTGCCTTATGTCGTCGATTTGGTCGATCGCTGCGAGTTTGACACTATCTATCACCAGCATTTGTGTTATTTCTCCGTCACTGCCTTAGATCGCTTATTTAGAAAGCACAATCTCTATCTCAATAACATCGAGCAAGTAGCAATTCATGGCGGTTCGTTACGCTTATTTGTCGAGCCTGTCGAAGCCGTTAACGAATCAGTCACCTCATTACTCAAAGAAGAAGTAGAGCGAGGAGTCGATCGCGTTAGTTATTATCGCGAATTTGGCGATCGCGTTCTGGCAATTAAAGATTCTTTACTCGAAATTCTCTCTGACTTGAAAAAACAAGGCAAGCGGATTGCTGCATACGGTGCCGCAGCAAAAGCCACAACTCTGATGAGCTACGTCGGAATCGATCGCGCCTTGGTCGATTATGTGGTGGACTTAAACCAATTCAAACAAGGGCGCTATATGGGCGGCAACCATCTACCTATTTTCCCGCCCTCGAAACTTTTAGAAGATATGCCAGATTACGTTTTGGTGCTGGCGTGGAATTTTGCCGAAGAGATCCTACAACAACAGAAAGATTACGGACAACGGGGTGGCAAATTTATCATCCCTATCCCTCAACCCGCACTAGTTTAAGTAAGGAGACAAGCAATGAAAGTCGCTTTTATCAGTCAGCCTTTCAATCGCATATTCTTTCCAAATCCTCACGATTCCTTGGGAATTTGGACGGCTGAAATAGCGCGTCATTTAGCTCATTCGTGCGAGATCGTTGTTTATACGCCAGGAGAGCGAAAAAAGGTCTGTCATGAAAGCGTCAACTATCATTATATTCCCGTTGCACTCGATAAACTACTGCTCAAATTTCTGAAACGATTGCCCGGTTTTAGCGATGTCAGACGACCTCTGTTTGCTTCCAAATGGTATTACTTGGGGTATATTCTGCAAATCGCCAACGACCTGCGATCGCAGCAATGCGATGTGGTTCATATTCACAATTTTCCCGAATTTGCGCCCATAATTCGCTTTTTCAACCCGAATATCAAAATAGTCCTGCATATGCACTGCGAGTGGTTGACGCAACTCGATCGAAGCACGATCGCAAAATACTTGCAATCTGTCGATTTGATTGTCGGTTGCAGCGAGTATATCACTGAAAAAATCCGTCAACGCTTTCCTGAGTTTGCTAATTGTTGTCAGGCGATTGATAACGGGGTCGATGTCGAACGATTTGTTAAAAAAGCAGAAAAAAAGCAAAAAGCTCCGAATCGGGTCAAAGAATTACTTTTTGTCGGCAGGGTTATTCCAGAAAAAGGAATACACGTTTTATTAGAAGCTTTTCAAAAAGTCGTCGATCGCGATCCCGAAGTACAACTCAAAATCGTCGGTCAAACGGGACTGACCCCTTATGAGTTTGTCATTGCTTTAAGCGACGATCCCAAGGTTTCGGAACTAGCATCGTTTTACAATCGCGGTTGGAAAGATTACTTATCGCGCTGGCAGAATTCTGCTAACGTCTCTTTCCTCGGTCATGTTTCGCACGCTCACTTAGCAAGCCACTATTCAAACGCAGATATTTTCATCTTTCCTTCCGTGTGGCAAGAACCATTTGGGATGCCCATTATTGAAGCCATGTCTTGCGAGATTCCTGTAATTGCCACCCACAGCGGTGCTTTTCCAGAAATCGTTGCAGAAGGGAAAACGGGTTTACTAGTCGAACGGGACGATGCTAATGCCTTAGCCGAAGCCATTCTTCACTTGCTCGCGGACGAAGATTTAAGGAAGTCAATGGGGAAAGCAGGTCGTCAAAGAGTCGTTGAAATCTTCTCCCTGAAAAAGATTAGCGATCGCTTACTGTCCCATTACCAGCGTCTTTTTGCCAAAAGAGAGCGCGGACTAGAGTCTGACGCGATCGCCCAACCTACAGTCTGAATCGAGTTATGAAGGCTTTACTACTGAGTATTTCTCTTGTTGGTGGCGCAGGCGGTGCTACCTATCGATTACATCAAGGATTGCAACGTCTTGGTATCGTTTCTAACGTACTGGTCAAAACGAAGTTCGATAATGATGAAGCGGTAATCGCTGTCCCCAAGACTCAGTTTGCCAAATGGCTCGATCGCACGGTTTATCTGCGCGCCGAGAAAGTCTCTAGATTGCCTTTTAAACTCTCTCCTAAACGTTATGGTGTCAGAGGGTTTTATCTCCAGTGGCTTCCCGTTTACGATCTCAATGCCAAAGTGAAGCAACTCGATCCAGATGTCATTAATTTACATTGGATCTGCAATGACTTTTTATCCATAGAAACGATTCCAAAATTTAATAAGCCCTTGGTTTGGACGTTGCACGATATGTGGGCATTTACGGGCGGATGCGATTACAGTCTAGATTGCGATCGCTACATGAATTCCTGCGGTGCTTGCCCTCAACTCGATAGCAATAAAGATCGGGATCTCTCTCATTGGGTATGGCAGCGCAAAGTCAAAGCTTGGAAAAATCTTAAATCCACTGTTGTTACCCCTAGTTCCTGGTTGGCAAAGCGTGTTAGTTCCAGTTCTTTATTTAAAGATCTGCGAGTAGAAGTCATCCCTAATGGTCTCGATACTGAAACGTTCAAACCCATAAATCGACAAGTAGCGCGAGAAATTTTGAATTTACCGCAAGATAAACAAATCGTTCTGTTTGGAGCATGGCACAACGAATATAGAAAAGGGTTTCATCTCCTCGAACCAGCATTAAGAAGCCTTAGTAAATCTGAATGGAGTAACAAG
Organism: Candidatus Altimarinota bacterium; assembly: GCA_012031035.1. Lineage (GTDB taxonomy): Bacteria > Cyanobacteriota > Cyanobacteriia > Cyanobacteriales > Microcystaceae > Hydrococcus. The sequence continues at coordinate 63,425 of JAAUUT010000008.1, read as the reverse complement.
ATAGAGGTTGTTATTTTTGGTTTTTCTGAACCAATTAATCGGTCAGATTTAGGTTTTAAGACTCATTATTTAGGAAAACTGAACGATGCCAAATCCTTAGCCCTAGCGTATGGAGCGGCAGATGTTTTTGTAGCGCCTTCGCTTTATGACAACTTGCCAACTACTGTAATGGAAGCGATCGCTTGTGGTACTCCCTGCGTTGCCTTCAATATTGGTGGCGTGCCCGACCTCATCGACCATCAACAAAATGGTTATATCGCTCGACCCTACGAAATTGACGATTTAGCGAAAGGGATCGCTTGGATTTTAGCGGATCGCGATCGCCATCAGCAATTATCCGCTCGCGCTCGCGCCAAGGCAGAACGAGAATTTACTTTAGAACTACAAGCAAGACGATATCGAGATCTTTTTGAAGAAGTCTCAGAAACTCATCGCCGCGACTTTTATACAACCGAGAAAGTTTTGATAACTCGTTGATGCTCCTTTAATACAAAAATACCAATCAAATCAGATGAGTAACAAGCAGCCCCGCGTCAGTATTGGATTACCCGTATACAATGGCGAGCCATTTATCAAAGAAGCGATCGAGTCTATTTTGGCTCAGACCTTTGAGGATTTCGAGCTAATTATCTCAGACAATGCCTCAAGCGATCGCACTCAAGAAATATGCCAAGCATATGCTGCTAAAGATGGGCGCATTCGTTACTATCGCAACGAAGAAAATCTCGGTGCTGCTAGGAATTTCAATCGGGTTTTTGAGTTATCGCGCGGCGAATATTTCAAATGGCAACCAGCAGATGAGACAGCCGAACCGGAATTTTTAGCCCGTTGTGTTGATTTGTTGGATAGGGAACCAACGCTCGTTCTTGCTTGTACCCAATTTATGATGCGCGATGAGTTAAAGGGAACTACGCAGTTCTTAAAAGGCGCAACCGCAGATTACGAGATCGGATCGCCCTCTACCTACGCTCGCTTTCGCAAGCTGTTTGTCGTACTCGGACACAATGGAGCCATTTGGGGATTGATGCGATCGCAACTGTTAAAAGAAACTCACTTAATTAGACATTTTCCTGGAGCAGACGATTGCTTTTTAGTAGAACTCATTCTCAAAGGGGGATTTGGGCAGATACCTGAATATTTATATACCATGAGGACTCATTCTCAAGCTTACCATCGCATCAAGGATCGGCAGAACGGATTGGAAGGTCTTGAGGAAGCGCATTGGTTCGATCCGACTAAACTGCATATTTGGGTTCTCCCCTATTGGAGACGACTGTGGGAATTTTTCCTCCTAATCGTGCGCTCTAGGGAGGATATTGGTACTAAATTGGCGACGATAGGATTTCTCTATTTTGTTGCAGTCCCAAAACACAGACGATGGCGCAAGATGCTATCCGGCGAGCTTTTATTCACGGTCAGACAGCTTTTCAAGCAACGAAAACAACAAATTATTTAACTAACAAAACGGAGATTTCTTAATGAATATGCAACAGTTATTAACTAGATCTACTACTGACCGAGCCGGAGTAACGGATTTAACCGAATATATTTGTCCTAACTGCCATCACCAAGGACTATCAATCTTTTATGAGGTTCGTAACGTTCCCGTCCACAGTTGTTTGATGCTGTCAACGCAACAAGAAGCATTAGATTTTCCCTGCGACGATATTATTTTAGGTCATTGCGATCGCTGCGGATTTATTACCAATGTGGCATTCGATCGCAAGTGGTCGGCTTACGCACCCAACTATGAAGACCAACAGAGTTTTTCTCCTACTTTTAATCAGTTCGCAATCGACCTTGCAGATCGTTTGATTGAAAAATACGATTTACATAACAAAGATGTTGTCGAGATTGGTTGCAGCAAAGGGGATTTTCTCATCCTGCTTTGCACGTTAGGAAACAATCGCGGCGTTGGCATCGATCCCAGTGTCGTACCGGGACGGGTCAATAACGAAGCTGCTAATCGCGTAGCTTTCATTCAAGAATACTACTCAGAACATCACGCCGAATATGTTGGCGATTTTATATGTTGTCGCCATACGCTCGAACATATCCAACCAACGGCTGAATTTTTGCAAATCGTGCGCCGTTCTATTGGCGATCGCACCGATGTAGCTGTTTTCTTTGAAATTCCCGATACAACTCGCGTTTTGCGAGATCTCGCTTTTGAGGATATTTATTACGAACATTGTTCTTATTTTACACCTGGTTCCTTAGCACGTTTGTTCCGCTTTTGTGGGTTTGAAGTAACAGATCTTTATCAAGCTTATGGCAATCAATATCTCTTAATTGAAGCCAAACCCGTCGCCACGCCTTCTAAGGAAGTGCATCCTTTAGAAGAAAGTCGCGATCGCATGGTGCAAGATGTTAAATACTTCGCGATTGAGATTGCTAAAAAGCTGGATCGTTGGAAGCAGCAATTAGAACAATGGAATCGCCAGGGGGAAAAGGTCGCTATCTGGGGTTCGGGTTCTAAATGCGTGGCTTTCTTAACTACGCTTAATGCCGCAGACCAAGTTCAATGCGTTGTCGATATCAATCCCCATCGTCACAGTAAATTCATTCCTGGTGTCGGTAAAGAAATTATGCCGCCGGAGTTTCTAAAAGAATTTCAGCCAGATCGAGTAATTGTTATGAATTCGATCTATTGCAGCGAAATTCAGAAAATGCTCGACGAAATGGGAGTCTCTACCGAAGTTATTCCTCTTTAACCGTTATCCGTAGGGGCAAACGGTCGTTCCGCCCCTACAATCGCAAATGATTTCATCTTAAACGCGATCGCATTGGAGCAAAAGCCCTTTTTAGCGATCGGGGAGACAAGGGTAACAAGGAACATATTTGGCTAACGAACTTTTAATTTTCATAATTCATCATTCATCATTCATAATTTTTATGGCTGCATTACTCGAACATACCTGTTCTGTTTGTGGTTCGCCTCATTTAGAACCTTTTTTCACGATGTCGGACGTTCCTATTTTCTGTAATATCCTGCACTCCGAGCAACAGGAAGCACGCAACTGTCCTAAAGGAGATATCGTACTCGCTTTTTGTCCTAGCTGCGGTTTCATTAGTAATGTGGCGTTCGACCCCGCTAAGCTGCATTATTCTCAAGATTATGAAAACTCTTTGCACTATTCTCCCCGCTTTCGCGAGTATATCAACGATCTCACTCAAAAATTAATCGAACGTTACGATCTCCGTAACAAAAACATTATTGAGATTGGTTGTGGTAAAGGCGATTTTCTCGTTTCTTTATGCGAATTAGGCAATAATCGAGGAATTGGCTTCGATCCAAGCTATATTCCTCGTGCAGAGCATCGCCATCTAGGAGAGAAAGTTAAGTTTATTCAAGATTTTTATTCGGAGGATTATCGAGACTATCAAGCGGATTTGATTTGTTGTCGTCATACCCTCGAACACGTCGCTAATCCTGCCGATTTACTCATCCCATTGAGAAAAGCGATCGGCGATCGCCTCAACACGGTAGTATTTTTTGAAGTTCCTAACGCGATCGATACTTTTCACCGTCTAGCAGTTTGGGATATTCTTTACGAACACTGCACCTATTTTGTCCCTTCTTCTTTAAAGCAAGTCTTTTCTGAATGCGGGTTTAAAATTACTAACTTAAGCGAGGCGTTTGCAGGTCAATTCCTTTGCGTGGAAGCTTTACCCGTTGCAGAAAAAGTAACGCTCGGCGATCGCAATTTCCTTCTAGAAGAATCTTTATTAAGTGCTACAAAAGAACGGCAGTTGCTTCCAGTTGGCGCGACTAGTCAAGCTACTGTTTTAGAAACTTCAACCCTAGTTACTGCTACGAGAAATCGTCAAGTCTGGACTGATTCAGCAACATATTTGCTTCCTGAGACGGAATTAAATAATGTCGAAGAAGTCGAATCGTTGCACCGCGACATTCAAGATTTTACCAATAAATTTCAGTCCAAGATTGCTCTTTGGGAGCGTAAACTTACCCAAATCGCGCAAACCAAGCAACGAGCAGTGGTTTGGGGTGCAGGTGCTAAAGGAGTCACCTTCTTAAATCTCCTCAAGGTTCGCGGCGCGATCGAGTATATCGTGGATATGAATTTTCGCAAACATTGGAAGTATGTTGCCGGAACAGGTCAGCAAATCGTCCCGCCGGAATTCCTACAAGCATATCGACCAGAGGTTGTCATTGTCATGAACCCCATCTATGAAGAAGAAATTCGTCAGTTAGTAGCAGACTTGGGTTTGACTTGTGAAGTCTTCTCAGTTTGAGACTCTCAATGGTTGCATTTTTTGTCCACTTTTAACCACTTAATTTTTTTTGTCCTATGCAAGCTTTACCTGTTAAATTCTCTAACCCTGTTTCTTATAACGATTCTCATTTAGAGGAAGTACATTTGGATACTCTTGCCTCTAGTCTGGCGATGACAAGTGATTCGCCTATGTTAAGCCAAAAACGCTATCAGAAAATTCTGAAAAGATATCTTAATGTTGTGAATGCAGTTTCGCTTCTAAACGAACAAGGACAGCTAATTTTAAATCAAGGATTTTCTAACGAAACTACGTTATCTATCGTTGCTGGAACGCTGATTTATGCACTTGAAAGAATTAGCTTGGAGTTGACTTGGCAAGGCGATCGCATTTGGCTAGGTTCCGATCTAGTTTTGTTTAGATGGAAAAGCGATCGTTATTTGTATTTGCAAACCCAAATTCCATTCAAAACGCGAGTAGATGAATTACTCGATTTTCTCAAAAGCTAAATCATTCCACGCCTAGTAATTTGTCAATTGAAAATTGGCGGGGAGTTTTTATCAGTGACCCAACGGGATAGGCAGTTCCTCCAAGGGCGGAAACCGCCTTTTTGCGGACTGCCTCACCAGTGACCAGTTATCAGTTTCCTCTTCTTCTGTAAAGACGCAAGCGATCGCCTTTCTACTCTTAAACTCATTAAATTTTGCTTGCAGTTAATTGAATAACTAGTCACCGATCGCTAATTATTGTCAGGAAGTGAGATAGGTTCATGAATAAAAAAATAATTCATCATTCATAATTCATCATTCTTCCGTCCATCAAAATCAACTTGACACAGTACTAGTTATTTTTATGTCTTCTTACAAATTTCTGTTTCAATATGCCCGTCGATTTCCGTTACTGATTGCTACTGCTTTTGTTTTAAGTTTTCTTTGTGCAATTTTTAATGGGGTCGGCACGGCTTTAATCGTTCCATTGTTGTTCTCTGGTTTGTCGGGGATGCCTTCAGAGCTAGATAAAGCTCCGCCGATTATTAACAAATTAATGTCTTTATTTCAGGGAGTTCCTGAAGATACAAAATCTCTGCTTATTTTTGGGGTCATTTTGAGTATGATAGTTCTTAAAAATGTAACCCAATATCTTAGTTCGTTGGTCGGCGGTCATTTATCTCGCAGCATGACTAATTCCATGAAATTAGATGGATTGAGGCTTTTATTAGATGTCGATCTAGATTACTATGCTAAACATAAGGCTGGAGATATTATGAGCTATATTACTCATGATATTGTTAATGCAGCTAACTCGATTGGAATGGTGATTTTTCTGGCTCAAGTTTCCATTACTATTTTCACTTATACCTCTATACTCGTTCTAATTTCTTGGCAGCTAACTTTACCAGCAACTCTATTATTATCTGCAATCTTTTTTCTCGTTCAAAATTTAATTAAACGGTCTAGAAAATTAGGAAAAAATCTTTCTACCACATCAAAAAAATCTTCAAATAAGATTTTAGAAATTGTGACTGCAAACCGTTTAATCAGAACAGTAAAAAATGAAGATAATGAATATAAAAAGATTAAAAAATTAATTAAAGAACTAGAAAAATCTCAATTTCAACTACAAGTAAACGAACAATTTATCCCATCAATAAATGAAATTCTTGGAGTCTTAATAATTCTTTCTATTGTTATACTAGGACGTTATTTATTTGCGGGGGATACTAATTTAATCACAACCGTTTTATTGACCTATATCGTCGTCCTCTATAAGTTAATACCTACAATTAGTCAACTGAATAAATTCAGAAACCAATTAGCAAAACAATCCTATAGTATTCAAATTGCTGCCCATTTTTTAGAACGCAAAAATAAACCATTGATGACCCGAAACGGATCGCAAATCTTTTCTCACTTAAAAACAGGAATTCATTTTGAAAATGTCAGCTTTAACTATCCAGAAAGCGAGAAAATCGTATTAGATGAAGTCAATCTTTGGATTCCTAAAGGTAAAATGGTGGCGCTAGTTGGGGCTTCTGGTGCTGGAAAATCAACGATCGCAGACCTATTATCGCGATTTTACGACCCCAATGCAGGACGTATTACAGTTGATGGCAAAGATTTGAAAGACTACGATCTCAAAAGCTACAGACAAGCGATGGGTATCGTCAGTCAAGATACCTATTTATTTAACAATTCGGTTCGCTATAACATCAGTTACGGTCTAGAGAATGTCCCAGACGAAGCCGTTATCGAAGCCGCTAAACGAGCGAATGCCTACGACTTTATCATGCAGTTACCACAGGGATTCGATACGACCCTCGGCGATCGCGGCGTGTTACTTTCAGGAGGACAGCGACAGCGAATTGCGATCGCCCGCGCTCTCGTCCGCAATCCCGATATTCTGATCTTAGATGAAGCGACTAGCGCTTTAGATACGGTATCCGAGCAATTAATTCAAGAAGCGATCGAAGAACTCTGCCAAGAAAGAACGACCCTCGCGATCGCTCACCGACTCTCTACTATTCAAAAAGCGCATCAAATCGCGGTTATGGATCGCGGCAAAATTGTAGAAATCGGAACTCACGAGGAACTACTAAGCTTAAATGGCTACTATGCTCGTTTGTATGCTATGCAATTTAAAAACGCGCACCAACAAACAGGCAGGCAATTTCGTAGAGTTCGTCGCAGTTTAGCATTAGTTCGTAAGGAAAAGTTTGAGTCTTCGAGCAAATAAACGCACGTTCTAACGTTAACCTAGCTTATCCCCGCCTTGTTAAGGCGGGGATTTCGCGTCATTAGTCATTGAGCAATTTCTCACTTTCGCCAGAGGGCAACCCGCGATCGCCCGTCTAACTTTGTAATTAAGTAGGGCGGAACGATGTTTATGATTGGGCTTTTTAATCTTATTACAGAGGTTATTAAATTCTAACCATCTAATCATGAATTACTGGTTAGTCATAAAAAATTTTTTCTCTTTTGCCCAGCCGCCAACCCCTTTTACGGAACACGATCGTGAATAAATCGGTCATTAATTTAGGCGATCGCCCTAGCTTATATTGTTTTCAACTAGACAGATACCAAAAACCTTTATATGAAAACCATGAAATTTACCCTACCTGTTCGACTCGCTACAGTAGCAACCGTTGCTTTAACTAGTATTATTCCTTTTAATTCGGCTCGTTCAGCCGCTTCTTTCGACGAACAACTTATCGACCAAAGTCAAGTCATTGCTGTTGCTAGACCTTACGGCGATAAGAAATATGACTTACTTGTCATCGAGCAAATTCCTGATAAAAATCAGTGCTGGAGCGAAAGCGGCTCCGATCCAGTCCTGGTCAATCCTCTACTCCTGAATTTCGATTTTACTGGGCATTGTCGCCGCGCAACCGACAGTAACGGCTATTCTCTTCGGATCGACGGTCGAGATTACGGTTTAAATTATCTTCTCAGCGTCGTTCAGCGCAACGGAGAATTGGTTTTAGTAGGAACCCCTAGAACCGGAGGGCCAGAAATTATCGTTGGTAGGACGAGGGGAATGTCTCAAGGATTCATGAAATTCGTTCTCGAACCTGGGTGGCAATTTTCAAAAAGAGCCTATGATGGCAAAGAACTCGGTCACTTCTATTTCAGCGGGACTGGTGAAACAATCGTAGCTGCTGGCGGAGTTTTACCTCCCAATCATACTCCTGGAACTCCCGCGATCGCGTTTCGAGATATTGGCGACGACATCTACAAAGCCGAAATCGAACAAGCAGTCGCCCAAAGATTTATCGCTGGATTTAAAGAAGATAGTACATTTCGTCCCCAAGTTGCTCTCACCAGAGAACAATTAGTCTCGATGGTTATTGAGGCTTTCAAAACGCTTCCCGATGTAAAACTGAATATGAGCGATCGCGTTACTGAGTCTCCCTATCCAGACGTACAAGCCTCTCGTTGGAGTGCGGCAAAAATTCAATGGGCGCAGAAAAACCAAATTGTTAGCGGCTATCCAGATGGAACGTTTCAACCAACTAAAGAAGTAACGAGAGCCGAGTTAATCGCTGTCTTGCAAAAAGCCTCTCAATATGCCCAATCTCAACGTACTACGACGGCTCAATTAACAGCTAAGCAAACTACAACGAAAACAACTTTCTCCGATACTAGCGGGCATTGGGCTGAAATGCTGGTCAATCAAATGTCAGCTTATTGTCAAGTAGCTTCTCCGCTTAATGAAACAGGTACTGAGTTTGCCCCGAACCAACCTGCCTTTCGCAATTACTCAGCCGCAGCGACGCTACGGATGCTCAATTGTCTGAAAGGGAATACTACAGCTACTAAGCTGTTAAACATTTAGGCTACCATAAAAGTTGGACTGGGAGACTGGGAGAGAGTTTTAAGAAGTCTTTCTTCACTCATTAATAGGAAATCTAGATGTGGAACAGCTTAACCTTAAATAAACGGTTCCCAGTTCAAATATAAAGAAAGCTGCTCTAGGGCGGGCAAAATTAATTGCCTGTCCTATTTATCAATAGGGGTTTAAACGCCTAACTTGTCTAATTTTTATAGATATAATTTAATCTAAGAAAGTTTTGCTAAACAGATTAATAAGCCGAAATGGACGTAACTGGACTCGAACCAGTGACCCCGTCGATGTCAACGACGTACTCTAACCAACTGAGCTATACGTCCGCACAGACTCCCATAATACCATGAAAATAGATCGCCATACAATCTTTTTTAGAATTGACTGACAATTCCAAAGCGATTGAGTTCAAATCAATAAAGGCACAAGGAAATCCTTGTACCTTTGTTGTTAACGAACTTCTTTAAGCGGTTCTACTTTCTTGACGAACAGTTCGGTAAATAAACTCAAAACCGTGCGATCTTCGTTGACTTTAATGTTAGCAGTCACGCCCATCCCCGATTGCAAGGGTAGGGGATTTCGTCCGCTAGCATTCAATTGTTGCTGGTCTAACTTAATTCGCACGGGGAAGCGATAAGTGCGGTGTATCTCATCTGGGGGTAAGGCATCCGAACCAATAGAAATAACTTCGCCTTTGATGTCGCCAAACTCGCTAAATGAGAAAGTATTAATTCTCACATCTGCTTTCATTCCTTCCCGCACGAAGCCGATATCTGCATCGTTGACATCAACTTTCGCGACTAAGACATCTTCTGGAACGATTTTAAGCAAAGGCTCGGTTTGAGTTGGCGGCGTAACGTAGCCTGCCCCAGCTTTGAGATCGAATACTGTTCCAGTAACGGGCGCTCGCAATTCTTGATATTTTAAAGTTACTTGGGCGCGACTAATTTGAGAATCGAGTTCGGAGATTCGATTTTCGTTGTCTACAATGGATTTGGTAAGCTGAGAGTCAATGTCAGCAATGCGTTTCTCATTTTCAGCAACGCGATCGCGCACTTCTTTGCTAGAGAGGGCAACGGTATTATTTAACTTTTCTCTTGCTTGAGCGATCGCCAACTTGAGACGTTTTTCTTCTTCAAGGAATCTGTCTATTTCGGCGCGACGGGTTTGTACTTGTTGCTGTTGCCTATTGTATTCAATCGTTCCGTCGGCTCTTTGCTTGATTAACTCGGCACGGCGATCGTTAATCGATTGTCGCTGTCGCTCTAGTTGCAGTTTAGCGAGCGCGCCCTCTTCGCGTAAAGGTTCGACATCTCTGAAAATTCCCTCTTCGATCTTCAAGCTTTCTTCCGCTTGGGCGATCGCTTTTTTATTTCTTTGATTGATTTCTTCGAGGGTTCTGCGATCGTCGATAAGTTGCTTTCTCGCATCAGCTAACTGAACTTGATTTTGTGTCAGTTGTTTGCCGAGTTGTTCCATCTCCAATCTTGCCGTTGCCGCGCGGGATTGGGATTCTTCTTGAGCAGTTTGCAAGCGATCGCGCTGCGCTGCACTGAGTCTAGCTGTCGAGCCTCCTGACAACTGCGCTTGAAATAGTTGGTTTTCCGCTACGAGTTCGGCTCGATTTCGGGCTAGGGCGGCTACTTGTCTGGGGATATTAAGACGCGCGATCGCGTTTTCTACCTCATATTCATCGATGCTGCGATCCATCAACGTCTTATAAAACTGATTTTCTTGCAAAAGAGACTGACGAATCTTTTGATAAGATTTTAATTCTGCTGCTGATGCTGTCGAATCTAGCGTTGCTAATACTTGCCCTTTTTCGACGCGATCGCCATCTTCGACAAAAACCTCTTTGACGACTCCATTAACGGGCGCTTGAATTTCTTTGACTTTTCCTTGGGGCTTCAGTTCGCCTTGGGCGGGAACGACTTGTTCTATCTTGGCAAACGCCGCCCAGATAATCCCAAAGAGCGTTACGCCGATAATCGACCAAACGATCGCCCGCGACCACATGGGCGACTGTTTCAGAATGACGGTTTGTTCAAAAGGGGCGATGAGAGGTTCTTGAGGGCTAGTTGCGAGTGCCCCTGATTTGGCTGCGCCGTTACTCAACCCCGATGGTTCGACAATTTTGCTTTTTATTTGTGTGGGGGCTTGTTTGACGATCGCGCCGCCAACTTCTGCTTTGGTTTTGGGAATAATTTTTTCAAACAGTCCCGGCCCGATATGAACGTAACCTTTATAAATCGAGCGAATGGCTTCTCTGAGTTCGTGAGCGGGCGTTCCTTTGAGCAGATAGCCTTTTGCCCCTGCATCGAGCGATTGCACGATATAGTCGTTGTTATCGTAACTGCTCAGCACCAAAACTTTAATATCTTCGTATTTCTCACAAATCGTCTTGGTGGTGGTTACGCCGTCAAGTCCCGGCATTTCCATATCGATGAGAACGATATCGGGACGCAGCAGATCTACCTGTTCGATCGCCGTTTCTCCGTCTGCTGACGTTCCTACTACTTCTAAATCTTCTTCCGAATCGAGTAAGGTTTTTAACCCTTCTCGAATCATGCGCTGATCGTCTACGACTAGAATGCGAATTTTCTCTTCGCGATCGCTATTTCCCTGATTGCCATTAACTAAATTTATCATTGCCGTATGTTACGTATCGTTTTTTATTGAGAATTCATTACGATTTTTCTTGTTGGTTATAAAGGTAGTAATAGCGTCCTTTGAGCGCCATCAACTCTTCGTGAGATCCTTGTTCTACTACTGAACCTGCATCCATCATTACGATAACATCGGAATTTTTAATTGAGCCGAGACGGTGGGTGATGAAAAAGACCGTTCGGTCGTGAAAGGCATCGATGAGATTGATACACAGTTGTTGTTCGGTGGCATAGTCGAGGGCGCTTGTTGCTTCGTCGAGGACGAGAATGCGCGGTTGTTGCATTACGGTTCGGGCGATCGCGATACGCTGTCGCTGTCCCCCCGATAGTGCCGAGCCTCGTTCCCCAACTCTGGTATTGTAGCCATTGGGAAGTTGCATAATAAATTCGTGAGCGGCAGCGACTTTAGCTGCTTCAATAACATCCTCAGTGGTTGCATCGGGATTGGTGAGGGCAATATTATCTTGTACCGTGCCATCAAAAAGCAGGGTATCTTGGGGAACTACCCCAATTTGACGGCGTAGCGAATAAAGTTCTACTTTGTTAATATCGTAGCCATCAATGAGAATGCGTCCCGATTCGGGTTCGTATAATCGGGAAACTAGTTTGGTAACGGTACTTTTTCCCGCGCCGCTTTGTCCGACGATCGCCACAAAGGTTCCTGGTTGAAACTCTAAATTGACGTTATAAAGTTGCAATGGGCCGTGACTTTTGAAGCGGAAGGAGATATTTTCGTATTTGACTGCCCCTTTAATTAAAGGCATGGGAATATTTTGTCTGTCTTGTTCGGCTTCTTGAGGCGAATCGACGATATCTGCCAATCTTTCCAAGGATAGGGCTGTTTCTTGGAAATTCTGCCAAATTTGAGCGAGGCGTAAAATCGGCGAAGTTACATAGCTAGCGATGATGCGGAAGGCAATTAACTGACCTAAAGTAAGTTCTTGTTGCAAGACTAAGTAAGCGCCAACCCACAGTACCAACAATCCCGATAGTTTGTTGAGGAAGTTACTCATCGAACTAGCAAAGGTTGAGGTAATTACGGTTTGGAATCCGGCGGAAACGTAGTTGGCATATTTTTCTTGCCATTGCCAGCGCGATCGCAATTCGATATTCTGCGCTTTAACCGTTTGAATCCCCGTCATCACCTCGACTAAATACGATTGGGTTTGGGCATTACGTTCTGCTTTGACGCGCAGTTGTCGGCGAATAATGGGAGAGAAAAAGATAGTTAAAGCGACAAATACAGGCACAATTCCCAACGCTACCGCTGTCAGGATGGGGCTATAAATGACCATCGCGATGATATAGACGACAGAAAAAACAGCATCCAAAACTACCGTTAGGGCAGTTCCAGTCAGAAACTGTCGGATATTTTCGAGTTCGTTGACGCGAGTGGAGATTTCCCCAACGGGTCGGCGTTCAAAGTATCGCAATGGCAGACGCAGCAAGTGATCGATAATTTCAGAACCCAAACTCATGTCGATGCGGTTGGTCGTATCGACAAACAGATAAGTTCTCAAAGTAGTGAGAACGGCTTCAAAAATCGCGATAACAACTAGGAATATTCCCAAAACTTGCAGCGTATCGACGCTATTTTGGACGATTACCTTGTCGATAATGACCTGAACCATCAAGGGATTCGCCAATCCAAATAGCTGCACGAAGAAAGAAGCAACAAAGACTTCGATCAGCACTCGACGATAGCGAGTCAAAGCAGGGAGAAACCAGCGCAAACCAAAGCGTTCTTGGGGAGTTTCTTTGGTCTTTTGCAGCAGCAGCACTTCGCCTTCTACACCCCAACTTTCGAGGAAATCGGCACTTTGTCGGCGCAGAATGCCAATTTCGGGTACGCCGATGACCATGTAGCGATCGCTAATTTCGTAGAGAATCGCTAAACTATCTTGCCAGCGTACCAATACGGGAGCATTAAGATTGGTAAAAGATTTGGCAGGAATCTTGACAAGTTGCGCGTTGAGTCCCATTAATTCCGCGATCGCGCCGCACAACGGCAACGAAAGATTGTCGCTACGCACTAATTGATCGCTGACGATACGGCGGATGACTTCCTTGCGAAAAGGCATTCCAAAATACTGACTGAGCATTTGGAAGCAAGCAACTCCCGCTTCTAGAGGCGTTTTTCCCGAAACGTGAGGGTACTTTTTCTCGGTCGTTACTTCGGCAGATTGTACCTCGACTTTGCGTTCTTCCTCTAGCAATTCAGCTTCTGCATAAGGAATCGCCGTTGGTTGGGTATCGGGTAGCGATTCGAGTGTTGATTCGACTGGCGTGGAAACAGAACTTGTTGGCTCGATAGTTAATTGTAAATTGCTGTTTAACCGTTCTTCTGTAAATCCGAGCAATCGCGCTTGTGAATTTCCAATTACCTCGATTGTTTGAGGCGAAGAAAGGTCGAGACGAGCGCCAATTTCACAATTGGCAATGTTTGCACCGCTTGCTAACCATATTCTGCGTGACGCTTGTAGCGAGGTTAGGTCGGTACTCGACAACTTACCAGGAGCAAGGTAGCGAACTTCTACATCGCTCATCATTTTAGTCGTCAATTCTTTGAGGTTGACTTCTCCTTGTGCCTGTTGTGCTAGTTGGTAGCCTAAAAGCTCAAATACTTCTAGAATTGCAGCTTTGCCGCGAAAAGCTTCGCCAAACTGCGGATACTCTTCTATCAATCTAGTGAAATCGCTGTTTTTGAGGGTTAGACAGATAGCTTCTGTTGAAGAAATTACCGTTTCGCAAGCAACTCCCCTAACTAAATTAACCCAGCCTAATATAGAACCGGATTCTAGTAATTTGAGGGTAACGGGCATTTGGGTGCGAGGATCGTAACTAAGTAAACGCGCTTTGCCTTCATACAAAATTGCAACATGAGGCAGCATTTTCTTCTGCATCAGGACTATTTGACCCATGCGGTAGCGCCACGGCTCGATTTTTTGTGCCAGGTCTATCAAAACTTCGTCTGGAAGTTTGTCGAATGGCGCTACTGAAGCTATAAATTCTTGAAATTCCGTAGCTGTATAATTCATAACCTTACTAATTTATCGCACCCTTGCCTTTTTCCATTTGCGATCGCAAATTCTTCTTTATATATACCCGAATCACTAGTAATTATTCAGATTTTGTAAAGAATTTATCTTTCGTAATATGTATGGCATCTCTCAAATAGATGAGGTGGAGTTTTGGGAATTAGAGAATAGGGAATAGGCAAAAGATATCGTTTATGAATCCTAAAATAATTTTGATGTAACAGCTTACCAGGAAAAAGTTAAGGAATTGAGGTTGCGATCGCGCGATTGCTCCCTAAAATTTGTAAGCATCGAACTAAGCTATCTTCATCGTTTAAGTTTGACTCAATTGTCAACTTTTTAAAGGACTCGTCTGTTAAATCGGGTTTGGGACGCATCCGAATCAAATAAAAACCGTTATTTGCGATAGGTTGCGTCAGATATTTCTCTTGTTCTAGCTGGCTCCAAAATAAAGGAAGACTAGAGCGATCGTATACTGTCAAGTAAATGTCGTAATTCTTTACTAATAATGGCTCGATTTCAACTTGCAACGATTGTCCGCGCCATAAATGTCCGTAAAAAAAGGTTGTATCGGGCGCACCAACTGGCAAATACTCATTTCTAACAAAAGACTCTGGCAACCATTTCCGCAATCTCAAAATCGTAAAAATATAGTAATGCAGTGCCAGATAAAACCAACTTTTTTTCTGAATTAAATTGTGATAGAAATCATTGATATTTGAAGGAATTTGAGTAGCTGCAACTAATTCGCGATCGCCTACTTTAATAGCAGGAAAAGTAATTTTATCAAATCGATTATAATATCTTAAGCCAATACTATACTGTCCTGGCTTTAATTTTAAAGATGCCCATTGATCGGTAGGATTAAGTTTTTCCGATTCAAGACTCGTTATAGTTTCATAACCTGGAAAACTATAAATTACAGCAATCCAAGAACGAGCAGACGCATTTGCCGATTCCGTATCGATCGCGATCGCATCTTTAACTGAAAAAGGGCCGAGAGTTCCAATAATAGCATGAGTATTCCAACGAGGCCCTTTCGTCATCAGCACGGGTAAACTGAGGGGAGTTTTTAGTGTTTCTGCGGATAAGACGCGCCATCTAGAAGCATTTTTTTTATTAATAGCAAGATAGATAGTATAAAGATTGCCGATGAAAAATTTCATGGCTTTATAAAAGAAAAATGACAAAATTGCCAAAGGAATTTCCCAGATAAGCGAGAGGGAATTTTTCATAAAATTAAATTGATAATTTAATACATCGCCATCTCAAAAGTTAAGCTGGCTGGTTGTTGCGCTTTTGCTTGTATACCGAGCTAACAAATGGGCGATTTGGGGGTCGTAAATTCGTAATTAATTCCAATAATTGCTAATTCATTGCAAAAATCTCCTAAAAATAAAGCTAAATCGACTCCTAGTGATTGTAGAGCAAGATTATCTTCTTCCCAGCGATCGTGAATGTCGTCAACTACCGCTATTTTGATTAAACGTTCCGAACGATCGCTCATGTCAAATCCTAACTTACTCCTTTTACCAGGATAGACGGGCAAGGCTGACTCCAGCAAGGAATGGGCAGGGTTTTACGGTTGATTCTCAATAGTCCGCCCCTCGATTAAAATCGCTGCCTCACATATAAAGTCTTCTGAAGACGACTGTGTAATAATTTTAGTTTATTTATGAAGATTAAAAATTAAATCCGGTAATTGAAGCCTTGCCTAAAAGCTATTTATAGCTAGTTAATTGCCGAACTATTTTCTTAACTTCCATTAATGGACTTTATATATTAGCAAGGAAATCAATTTCCTTGCGGCTAATGTGAAGAGTGCAAGCTCTCAGAATGCTCGTACTTCGGCAAACCAAAACCAACTTGTAAAATCCCGAAGCAACACTGTATGATTAGCACGAAACTTATTGAAAAATATTACTAATAAATTATGACAAAAATTTTCACCGAAACAGATTGGGATGAACTATGGGAAAAAAATCGACAAAAAGGTAATATTTTCGACCAATCAACCGATCTCGAAACGATTTCTCAAGGATATTTTCTAGACTTCGGTAATCAGTATTGCTCATGCTTAGAACTGCGAAATGGTTTATACATTGAGATACACGAGTATGAGTTGACTGACGATCTTGTTTGGCAGAGAAATATTAATAATGATTATAAATTTGGTTTAAGCTTTTTTCTTTCAGGAAAAGTAAGAATCCATCGTCACGGTTTAACCGATGAAATCGAGGAATTAGTGGGTAGATATTATTCAGAATGCAACTATGATGTTAAAGAAACTGAGTGGTGGCAAGCAGGAGAGAAATATTCACGAATTTATATTGGATTTGAACCGCAACAATTCTTTCAAGGTTTTAGTGAAGAACTCATACAACAGATTCCAGTTGAAATACGTCAAGGCATAGCGATCGATACACCGCAACCTTACTATCACATAGGAAAAACAATGCGGAAAATGCGGCAAGCACTATATGAGATTTTACACTGTCCCTATGAAGGCTTGATGAAGCAGATGTATTTAGAAGGTAGGGCGATAGATTTGATAGCGCTGCATTTGCAACAGTTCCAAGATAAAAAGTTTTATCAAAAAAAACTTTTTTACTAGAGGCTTAAGCGAGATTGAGAGAATTCATCAAGCTAAGGAAATATTACTGAGTCATTTGGAGAATCCACCTAGCCTTGTAGAACTAGCACGACAAGTTGGTTTGAATGACTTTAAATTAAAGCGCGGTTTCCGTCAAGTTTTTGGGACATCCGCTTTTAAATACTTGTACGACTATCGACTCGAACAAGCGCAACAATTGTTAGCAACAGGTGAAATGAAAGTTGAAGAAGTGGCCTCAAGAGTTGGTTTTGTGAGTCGCAGTTATTTTGCGATCGCATTTCGCAAAAAGTTTGGTGTCAATCCCAAACAATATCTGCAAAATAGCTCAAAATTCTTCTAGCGTTCAGAAAAAAATCCGTCGAGCATTCAAATTAAAAATAGAAATCCCTTATTATACTCATTCAATTAAGAATTTTTCTTAAGAAGTTAGTTAGTAAGGTTTGCGATTTTTACGCGGTTATCGCCCCCCCATTATCAGTGAACAGTGACCAATCAAGTCGTCCGGTAACTGATAACTGGTAACAGTTAAAGATGGAGGTCAAAGTCCTCCAGATTTGGGGGATGAGAGGGAGCAACAACTCTGGTCTACAAAAGCTAAAA
This sequence comes from Candidatus Altimarinota bacterium, assembly GCA_012031035.1. Taxonomy (GTDB): domain Bacteria; phylum Cyanobacteriota; class Cyanobacteriia; order Cyanobacteriales; family Microcystaceae; genus Hydrococcus. The sequence goes on along the minus strand of JAAUUT010000008.1, from coordinate 45,930 downwards.
AATTGCTAGAAAACTTCTTTTGAGTGAATTTTTGGGGTGTGAGAGGATAAATGAAGCTAGATAGATTATTTCAAAGTTTAATATTAACGGGTGCAATGGTAGTTGCGATCGCCTCTGGCGCTGCCCTCCGGGCGATCGCAACTTCTGCTAAAAGTGAGGAAGTTAAAAAAAACGTTGAAGGTAAAAATTTTACCCAACTGAGCGAAATTAAATTTCGTGTTAGTCGCGATTACGCTCCGCGTACCGCTCCATGCGATCGCATTATAGGACAAACACTAGATAACCCCCCTCCAACTCCCCCCTTGCAAAGGGGAGAGAGTATCGAGAAACAGGAAGGGATTATACCAATTACAGGAATTGAAATCACCCCTACTGAATCAGGGGTAGAAGTAATTTTACAAACTCCAGGGGCACAGCAACTACAAGTTAGCGATCGCAGCGATGGGAACAATTTTATCGCCGAGATTGAAGGGGCACAACTACAGTTACCAGATAGCAAGCCATTTCGTTCTCAAAAACCCTCAGCAGGAATTAGCGAAATCGTTATTACCAATCTCGATGATAAGACGATTCAAGTTAGAGTAATCGGAGAAACAGCGCCGCCACAAGTTGAATTATTTGATAGCAATGAAGGATTAATTTTTGGTTTAACCCCTGTCAATGCTAATGCACAAACTCCACCTTCTTCCCTCCCCCCGAAGCCAGGGGGGAATGAGGGGGGTCAAATCGTAACCATCGAGCGAGTGCAACTCAACCCTACCGAAACAGGATTTGAAATTCTTTTACTCACTCCTACAGGCAAAGCACAACAGTTGCGAGTTGTCAACATATCTAAAAACAACAATTTTCTTGCCGAAATCCCCAATGCTCAATTACAACAATCATTCCGACAAGAAAACCCCATCGAAGGAGTGAGCGAAGTAACTGTTACCAACCGAGATGAAAATACGGTGTTAGTGACCGTTGTCGGAAAAGAGGAACAGCCAACGGTAGAGTTGTTTGACAGCGAAGAAGGCTTGATTTTTAGCGCCACCCCCCTTAAAATCCCCCCTTAGTAAGGGGGGAGTCGGGAGAGGGGTCAAACAGCACAGGGAGAAGAGATTGAGTTAGTAGTAACGGGAGAGCAAGACGGCTATCGAGTTCCTAATGCTTCCACGGCAACTCGGACGGATACACCGATTCGGGATATTCCCCAGTCAATACAGGTTGTACCACAGGAGGTATTACGCGATCGCAATGCCCAAAACGTTTTGAAGCAGTAGAAACCGTTAGTGGTGTTCTTGATGGTTCTAGGAACTTTGGCTCACCCGGTGGGGCTTTTATCATCAGAGGATTTAATTCATTTGACTCAGGAAATTTACGCAATGGCTTTCGAGATTATGATTACTACTCCGTGTCATCTATTGGGACAATTGAACAAGTAGAAGTGCTAAAAGGACCAGCCTCAGTTCTATTCAGCGCGCAAGAACCAGGTGGTGTGATCAATACTGTCACCAAAAAACCCCTCAGCACACCCTATTACAATGTCGAATTTCAAGCAGGTAACTACGGATTCTATCAACCAAGTATCGACTTATCTGCTCCATTGACAACAGATGGCAATGTATTGTATCGATTTATCGCCAGCTATCGAGGTGCTGGAAGTTATCAGGATTTCGTTAGCTCCAATACAACCACAATTGCGCCCTCCATTACCTTGAAATTAGGAGATCGAACAGACCTGAATTTATCTTATGAGTACGTTAGATATTTTGCAGATCCTCCAATAGCTAACGTTCCGTTACTGAGCGATGGCAGCTTACCACCTCGAAATTTTTATCCTTCATACCCTGATTTAACTTTAAACGATGTCACAACCAACAGAATTGGCTTAACCCTAAACCACAAATTCAGCGAAAACTGGCAAATTCGCAATAATCTTGCGATCGTGCTGAATCAAAGGACTCTAGAGCGAGTGTTTTTTGAACTCGCTGATGACCGAACTCTAACAACCACATTTTTTTCTCGGGAACCTAGCTCTGGCACTCGGGCAAACAACTACTTTGGACAGATAGACTTGCTAGGAAAATTTAATACTGGATCGATTTCCCACCAAATCTTAGCAGGCTTTGATATTAACTACCTTGAAGGTGGAATTCTATCTTTTTTTACATCTCCAACACCCGCTTTCGTTTTGGATATTTTTAACCCAAACTACAATATTCCAAAACCTGAATATCCACTTGGCGCAAAGATTGATTATGCGACTGAAACTTACGGAGTCTACCTTCAGGATCAAATTGCTTTTAGCGATAACTTGAAGCTACTGATTGGTGGTCGCTATGATTGGATTTCCAATAAATTTGAAGATTTACTTAATGACGTTAATGAACCATTACAGAATGATGGTGCCTTCAGCCCTCGTATCGGCTTAGTGTATCAACCCAGTGACAATGTTTCTCTCTACGCCAGTTACAGTAGCTCTTTTAAACCTAGCGTCGGACGTAATCCAGATGGGAGAGCATTGAAACCAACGCGGGGAACTCAATATGAAATTGGTGTAAAAACAGACTTTTTAGATCGCAGGCTTTCGGCAACCATTGCTGCTTATCATATCACCAAAACAGATGTGGCTACTCCCGATCCCGATCCTCTACCAGCTGCACAGGGTTTCTCGATTCAAACTGGAGAAGTCAGAAGTCAAGGAATTGAGTTGGATGTTGCAGGTGAGATTTTACCCGGTTGGAAAATTATTGCCTCCTATGCCTATACCGATGCAGAAGTCACCAAGGATAATGCTACTCCTGTCGGCAATCAATTGGATAATGTACCATTTAATCAAGCCAGCCTTTGGACAACCTATGAAATTCAGAAAGGTAATTTAAGAGGTTTAGGCTTTGGTTTAGGTCTGTTTTATATCGGAGAAAGACAGGGCGATCTCGCAAACTCCTTTGAACTACCCAGTCACTTACGAACCGATGCAGCCCTTTACTATCGTCGAGACGGGTTTAATGCAGCGATTAATGTCCGTAATCTGTTTGATATAGACTATGCTAGCTATGTCTTCGGTAGAAACTCTGTTCAGAGAGGTGCGCCATTGACTATCACTGGCTCAATTGGTTGGACATTTTAACTCTTTGGCAGTCAGGTTAAGCATGAGTTCAACATCGTGCCACAAACAGTTTTATTTTATCTGTAACTGGAAAATGCGTGATGAAAAAACAGTTGTATCGTCTAATTAAGCCATTTTTACTAATGGCTTTTTCTTACTTTTAATGACAGCTTGTTACCAACCTGTCATCCAAAACCCTCATCTCTCCTTAAAACCTTCTTTCGAGTAATGCTCACGAGTATTTCTTTGCACCGCCTCATCCACCTGATACTTTTGAGTATCTTAATAGTAAAGCTAGTTTCGGCTTGCAGCGCAACTCATGACATCAATATTACTAGCTATAAACAGCCTATTGAGAATTGCCGAACCGTGCAACATATAATGGGTAGCGCCTGCATTCCTCGCAACCCTCAACGGGTAGTAATTTTGACGTTGGATAGTTTTGCCAATAGTTGGGCATTGGGCATCCAGCCTATTGCATTTAATTATTTTCCGCGTGTTCCTATTCCAAAATATCTTCAAGGTAAAGCAGACCGAATAGAATCTATTGGGAGTTATAATAGTCCGAATATAGAAAAGATTTTGAGACTTAAACCAGACCTAATTATTTCTGGCTCTGAGTTGAAAGGTATTTACAAACAGCTGTCCTATATTGCACCTACAGTTGTTCTCAATACACCACCTCTCTGGACAGAGATGTTAGAGGAACTCGCCCAGGTGTTGGATAAACAAGAAGTGGGTCGCAAATTGATCGATCGGTATTGGAAACGGGTGGAAAAATTGAAGCAAACTTTGGCCGATCGCTGCAAAACTATGGAGGTATCTATTGCCGATATATCTTCAGAATATGGCATTGGGGCTTATGGAGAAAAGCATTTCTCCTGGTCAGTGTTGAAGGATATTGGTTTACAACGTCCTAAATCACACAATTTATTCTATATCAACACTCTAATATCTAAGGAAAAAATATCTGATATTGATGGGGATGTTCTCTTCGTTGTATCTTCGGAAAGGGAAGATGATAAGAAGACGTTAAATAAGCTCAAACAAAGTCCTTTATGGTTACACCTCGAAGTTGTTCAACAAAATAAAGTTTATGTTGTCGACAAGCATTGGGATAATCCAGATATTTTTGCGATTAATGCCATCCTTGATGACTTAGAAAAATACCTTGTTAATGGGTGTGGTCAAAAGTAGTTGGTGGATGAGTGATCGCACCTACTGTTTCAGTACCTAATGATGCTGACATCCCAGCTATAGATCGGGAAAATAAAGCTTACTTTAAAGAAAATATTCGCTATCTTGCTAAATTACTTGGTCAAGAAACAAAAGCAGAGGAAGTTTTAAATCAATATCAAAAACGAACTGAAGAATTGAAGCGACGTTTGGGAAACCAGTTGCAGCAAATAGAGGTTTCTGTACTTTTTTCTGGTGAGGGTTATACTTGGACAATCGCTAAGAGTGATACTATTTCCTATATTTTAAGAGATATTGGTTTACGCCATAAAGCTGTATCTGATGGCAAGTGGAATCTCAGCATTGAAACCATTAATGAATATGATGCTGATATCCTATTTATTATTGATGTTGACGAAAGAAAATCAAGCTTTTATTTCCAGCATCCGATTTTTAGCAACTTAAAAGTAGTTAAAAACAATCGAGCTTATGTTGTCAGCCAAGAAAATTGGCGAGGGTTCGGTATGTCAGGAGCTAATAAAATATTGGATGATTTGTTTAAATACTTGCCAGAAGGTAGATAAAATCCGCAAGTTATTAAATGAAAATAATTCGATTAGTTTTATTAGCCGCGATCGCATTTCTTAAAATACATATCCTAATTCAGCAACGCCATAAATCTAAGTAGTATACTCGGCATTAATCCTTACATAATCGTAACTCAAATCGCAGCCCCAAGCCGTGCCCGTGCCCGAACCGTTGCCGATACAAACCGAGATTAATACGGTATCTTCTTTTAAGTATGCTCCTGTTGCTGCTTGTTTAAGATAATTACTTGCCGCAGCGCGATCGAATTCCAGGGGTTGACCGTTTTCCATCATCAAAAAATTGCCTAATTTAATCTGCAATTCTTCTTGATGAAAAGATACTCCCGCTCTTCCAGCCGCACCAGCTATTCTACCCCAATTGGGATCGCGCCCAAAAATAGCAGATTTAACTAGCGAAGATCCCGCGATCGTTCTGGCAATCTGACGGGCAGAGTCGTCATCGGGCGCGCCGGATACTTGCACTTCGATTAAACAAGTTGCCCCTTCGCCATCTCTAGCGATCGCTTTGGCTAAATGCTGGCACACATCCGTCAGCATAGCTTCTAGCTTTTCGGCATCGGCTCCCATTTCGGTAATTGCTGCGGTTCTCGACTGACCATTTGCTAAAGCGATTAAGCTATCATTGGTACTGGTATCGCCATCTACTGTAATTTGATTAAAACTGCGATCGGCCGCTCGTTTAAGCATTTGTTGCCATAGGGAGGTAGAAACGGCTGCATCGCAAGTCAAAAACGCCAACATCGTCGCCATATTAGGATGAATCATGCCCGATCCCTTAGCCATGCCGCCCATGCGCACGGGGCGACCGTCCATCGTCGTTTCTAGGGCAATAGATTTTGTCACCAAATCTGTCGTAATAATCGATTTAGCAGCCGCATCGCCGCCATCTTCAGATAAAGCCGATACTAGTTTAGGAATGCCCGATCGCAGTGCATCCATGCGAATTCGCTGTCCGATTACGCCTGTAGAAGCGAGAAGAATATGCTCGTAAGGAATGAGAAGGGCTTCGCCGAGGAGACGGGCGCATTCGAGGGCATCTTCCCAACCGCGATCGCCTGTAGCCGCATTAGCCTGTCCTGCATTGCAGAGAATAGCGCGGGCACTAGCTTTAGCAGCAAGACGCTGGCGGCAATAATCGACGCAAGCGGCGCGAACTTCGGAGGTAGTAAACACACCTGCCGCGATCGCTTCGGTTTCTGAGAAAATTAAGGCTAAATCGGGCAACCCAGAGGGTTTTAATCCTGCGGTAATTCCTGCTGCCCTGTAACCTTTAGGTGCTGTTACGCCGCCATCTATCTCTTGCCAGTCTGCCATTATTTGCTCGATCCCTTCTCTGTTGTCAAAAGCAGATTATAGCAAGAAAGCTTTTTAGGTTTGAGAGCAAGTCAACGACTCTTTATAGTATGAGCTTTTTTCCTTGTAAACTTTCTCTGCTGAACTTCAATATTCGCTAATGTAGAACTATAGAATAACCATACTCTCGAACAATATCTATTTAAGGAACCTCTACGAATCGCGCTACGGCTCGAATTAATGACTATGACAAATGCCTCTACAAACGCGGGTATTGCTTGGGAATTCGATATTTTTAAGCCACAAGCCATCTGGGATAGCGAATTACTCAAGCAATTAGGATTTATTCCTGGATTAAAAGAACTTTTGATGTTACGTCAAGTTCATGCTCTCGAACACGCTACAGTTTGGATGTTAAGCGAAAAAGATCGCCCTATCAGCCCTCAAACATTATTAGAAAATTCCTATCCACAAGACAACGACCTGTTGGGAGGATTATCTACCGACCGAGGATTTTATCTATACGGTCAAGTAGATAGTTTAGATCTGCACAGGGCTGTTCGTATGGCTTTGCGAAAACTCAAAGCAGGAGAATGGAATTTAGCTATACACCCCCGCTGTGGGACTAACTTATCTGTCAATATGTTTTTAACCGCAGGATTTGCTTTAGGCACGCATTTACTCTTGCCAAGAGGCCCAATCGAACAACTCATCGGATTAGGTCTATCTACCGTCGTCGCTACTCAATTAGCACCCGATTTGGGAATGTTAGCGCAAAAGTATTTAACGACTGCTATTCCTTTTAATTTGGAGTTGGCTGAAATCTCAATCACTAAAGATGTCTGGGGGCGTTCTGCCTATTTTGTAAGCTTGCGGTGGCAAGAATTGCAATAAAACTTAAAATTTTGAGCTATCTAGGAGTTCAAATACAGTAGTACGCTTTTATAAAAGAAACATAAAATCTAGGTACTTATCTTATATGGGATAAGGCACTAGCAATCTTAGATTCGATACCGATATATCAAGGAAAAAAACTTATGGCAATCGAACGTGGAGCAAAAGTCAGAATTCTTCGCAAAGAATCCTATTGGTTTGGAGATGTGGGAACCGTCGCTAGCGTTGAAAAAAGTGGCATTATCTATCCTTACATCGTTCGCTTTAATAACGTTAACTACACTGGATTTAGCGGCAATGCTGGTGGAGTAAACACTAATAACTTCGCCGAACACGAACTCGAACTCGTTAAAGCGCCTGCTAAAAAGTAACTAAAGAATTATGAATGCTCAATTATGAATGATGAAAAGCGTCTAAATTCATCTAAAAGCGAGTTTTTTTGTAGTGAGAATAAGCTTGCCCGCGCAAAGGTCAAAGCTTCATACTACAATATTCATGAATTATTGAGCCTCGTTATATGAGTTTTTCATAATTCATAATTCATAATTCATAATTTTTTAGTGCCAGAACTACCTGAAGTAGAAACCGTCTGTCGGGGACTCAATCAATTAACCCAAGGACAAGTTATTCGGGGTGGGGAAGTGTTACTCAAAAGTACGCTTGCCTACCCTTTTTGTGTATCAGAATTCGATCGCAATATTCAAGGAACAACCATTGCTTGCTGGCATCGACGCGGTAAGTATTTGTTAGGACAGTTAACCAATGCTGCTAAAAGTGCAGGTTGGTTGGGCGTTCACTTGCGCATGACGGGTCAACTGTTGTGGGTTGAAGAAAGTTTTCCCGTGCAAAAGCATACACGAATTCGTGTATTTATGGAAAACGATCGCGAATTGCGTTTCGTCGATATTCGCACCTTTGGAAAAGTTTGGTTAGTGCCGCCACAAGTCGCCCCAGAAACGATTATTACTGGGTTAAAAAAATTAGGGGTCGAACCGTTTTCGAGCGAATTTACCACAAACTATCTACAAGAAAAGCTCAAAAAGAGTCGCCGTCCCATCAAAACCTTCTTACTCGATCAAGAAGTTATTGCAGGCATTGGTAATATTTACGCTGACGAGGCGTTGTTTAAGAGTGGTATTCGACCGACCGCGATCGCAACCGATCTAACCCTAGCGCAAATCGAAAGCTTAAGAACGGCAGTCGTTGAAGTTTTGCAAACAGCTATTGACAAAGGTGGCACAACCTTTAGCGATTTTCGAGATGTTACGGGTATTAATGGGAACTATGGCGGTGTCGCGTGGGTTTACGGTCGTTATGGGGAACCTTGTCGTATTTGTGGAAATGCGATCGCGCGAATAAAATTAAGCGGTCGTTCGACTCATTATTGCCCCCAATGTCAACGGTGAAGCGTCCTTCGGAAGACCCGGGAGACTTTTTCAGTGACCAGTGACCAGTTACCAGTTACCAGTTACCAGTGACAAGGGAGACAAAGAAGAATCCTTATTTCCATCATCTGCCTTCTGCCACGCCACGTGCTCTACTTAGGGAGACCCCAAGACCGCAGTGGCTCCTCTGCCCGGAAGCCCTCTGCCTTCAAAAATCCTTCTGCCCTCTGCCTTCTTGCACTAGGGAGATTGAAGTTTAGTTAAAATTTCTCTGGGAGGTGAGCGATCGCCTACTGATTCAATGAATAGTTTATTATGGCGCTAGGAATAGATTTTGATGCAAAAAGAGAAGAAGCCTTGATAAAGGAAACAAGCTTAAATAATGGCGAAAATTGATACAGATTTACAAGAGTTAAAATCTTTTATTGGCGAACAATTTGGGCAAGTCAATAAAAGACTTGATGCTATGGACGCGGAAATAGGCGAACAATTTGGGCAAGTCAATAAAAGATTGGATGTTATGGATGTGGAAATAAAAGAAATAAGACTTGCCCAAGCGAAAATTGAAGGTCGCTTAGAAGAATGGAAACCTTCAATTAATAAAATCTCCGACCTTGCAGAGAAAGTTGGAGAGTTAAAAAACTGGCGGCAAATCGCCTTGGTTGTAATTACTGGAACGTTTGGTTCGTTATTTGGATGGTTTTTGCGAGGTGGCAAATAACAAGTTCGGACAAGACAAGGAAGACAAGGCGGACAAGGAAGACAAGGGAGAAGTTGCCTGCGTTTTATCCTTCAAATTAAACTTGACTAAGCAAAAATGGGCGTATAAAGGGCAAATGACCATTCGCCCCTACAATTAACAATTAAACGCCTACTAACTCTTTCTTCTGCTTATCTACGGGTGCAGTTAATGCCTCTTCTAAATCGGCACAACCCAGCCTTTCTTCTAGAATTTTCATCACTTCTCGCCCAAAATCGTTAGGATTTCGCTGCCAAGCTTGCAAGCAAACTTCGCCGAAGAATGAACCCAACGGTTCTGGATTCCATAACATCTTGCGAACTGTCCAAGGCGTGATGTTCATGGGGTCGTAACCCGGTTTGAGAATATCATTTTTGAGGGCAAATTCTTCTAAATGGGTGTGCGGTTGCAACCCGATGAAGAAGATGGCAGGTTCGACTTTATCTACTCCAAAAATTCTCTCTAATTCGCAATGATAAGCGATGGTTTGGCGAATCGTATCGAAAGTTTCATCGATAACGTTAAAAGAATAATTTACCGAAACGAGATCGTTGAATCCCGCCGCCTTTAAATCTCGGCAATTTTGCAAGACAGTCCGCAGGTTGTAACCCATGCGCATCTTGCGGACTAATTCCTGGGAACCGCTGGTGATACCGATTTCAAAATAGTTCATTCCCGTTTTCACCATCAGATCGCATAATTGGGGAGTGAGATTATCGGCACGGATATAAGCCGCCCAATGGATATCTGTCATCCCAGAATCGAGGATCTTTTGGAGTAATTCGATCGCATCATCGATAAATTTCCGCGCTGGAATGAATTGCGCGTCGGTAAACCAGAAATTGCGAATTCCGCGATCGTAAAGTTGGCGCATTTCTTTAACCACTTCATCGGCGGGGTTGATACGTACTTGTTTTCCTTCTACAACCGTGTAAACGCAGTAACAACAGTTGTGGGGACAGCCACGTTTGGTTTGTACGCCGATGTAGAAGTCGTTTTCTTGCAGGTAATAATTAAATTCGGGCCAGATTTTTTCGATGTAATCGTAATCGCAAGCGGTTTTTTCAAACGGAGTTGGGTTTTCGTGAATCAATCTTTCTCTGGGTTTTTGTTCGCCGACGATGTAGCAGCGTTCGTCAGAGAAATCCCGTCCCTGCAATAATTTTTCGAGTAAACCTTCTCCTTCTCCTACCGAAACAATGGTTCCTTTTGGGAGTTGCGTCTGTAGTTGTTCGTAAAACACGCTAACCGCACCGCCACCAACTACTAAACGGGCATCCTCATGATATTTTTTCGCCCGCTTCAATCCTCGCTTAATTAAGCCTAGATTGCGCCAAAGTTCGCCGTAATAACTCGATGCAATGCGCGTCAATCCTAACGCACTGCGCAGCTTAATCAAGGGATTGAGCGCATAAAAAAACTCAAAGGTATATTGTAATGGATTGCCCCCTCTTCCCCCGACTGGTGCATAAATTTGAATGTCACGCCAGGAAAAGACAAGTAGAGTAGGTTTAAATTCATCGATCCAGCGATCCAGCGCTGCTTTGTAATCCAGAGGCGGTACTGTTCCGAGATCGAAAATTTTTTGCTCGATCTCCTCAAAAACCTTATGAACGCGATCGGCTAAATAGACAACGCCTATTGGAAATATTGGATTGCAAGGGAGACGAACATAAAGGATTCGCTGGTTCATGGTTTGAAGCGTTTGTATAGAGGAGTTTAAGAAGACTTAATAAGCGAATTGTTATCTATAATTATTTTAATATAACTTAACTATCAGCGATAAACGTTGCTAACTGTTGAGTATGACGAATAAGACGGGTTTCAGTAAAAAGCAATACTGATTATCGATTTTTTTCGATAATTGTCTGGGGATAACTCGTAGCTAGCAAGAGGAAGCCTGAATTATCAAGGGAATAGTAAATTGCAATTTATCTTAAAAAAATCTTAAATCAGGTCAAATATCTTTATGATATCAAGATCTGTCTTTTGAGAAGAGTTGATTGTAATAATCATTACAACTAGTCGGGATTGGAGAGTGTTAGCTTAGGAAGAACAACGATGAACCAAAATAATAAAATTAACCCTATTGCTATGGCTCAAATCCTCGATCCCATACCAAACGGACATAGGAATAGTATCCTTTGTTGCTATGTAAACGCTACCAGCCAAATTCAAATTGCCCGGATTACTAATATTGCCAAGTGGTATTTCGAGCGAGTTGTTTTTCCAGGACAGCGCTTAGTTTTTGAAGCCTTACCGGAAGCTTTGTTAGAAATTCATAGTGGAATGATGGCGAGTGCGATTCTCTCGGATACGATTCCTTGCGATCGCCTTAGCATTAATGATGGCAGAGATGACGACATCGATGACGATGGGATGTCAAATTCTGCCGATCGCGATAAAAATCAAACTATTGATACAACTGATAATAAAAGCCAAGAAAGCATCACCTCTTTAAAAAGCATTTTAGTTTCCGCCAGTTAATCGCCAAATTGTTAGCAGTATAAGGTTGCTTGGTTCAAGCAATCTTTTTTTTTGCGATTCGCCCTCCAAAAAGCATAGGCTAGTTAATAGACCTCTTGCAAGAATCAAAAATTAGGGATTCAAAATATGAGGAAAAGGAAAAAGGGAATAATGGCTCTTTCCTCCTTTCCCCGATATACAAGCAAGAAGTCTAATAGAGTTGGGATACTAAAGTTTGAACTTACCCTCGTTTCTTTGGTTGTGGAAAATTGCCGCTTGGTCGATGGGGTTGTCTTTATTGGCTTATCTTTTGTTAGGAATTTCTGGGATTTGGATGTGGAATCGCCGCATCTCTAAACATGCTCGTCCTGCTTGGTTAAGACCGTTTCATTGGACGATGGGGGCGATTTTAGTTCATTTAGTTTTATTATTACTGGGGATCGGATTAATCGGGACGCTAGGACATTATGGCAGTCTGGGACATTCATCTCATTTATTCGCAGGGTTATTCGTAGTTGCTTTAGTGTCAATCTCAGCCATTAGCGCCACACAAATTAGTCCTCAACGTCCGTGGGCGCGATCGCTCCACATTGGGACTAATATTATCCTATTTGGCGCGTTTATCTTTGTAACGCTGACAGGGTGGGATGTGGTACAGAAATATTTGCCTTAGAGATTCTTGCTCTTAGGTGATTTTCTTTAATCTATGCCTAAAAAATTCGAGATCTCAAACAAATGCTGCGACGTGCAGGTTTTACCGAACGACCAGGGAAAGGCTCCCATACGAACTGGGCACATCCTTTGTATGCTGGAAGAATAACCGTTTCTGGCAACGATGGAGATGATGCCAAGCCCTATCTTGAAAAAGCCGTAGACAAAGCTATCAAACTAATCGAGGGAGAAGCCGATGGATAAACTTAAGTATCGCATGGTTATTCAATGGTCGGATGAAGACAATTGTTTCCTGGTTGCTTTACCCGATTTCCCAGGTCAAGATTGGCGGACTCATGGAGCAACTTATGAGGAAGCAGTATTTAAGGGAAAAGAAGCATTAGAATCTCTGATTGAATCTTATTTGGCTGATGAAGAAACACTACCGAAGCCGTTAGTTGTGATAGGTGGTTAGTTAAAAGCTAAAAAGCTTGAATTTATGCTAAAAAAACCTTTTTATCGCGTTATTTGGCAGACGATTGATTGGCATCAAAACCCATATCAAAAGATTTAATTAAATCGCTCGATCCAACTTTTATAGCTTTAAACTTTTCTAGTGGCTCAAATCTTTGCGATCGCGTATCTGAAGATGATGAGTTACGTTGGTATAGGCAAGGAATTACCTTTTTGAGTTTGGAAGAGAGCCTGACAAAGGCTTTAGAGTGTAAGAAACAGTTTCAGCAAGATTGGATTGAAGCATTGTCTGTATAGATACTTTTTTGGCTGAGGGCGCTAGCAAAGGACAAAAAAACAATGACCAGTGACATAATTATTATTGGTGGCGGAATTATCGGATTGGCGATCGCGATTGACCTGAAACTTCGCGGTGCAAAAGTGACTGTTCTCAGTCGCGATTTTGGACAAGCGACTTCTCATGCTGCTGCTGGAATGCTAGCTCCTCACGCAGAAAATCTAACCTCTGCTCCCATGCTGGAGTTGTGTCTGAGATCTCGCTGGCTATATTCAGAATGGATTCGTAAAATCGAAGATTTAACGGGGTTGGAGACGGGTTATCTACCCTGTGGCATTTTAGCACCCGCTTATCAGTTACCAGTGACTAGTGACCAGTTACCCAATGCAACTTGGTTAGATAAAGAAGCCATTCATTTGTATCAACCCGGACTGGGAAGCGATGTTATTGGGGGTTGGTGGTATCCCGAAGACGGACAAGTCGATAACCGCATCCTCGTTAACGCCCTCGTACAAGCCGCTCAAAGCCTCGGTGTCGATTTACGAGAAGGAATTGCCGTTCGCGCCATACAACAAAAGCAAGGACGAGTTAGTGGCGTTTTTACTTCGCAAGGCGAATTGCAAGCGCAAACTTACGTCTTAGCAACGGGTTCTTGGGCAAATCAACTAATACCATATCCCGTGCGTCCTGTCAAGGGACAAATGCTTTCGGTTAGAATGCCGAGAGAACCCCATCAACCTTTCCCTTTGGAACGAATCTTATTTGGTTCGCAAACGTATTTAGTTCCCCGCCAAGACGGACGCTTAATTGTTGGGACGACAGTAGAAGAAGTTGGCTGGACACCGAATAATACGCCTAAAGGCATTCAAAGCTTACTCGATCGCGCGATTCGTCTGTATCCTGCCCTAGAAAATTGGGCGATTGAAGAGTTTTGGTGGGGATTTCGTCCGGGAACGCCCGATGAATTGCCAATTTTGGGAACGAGTTCGTGTGACAATTTAATTTTGGCAGTCGGTCACTATCGCAACGGAATTTTACTTGCTCCAGTCACGGCTTCTTTATTAGCCGACTTAATTTTGCAACAAAAATCCGATCCTCTACTCGAACATTTTCGTTGCGATCGCTTTTACACTAAACCTAATCCTGCACCTTTAGTCATGAATCCCCTTCCTTTACAAATTAAATCCAGCAACGGTTCCTCTCCCCATCGCGAACTCGAACAGACAACCGATGAATTGATTATTGCAGGACGTAAATTTCACTCTCGCCTGATGACGGGGACGGGGAAATATCCCAGTCTCGATATCATGCAACAGAGTATCGTTGCTAGTGGGTGTCAAATCGTTACAGTAGCGGTGCGTCGCGTTCAAACACAAGCCCCAGGACACGAAGGATTAGCAGAGGCGATCGATTGGACAAAAATCTGGATGCTGCCTAATACAGCAGGTTGTAAGACAGCAGAAGAAGCGATTCGAGTAGCAAGATTGGGACGAGAAATGACAAAATTATTGGGTCAGGAAGACAATAACTTTGTCAAACTCGAAGTCATCCCCGATCCTAAATATTTATTACCCGATCCGATTGGAACGCTGCAAGCAGCCGAACAGTTAGTTAAAGAAGGGTTTGCCGTTTTACCTTATATCAATGCCGACCCCCTCTTAGCAAAACGTCTCGAAGAAGTAGGATGTGCAACGGTGATGCCTTTGGGATCGCCCATCGGTTCGGGACAAGGAATCAAAAATGAAGCGAATATCGCCATTATCATTGAAGAAGCTAAAATTCCTGTCGTCGTGGATGCTGGCATCGGTACGCCCAGCGAAGCGTCGCAGGCGATGGAAATGGGGGCAGATGCTTTGTTGATTAATAGTGCGATCTCGCTTGCTAAAAATCCCGTCCTGATGGGGCAAGCAATGGGCATGGCAGCGCAAGCGGGGCGATTGGCATATCTAGCAGGAAGAATGCCACTCAAAAGCTATGCTAGTGCGAGTTCGCCTTTGACGGGGACGATTAGTTAGGCTGTTAGATAAACATTGTGGTGGAATTTTGCTTATGATGATTGAGTCTTATATATTGTTAGACTGGAAGCAAATCTAGTCTCTACTGTGTGCTTCGCTCTATGACTGTAGAAACTCTCTCACGCTACGTTACCAGCAACTCTGAGATTTTGAGCGGAGAGCCAATTATTTTGGGCACTCGTACATCTGTTCGTGCCATTGTTGGTTTGTGGCGGTTAGGCATTATGCCAGAGGAAATTTTGAGCCATTTGCCTCATTTAACGCTAGCGCAAGTTTTTGATGCCTTGAGTTTCTATCTCGACCATCAAAAAGAAATTAATGAGTATATCGAGCGAAATCGAGTTCCTGATGAGCTAGTCCATCCATCTGTGAGAGCCGCTTTAGGTGAATTGTGACCACTTTTGCGGCACTTTATACAGATGAGGATATGTCGGCACTAGTTGCAACGCTGTTGCGATCGCGTGGTTTAGATGTTACAACCGTCCCCGAACAAGCAACCCTTGGCAAAACAGATAGGGAACAGCTTGAATTCGCAGTTTCTGTTGAAAGGTGTATCCTAACCCATAACCGAGTTGACTTTGAACGGTTGCATCTTCAGTATATCGAAGAGGATAAATAACATTTTGGAATTATTGTTGTGCCTCAGAAAAATGCTTACGAAGTCGCACAAAGAATTGGTATTTTGGTGAGTGTACTGACGGCTAAGGAAATTAGAAATCAATTACTGTATGCCTAAATTCTTTTCTTCTTTCCAGCACGGAAATTTTAGTGGCATTAATCGGGCAAGGCAAATCCCGTGCGAGGATCGCGGATATATAAACCTAAAGTAAGCGATTCCATCGCTGTATCCCATACTGGCGTAAAACGCTCTGCATCGTTTGCCCAATAATCAAAAGTAATCAGACACTGAACTCCAGAACCCAACCCGATACAAATGCGAGAATACGCATCGCGCTTTTCTTGAGGATCGATAAATTTAAATTGCGTCCAAACGATACGCGCTGTTTGACGCTTGAGTTTAATAATTTCGCCTTGTTCGATGGGATTGCGAGTGTCGCCTCTAACTACTTTTTTAAGCAGTGGAACTAGAGGAATATCTCGCCAGTCGCCAGGAGGCAGTATATTATAAGAAGCTTCTAGACGACAGTCATCATTAGGAGGCTTAGCGTTTAGAAATCGAAAAGAATCGGTATCGGGTTCAAAAAACCAGTCTTGAGGAACATCGAAGCGCAATGCACCTCGTCCCGCCACAAAGATTCGATGGTCTGGCGTTGATTTCCAGTTGTGGTCTTCTTTTAGTTCTATGGTTTCTTTAATCCATTGAAGACCGTGTTTTTTGCGCTTAGACATCCCACCATAGCCCGAACTTTCCTTTCAGCTTATAACAATTTTTGGGTTTTCGCGATCGGTGATTATAGTCTGCTTAATTAACCATCATTTCTAATATGGGCTAATGAATTGTAGGGGACGGGGCTTTCAAGGTGACGACATAGAGAAGCGATATATCGCTTCTCTACCACACACAGACCGTCGCGAATGGCCATTCGCCCCTACTTAATAATGCTTACTTCGTTCGCAATTGCATTTCTAGTCCTTACGAGACAGCCACTGTAAAATCAATTCATTGACCATCTTGGGATTTTCATCGTGGGGACAATGACCCGCATTAGGAATTGGGTAAACCTCTACATCGCCTCCGTTTTGAGCTAATTCTTGATAAATTTTGGCTCCTGAAATAGGAGTCCAAGGGTCTTTTTCTCCCCACAAAATCAACAAAGGATGTTTTACGCGCGGGAGTAATTCTTGTGGGGAAGAACCTGCGGGTGCGGTTAAAACCGATGCAAATACTTGTTGCGCGCCAGGATGACACGAGGGTTCGTATAGCATCTCGATTAATTCGTCGGTGACTGCGGCGCGATCGCTATACACTTGATACAAGGTTCGGCGAAGGCGATGTTTTTGGCGAATGTTATTAAAGATAAACTTGCCCGTAAGAGGCGAACTTACTAGCTTGGTAAATGCACCCATAACTAAGCGCAAAGGAAGATTAAATTCTTCAGGACGGTGATTGAGTCCTCCGGCACTGTTAATTAAAATTCCCCCAGCGGCGATTTCTGGAAATTCTGCGATCGCAGTTAAGGCAAGCAATCCACCAATTGAGTTGCCCACCAATACCATTGGTTCTTTGATATGTTCTGCCCAAAAATCTTTAATTTGCTGCGCCCACACTTCTATGGTATAATCGCGGGCTGGTTTATCCGAACCGCCAAATCCCAATAAGTCCATTGCAAAAACGCGATATCCACCCTCTGCAAGAACGGGGATATTTTTTCGCCAATGCCCAATCGAAGCCCCGAAGCCATGAAGAAGAAGCAATGGCTTCCCCGTGCCCATGACTGTGTATTGAATTTTGTTTCCTTGCCAATTCCAAGTCAGCTTTTCAAAAGTATTGGTTGTTGATACAAGTTGTGCAGTCATCTAAATTTTGAGTCGAGCGATCTACCTTTAACTTTTGTAAACTATTTTTAAGTAAAAAAGCAAATGTCTAAGAGAATATTTCTAAAGTTAAAGTGATAAAATTGCGCTCGGTGTCTGCTGTAACATAGCTGTTAGACTTCTTACTTTTTGCTTTGAATGAGAAAGAGGACTTTAAAATATTAGCCCACAATAATTCGGAGGCGGGTTAAGCAACGAAGAAAAACAGCTTTTATGAGGATTTAGGCGACCTAAAACTTAAAAACAATTCAAAGTATCGCGAGTATTGCGTCCTGTAACGGGATTAGTCCCTTTAGCAATATCACACAGTTTTTTTTCTGTATCGAGACGCAACAGAACGTCAGTAAAATCGGCTCCGTCGATAATCGCACCATTAAATAGCGTATTGGTAGCAAATGCCCCTACTAATACAGCATTGCTAAAGTTAGTGCGAGTTAATCTTGCCGATTCTAAATCGGCTCCCGTTAAATCTGCGCCTTCAAAATTGGCTCCTTCTAAATTAGCCGCAAAAAAACGTACTCCTCGCAAGTTAGCATGGCTGAAATTAGCTCCTCGCAGGTTAGCATGATCGAAAAGAGAATCGGTTAAATCCTGACCAGAAAAATCGTTTTCAATTAAATTTCGTCTGCCATAATCTATTGCTTGCGCTGGCGCTACAATCGTACCGAAAACTAATACGATCGCGATTAAACAGATTATAAGTTTAGATGCGATTGCCGCAATAATTAAAAATTGTCGATTCTGAAGGCGATCGCTGTCGCGCTCAACATAATATAAAAATTAAGAAAAGTTATTTATAACTAATACACTTGTTATCCTATCAAGAATTGAAGGCTATTTATGACGCGCGATCGTAAATCAAAAGATAAAATTGGTCGCTTGGGAGAACAGATAGTCTCGCAATGGTTAGAAATGCAAGATTGGGAAACGCTACATCGTCGCTGGCATTGTCGTTGGGGCGAAATTGACGTAATTGCTTGCTCTCAATCTTCTCAAACGATAGCCTTTGTTGAAATTAAGACTCGTGGAAAAGGGAATTGGGACGGCGATGGAATCCTATCGATTACTTCACCAAAACAGACTAAACTGTGTAGCACCGCAGCACTATTCCTGTCCGAAAATCCAGAATTTGCCGAGTTTGCCTGTCGTTTTGATGTCGCATTAGTCAGCCATCAACCCACTCCAACTGACTCGGATACTAAATCAATGCTAGACGAGTCCAAGCAATCTATTATTTTTAATCGACCCATCATTCTGTCAGGATATCAACTAACCTTACACAATTACATCGAATCAGCTTTTGATTGCTAGGGTTGCATATTGCTATTTCATTAGATTTGCTCTTAGAAAGGGGAAAAACAGAGATGAAAGTTTTCTCACTTGTCCATTTCCCAATCAGTTATTTATCGTTTGAGAAATCGAGCTTACAATGCCCCTGCTGCTGTCTTGTCCAAAATCCCCCCCAAATGAGTAGTCAGATTAATTGCCTGCAAAACTGGCATTCCTTCTGCACCGTCGGGATAGTCAATGACACTAACGCCGCCATTTCCCTGTTTAATCTTCCAAATATCCGCAGGTTGTAAACCGAGTAGATAGCAGAGAATGACTTTGTTGATGGCATCGTGGGCGACAACAATTCCCGTTCTCGGTTCGGTTGAATTGGCGTAATATTTTATTAAATCATTCCAACACGCGATCGCTCTATCCCAAACCTGTTGTAAATTTTCTCCTTCTGGCATTTGCACGGTTTCTGGCGCTTCTTTCCATTGCTTTAACAAACCAGGAAATTCGCGTTCAATCTCTGTCTCTAATTTCCCTTCCCAAAGTCCGTGACCGATTTCTTTGAGGAGTTCTTGAAGGTTTAAGCTGACGTTGGGATGATTCTCAAGAATAATCTCAGCAGTTTCTTTGGGGCGTAACATGGGACTACTGACAGCAAAATCAATTGCTACATCCTTGAGAAAATCTGCGGCTTTTTTTGCTTGTTCTTTTCCCGTATCGTTGAGGGGAATATCTCGAATGCCTTGAAAGCGCGATTCTCGATTCCATTGGGTTTCGCCGTGACGGATTAATAAGAAACGCGGCCCTTTGTGGGGATGGCGCGGCGAAGGAAGGGATTGACCCAAGTGAGAAAGTTGATTTAACGATTCTAACTGCACGGGTGCGTCTAAACTGCCTGCAAAGTTCAAGACGTTGATACAGCAGTTAGATTGTTGAATGGAATGATAGCGCGAGGGGGGCATTCCTAGGGCGCTTAAAAGTAAACAGCGATTGATACCATTGTGCGCAACGATTAAAATTGTTTGTCCTTGATGTTGGGGAAGAATCGCTTGCCAAAATTGCTTTGCTTGTTCGTAGAGAGAAAGGACGGGAAAATGTTCTTTTTCTCCCAGCAGCATTTTGAATTCGTGGGGACGTTCTTTCCAGCATCGATAATTTTCTGGAAACTGTTCTTTGACTTGCGACTTAGGTAAATTTTCCCACAGTGGCAAGTCAATTTCCATTAGTGCATCGGTTGCTTGTAGGGTGAGGGAATTTTCAAAAGCTTTTTGAATGATTTCGGCGGTACTTTTTGCTCGCTGTAGGGGACTGCAATAAAAAGCATCAATGTTAAGTTTACTAAGGGTAGCACCGACTGTCTCGGCATCAAGACGACCTTTTTCGGTCAAGACTGACTCATCGCAACGACCTTGAATTTTTTGCTGGGCATTGTAGCTGCTTTGTCCGTGACGGACGATAATGACGCGCGTAGTCAACCTTCTATCTCCCTGTAAACATTCCAGTTATCAATTATGTCATTTGTTATTCCTGGTTAGTCATTTTCAAAAATTTTTCTCTGATGGTGAGTTTATTTGATTGGCGAACGTGAATTTTCCTTTAGTACGAGCGGGACACTCGCGCGAGCAAGATGCTCGCACTACCCTACTTCCCTACGATCGCGATAACAACTCGAATATTTTTTAGCTTGTCGTTCAGCGATCGACTGAACCCATAATAATATCAATGCTACCGAGGATCGCGACGACATCAGCAATTTTTACACCCTTGAGGAGATAAGGCAAAATTTGTAGGTTATTGAAATCGGCAGCACGAATCTTCCAGCGCCACGGAAACACGCTATCATCTCCGATTATATAAATGCCTAATTCTCCTTTCCCGCTCTCAAGACGAACATAGTGTTCTCCTTTAGGAATTTTAAAAGTGGGAGCCGTTTTTTTGCCGATAAATTGGTAATCAAAGGCATTCCACTCCGATTTTAAACCCGCTCTCGTCCGTTGAGCTTCTAAATTCTCATAAGCGCCACCTGGAATTTGCGCGATCGCCTGTCGAATAATTTTAATCGATTCGCGCATTTCGCGAATTCTCACCCAGTATCTCGCCAAGCAATCTCCGGCGGTTTCCCATTGCACTTCCCAGTCCAAGTCATCATAGCATTCGTAACGGTCTACCTTACGAAGATCCCATTTCACGCTAGAAGCCCGAAGCGTAGGGCCGGAAAGCCCCCAATTAATCGCTTCTTCTCGCGCGATCGCGCCAATTCCCTCAATTCGTCGTCGAAAGATCGGATTATTACTAATTAGGCGTTCGTATTCGTCAATTTTGGGGGCAAAATAATCGCAAAAATCTTGACACTTATCGAGCCAACCATAGGGCAAATCGACAGCTATACCCCCAACCCGAAAGTAGTTGTTATTGACCATTCGGTAGCCTGTTGCAGACTCCCACAGGTCATAAATGATTTCTCGTTCTCGAAAGATGTAGAACAAGGGCGTACCCGCACCCAAATCTAACATGAAAGGGCCGAGCCAAAGTAGATGATTGGCGATTCGGTTGAGTTCGAGCATCATCATCCGAATGTAGCTGGCACGTTTGGGAACGGGAATATCTGCTAGTTTTTCAACCGCATTGACAGTAATCGCTTCATTAAACATCCCTGCGGCATAATCCCACCGACTGACATAGGGAATATACATAATGGTGGTGCGATTTTCGGCAATCTTTTCCATACCGCGATGCAAATAGCCAATTACGGGTTCGCAATCAACAACATCTTCCCCATCTAGCGTAATCAGAAGTCGGAAACAGCCGTGCATAGAGGGAAGATGTGGCCCCATATTGAGTACCATCGGTTCTGTTTTAGTTTCAATGATTCCCATCGCGCGATCGCCCTCCAAAATCCGATTTATTGCTTTAATATCAATATTCGGAAACGCAGAGGCTAAAATCTTGTAGATTCGTCCGATTTTTGGATATTCTTCCTATGAGTTAATTTGTCTTAGAAAGGTTTTAGGGGTGATTCCAACTAATCGCTTAAAATGACGATGAAAATGGCTTTGATCGACAAATCCGACGATTCTAGCGACATCAGCAACGATCGCTCCTCGCTTCATTAGTAATTGCTTTGCTCGTTCGATGCGACACTGAATTACATACTGATGGGGAGTAATTCCAGTCGATTGCTTAAATAGTTGCACGAAATAATGAGAACTGATTTGCACGATAGCAGCTAGTTCGTGAAGGCTTAAATCGCGATCGAGATGAGCATTAATATAGTCAATGACTCGTTGTAGTTTGAGTCTCGATAATCCTCCGCTATAGGTCGGTAATACTAACTGTTGCGCGCAGTAATGCTGTAATAGATGCACCATCAGGGTCGTAGTCATGGTTTGTGCGTAAAGACGACCGACTTTACCAGGATTTTCTAATGTTTGTTTGAGTGCGAGTCCAATTTGGTGAACGAGGGGGTCGGGAGTTGCAAAGTAAGGAATTAACTCAACGCGATCGCGATCGATAGTTTCATCAATAGTACGCAGAAACTCTTGCGGTTGAAGCCCCACAATAATCGCCCCTCCAGCTAAATCCCAGCCCGCACGATGCCACGTATTCGCGGGGACAATTATTATATCTCCTTGTGAGACCTGTTCGCGGCGAAATTTCCCATCGATCGCGCGTTCTGTTTGAACGGGAGTCGGGACATCGACAAAGATACCAATTCCATGCTGTTTTATGCAAGTATCGGGGGTTTGTCCCGGCACAAAATAGTCATAGGCGACCAGAATATCCTTCCATTGGGCGGATGCGCTACTCAGTAAGGGCGATCGCGAAAAAATCCGTTGATATCCTTTCTCCTTTCTTTGGCAAAGTCAACTACGAGCGATCGCATATCTGGTAGGCTCCGATAGCATCTAAGATTATTACAGCATATTTGGCGATCGGAAGGTATTCATCAAGGCTGGGAGTAACAATCTATCTTGCTATTTAAAATCTGAGGAATGGAATAAGTAATAATCGGTTATTCGACAGTCTATCATAAATGAATTACCGTCGTGGTCAATAGAAATTGCTATTATTAAACATGACATTTATTAAAAAGCGATCGCAAGATTTTTTGCACGTCATTCGAGAAAATGACCGAGTTTTTGAGCGAGCCTTAATCTCTATTTTTTTTATTATTGGTGCGATTGGAATTTTCAATCATGCCATGTGGCGAGATGAGTTAAATGGTTGGTTATTAACGAGAGATAGTCATACCCTCGGCGAATTAATTGCTAACGTTAAATATGAGGGTCATCCTCTTCTTTGGTATGTATTACTCGATTTCTTAAACCGATTTACTGCTAACCCAGTAGCTATGCAAGTGCTGCATTTAATAATAGCTACTTCATCAGCTTATTTGTTTTTAAAATTTGCTCCTTTTTCTAAATTACCAAAAGCCTTATTTATTTTTGGATATTTACCGTTTTATGAATTTTTACTCATTAGTAGAAATTATGCAATAGGATTGTTGTCAATCGTTCTTTTTTGTATCGTCTTTGAAACCAGAAAAAGAAATTATCTCTGGGTTTCTTTGAGTTTAGCTTTGATGGTCAATACAAATGCTTACTGTTTGTTAATTGCGATCGCGCTTTTTTTAACTTTAGTGGCAGAATATTTATTCAAAAACTTACTCGACTATCAAACTACAGCAAGTCTGAAGAATACTTTAATTAGTTTGACTATATTTATTATTGGGATAAGTTTGTCAATCGCTATCTTACTTCCTCCAATGGATAGCAATTTACAAGGAGGATTAACCGAATGGACGGTTAATTTTAATCTATTTCATTTAGCTAAAACAATTACTAGGATTTGGAATGGTTATATTTTAATCTTAATTCCGGCTGAGTCCAGATTTTTAGATGTTTCAATTTTTGCCATTTTTTCTTTAATCATATTACTTTTTTCAGCAACTATTTTTATTAGAAAACCCTTAATTTTATTTTTTTACTTGTTGGCAAATTTAGAGATTTTGACGTTTACTTATGTCAAGTTTTTGGGTTCTGCTAGACACTATGGACATCTTTATCTAGTTTTCGCGATCGCGTTATGGTTAGCTAGTTGTTATCACAAATCTAATTTATTGGTAAGTTGTTTTAAGAACCCAGAAAGCACAATTGCAAAATGGATAAAACTTGTAGATAGATATAAAACAACTTTTATTATGATAATTTTATACGCTCAACTTGTAGCAGGAATTGTTTCTTTTAGTCGAGATTTAGTCATTCCTTATTCTGCCAGTCGCGACACGGCTAAATATATCCAAAGCCAAAAATTAGAGCAGATGTTTATTGCAGGAAGTGAAGACTTTGCAATTTCTCCTATTTGTGCTTATCTCAATCGAAAAGTTTATTATCCTGAAACGAGACAACTGGGGAGTTTTGTTTTATTTACTCGTCAACGCAATAGCTTAAATGCCGATGAAGTTTTAGAACGGATTAGTGAAAAATTGCAAGAAAAACAGCAAGAGATTTTATTGATTCTTAACTATGAACTTAATACTTCGAGAACCGATCTAAAAATCTCTTTTTTAAATAAATTAACCCATGCTTTTATTGGCAATGAAAAGTATTATCTCTATATCGTGAGTAAGGTAAGCTGAGTTTATCTTGTTGGTTGACTGACAAAATTTTTGATCGGATAGAAAATGGGGAATTCAACAGATTTTTTTCGATTTAAATTAATACTAATAACTCAGATAATTTTATAAACTACTTCATCTAAAAACTTGCCAGTTAAAGTTTCTACTGTAAATTCTTCTATAATTTTACCCCCAAGAGATTCAGGGATTTTACGACTTGTAATATTCCTGCGATCCACCGGATAAATAAAGTAATCAAGATCTATATTTTTTCTAGACCAATTGACAAGCGTATGAATAGCTTCTCGGCCGTAACCACTTCCATGAGCATTCTTTTTGAGCCAAATACCAAGTTCTGGCGTTCTAATTTTCTCTTCACCATGAAGACCACAGCAGCCAAGAAACTCTTCTTTTGTCTTGGATAGAATGGCAAATTGCAAATTATTACCTGCTGCGATTGCGTCTCTACTTTTGGCTATAAAACTGCGTGTTTCCTCAATATCTTTTGCTGGTGATGGCAACATATAAATCGTAATTTCATCAGTAAATTCTTGAAAAATATCTTGCTCAAACTCATCAGAAATAGTTACTAACCGTAAGCGATCGCCTTCGATAGTTAGAGATAATAAATCTATAGTTATAGAGGTAAGGTAAGAAAATGCGTTCATTTGTAAGCTGTTACCTAATTTAACCAGTAGCATCGTCTTCTACCAATACTATCTGGCTCGCGCCTTACAATAATTTTAGTAATCTTGGTAGGTTGGGTAAAGCGATAGCGAAACCCAGCCTTGTATGTAGAAAAATTACCTAGCTCTCAAAATTGCTACAAAAGTTTAATTTGGTGAAAGCGTCACATCGGGTAATAATTAGAAAAGTTGGTAGGTTCAAGGCAAGAACACATGGTTACGACGGGTGAAAAGGTAACACAGGAGAATCAATCGTCAAATTTCAATTTAGCTTCTTACTTAAAAGAAAAACAACAATTGGTAGAAGAAGCTTTAGAGCGATCGCTTTCCATTAGTAAGCCAGAAAAAATCTATGAAGCAATGCGTTACTCGCTGCTAGCAGGAGGAAAACGCTTGCGTCCGATTCTCTGCCTTGCTACTTGCGAGATGATGGGGGGAGGGGTAGAAATGGCGATGCCGACTGCCTGCGCCCTAGAAATGATTCATACCATGTCATTGATTCACGACGATCTCCCTGCAATGGATAATGACGATTACAGGCGAGGTAAATTAACCAATCACAAAGTTTTTGGCGAAGATATTGCAATATTAGCGGGTGACGGGTTGCTGGCTTATGCGTTTGAATATGTTGCTGCTAATACGCAAAACGTTCCTCCACAAAAGATTTTAGACGTAATTGCTCGTTTGGGACGTACCGTTGGCGCAGCAGGATTAGTGGGCGGTCAGGTGCTAGATTTAGAATCGGAAGGGAAAACCGATATTTCAGTCGATACGCTGACCTTTATTCACACCCATAAAACAGGTGCTTTATTAGAAACGTCGGTGGTTTCTGGCGCTATCCTAGCAGGGGCATCCGATGAGGATATCCAACGACTGTCTAAGTACGCTCAAAATATTGGTTTAGCCTTTCAAATTGTCGATGATATTTTAGATATTACGGCAACCCAGGAAGAACTAGGAAAAACGGCAGGAAAAGACCTACAGGCGCAAAAAGCGACTTATCCGAGTTTGTGGGGAATCGAGGAATCAAAAAAACAAGCACAACAATTAGTAGATGAGGCTATTGTTGAATTAGCGCCCTATGGGGAGGGTGCAGATCCTTTAAAAGCGATCGCAACCTATATTGTGACTCGCAAACACTAAATTGTCTGAAACGGTCGATTATGCAAGATTTTGAGACGATTTTTAACAATCAAATATTAGTAGTTTCTGTACTAGCTTGTCTGATTGCGCAAGGACTAAAATTTTTCATCGAATTGATTCGTCATGGAAAAGTTAGCCTCCGATTTTTGGTCACGACAGGAGGAATGCCAAGCGCCCATTCTGCCCTAGTGGGGGCGCTAGCAACGGGCATCGGTTTAACAAAAGGATGGTCGTCTCCCGAATTTGCGATCGCCTCTCTGTTTGCCGTTATTGTTATGTATGATGCAGCAGGCGTTCGTCAGGCAGCAGGAAAACAAGCGCGAATCCTCAATCAAATTGTCGATGAGTTTTTTCAGGACGGAAAACAATTTGATGAGGAACGACTTAAAGAATTACTCGGACATACCCCATTTCAAGTCTTGGTCGGATTGGCGTTGGGAATTGGCATTTCCGTATTAACGCTAAATGTATGGTAAAGATAGGAAACAAGGAAAAAAGAAAAGTTTTTTGGCTTTTAGTTACTCAAATATGTAATTTTACCAATTCCCATGTCCTCATCTGCTAATGCTCAAGATCAACAGCATCCTCTAGAAAAACAGGATCGAGAAATTGTAGAACGTCTTTTAAGAGAAAATCTTAATGATAAGAATTCGGCAGAATTGGCTCGACTGCGAATTCGTTACCGAAATTTTCCAGGAGCTAGAGATATTCAACAAAGTTTAGATGTCATTCTCAAACAATGGAATTTAACTGAAGAAGAACTATTTGAAAAGACGCGACAACTTCACGCTAAAGGACAAGTTTACCAGCGCGATCGCACAGAAGATAAACAAGATTGGAGTTAGAATAGGCTCATCAAAAGTGTTTTTTGTCAAATCTTTGACTGTAAATGGGGAAATACTTTGCGAACTTTGAACTTTAAATTTTTTAATGCGCATTCTCAGCATTCATAACAACTATCAAATTCGTGGCGGCGAAGACGAATCCCGTCAAGCAGAAGAACGCTTATTGCGGGAGATGGGGCATCAAGTAGATGCTTATGAGGAAAACAACGATCGCATTGCCAATCTCAATCGCGCTCAAGTAGCTATCAGAACCGTTTGGTCGCAAGAAGCCTATCAAACAGTTCGACAAAAACTACAACAATCTCGCAGCGATATCGTCCACGTCCAGAATTTTTTTCCGTTAATTTCTCCTTCTGTCTATTATGCTGCCCAAGCTGAGGGCGTTCCTGTCGTACAAACCCTGCGAAATTACCGCTTAATCTGCCCTAACGGTCTTTTTTTTCGAGATAATCGCGTTTGCGAAGACTGTTTGGGTAAGTTCGTCCCCTATCCTGGGATCGTTCACGCTTGCTACCGCCAAAATCGCGCAGCGACAGGCGTAACCGCAGCCATGCTAACCGTACACCGAGCTTTGCATACTTGGAGCGAGCAAGTCAACCTTTTCATTTCCCTCAGCGAATTTGCCCGTCAAAAATTCATTCAAGCTGGTATATCACAAGATAAAATTTTTGTCAAGCCTAATTTTGTAGCTCCCGATCCTGGCGTTGGTAGCGGGAGCGGCGGTTATGGGCTTTATGTGGGGAGGCTTTCGGTAGAAAAGGGACTCGACGTACTCTTATCGGCTTGGGAACGTCTCAACGCACCTATTCCTTTAAAGATTGTGGGAGAAGGCCCCTTAGAAAGCCAGGTTGTAGAAGCAACCAAGCGACTTTCCCAAGTAGAATGGCTCGGACGCAAACCATTAGCTCAAGTTTACGAACTGATAGGAGAAGCCATGTTCTTGATTTTCCCGTCCAAATGGTATGAAACTTTTGGGCGAGTAGCAGTAGAAGCCTTTGCCAAGGGAACGCCTGCGATCGCTTCAAATATAGGCGCGATCGCAGAATTAGTCGATTCCGGTCGAACCGGACTGCATTTTGCCCCTGGCGATCCAGCCGACTTAGCAGCTAAAGTAGAATGGGCCATAACCCATCCCCAAGAACTTTTGCAAATGCGCCTTCAGGCTAGAGCAGAATTCGAGGCTAAATACACCGCACAGAAAAACTACCATCAACTTATAGAGATTTACGCACGCGCCAGCAGCCGATAAATTATGACTGGAGAAAGCTTCAGAATAGTTAATAACACAACACTCTCAAAAAAAAAAGAAAGGATTAATTCCGCTTACGACTCTCGTTCTTTTTTCCTTTAGTTCGGCTTTTTTTCCGCGCCTTCTTTTACTAATTAAATTTCCTTCAATCGTTACGCTGCTCTATCTGGTTATCATTCCTGCGGTTACGGTATTCGTATTAGGAAAAACTA
Organism: Candidatus Altimarinota bacterium; assembly: GCA_012031035.1. Taxonomy (GTDB): domain Bacteria; phylum Cyanobacteriota; class Cyanobacteriia; order Cyanobacteriales; family Microcystaceae; genus Hydrococcus. The sequence continues at coordinate 17,332 of JAAUUT010000008.1, read as the reverse complement.
AAGTAAAAAGTCGAGTACAAATTAATGCTATTCAACAATTATTTCTGGCATTAGCCATATTTTTCGGCGTAAATTTAGCGAGTGCTTTGTTGAATAATGCAGGTATCATTAATGCTTGTTTAAACTTTTTATTTTTTTGCGAACCTTTTTTATTTCTAGCAGCATTAATCGGTCTTGTTATTACCCCAGAAAGATTAGAGAAAATTCGAACTTTTATCATCTTTTCTTCTTTTACAAACCTGATATTAGCCTTAATTCAAGGCGTAATCAATCGAACTGGCAATCCAGATTATGTCAAAGGTGTTTTTATTGAAGGGGGCGCAGGTCACGTTCTGGGCGCTTCTGTGTCGTTAACTTTTGGGATTTATTATTTTGTAGCCGCTCAAAATCGTCCTCTCTGGTTTCGAGGGGGAGTTGTATTAGCTACGCTAATACACATGAACATGGCAGATGCTAAGCAAGCCCTGTTGGTTTTCCTTTTTGCAGGTGTACTTTTATTATTTCTGAAGCTAAAAGATATCGTACAAGCTATTAAATATCTTTCTCTTGCAGGCATATTTGGTTCTATATTTTATTGGGCAACACAAAATATACCTGCCCTTGATGGGTTTAATACTTGGATGCGACCGGAGATTTACGGGCCGCAAGGAGAAGCTACTTTACTCAAAACGGCTACTTTTCGGCTTGTGCCTACTTTTTATCATTCTCCTTTAAATTCATGGCTGGGTCTTGGCCCCGGACATACAGTTGGGCGCTTAGGCGGATGGATGTTAGATAAATATGCAGACTTATTAGCACCGCTCGGTTCTACAATTCATCCAGCGAGTGCGGCTGTTTGGCGAGCCGTCGGAATGAGTTGGCTGGGAGATCAGTCGAGTATGTTTTCTCCGCTCTTTGGCTGGGCTGCTATTTGGGGCGATTTAGGCTGGTTGGGATTAATTTCGTTTCTCTGTATCTGGTTTGTCGTCTGGCACAAGCTTTGTTTTGATGATGTTTCTAAATTTTTGATGTTGACTCCCTTGGTTTTTGGACTAATTTTTACTCAGATGGAAGAACCAGGTTACATGATATATTTAGTGGCTATTATTGGTCTTCGCTGGCTCGAACGTCAAAATCTAAAACAAAGTTTAGCTCAAAAACAATCTTAGTAAGTTATCAAGTTAGATAGAATATTTCTTGTAACTAAAAAACGGGTTATTAAAACTAACTTCAACCTACTTAAAGATTTGATGAAGAGTGCTTTTTAAGCATATCTAAACTCTTGGCACTTTATTGAAAATAAGACATACTAAGAATAATTTTAGATGGTTATTACAAAATAGATAAAAGAACAAGTAGGGTTCGCCAGTCAAGATGCGCTCTGTCCTATTTCTACAATGGTTTTTATCTATAGATTTTTATTGAAATTAGCTGCTACTGAATTGGAGCGATTAATAGGAGGAAAAGTTTTATGTATAATTTTGCGATTATTGGAGGCGGAATTGTTGGCTTATCGGCGGCAATGGCAATCGGTCAACGCTATCCCCACGCTAAAATCTTATTGTTAGAAAAAGAAAGCAGTTGGGCGGCTCATCAAACGGGGAATAATAGCGGTGTTATTCACTCTGGAATCTACTACAAACCAGGCAGTTTCAAAGCCAAATTTTGTCGAGACGGAAGTCTTTCGATGGTGGCATTTTGTCAAGAACACGGTATCGCTCATGAGGTCTGCGGAAAGGTAATTGTCGCTACTGAAGAAAAAGAATTACCTTTGTTAGAAAATCTTTATCAAAGAGGATTAGAAAATGGCATAGAAATTGCCAAAATCAATGCCGAACAAGTTAAAGAAATCGAGCCACACGTTAATTGCTTGGCGGGAATTCGCGTCTATTCAACTGGAATTGTCAGCTATAAGCAAGTTTGTCAAAAATATGTAGAAATAAGTCGCCAACAGGGAGCTAATTTGCGCCTTAATACCAAAGTTGAAAGAATCCTTGAAACTGCTGAAGGTTACGTGCTAGAAACGAACCAAGGGGCTTTTACGGCTGACTTTATTATCAACTGTGCCGGACTTCATAGCGATCGCGTTGCTAAATTAGGGAAGGTCGATCCGCAAGCAAAAATTGTGCCCTTTCGAGGCGAATACTACGAATTAAAACCAGAAAAGCGTTATTTAGTCAAGCATTTAATTTATCCCGTCCCGAATCCTAATTTTCCGTTTCTAGGAGTCCATTTTACACGCGCGATCGACGGCACTATCCACGCTGGGCCGAATGCCGTTTTAAGCTTGAAACGAGAAGGCTATCAGAAAACTGATTTCAACTTGCGAGACTTCATGGAAACCATGACTTATCCAGGTTTTTGGAAACTCGCCGCCAAACACGCCGATGACGGTATCCAAGAGATAATTCGCTCTTTTAGCAAAGCTGCCTTTGTGAATAGTTTGCAGAGGCTGATTCCTGAAGTTCAGTTAGACGATGTAATTCCCACTCATGCAGGCGTTAGGGCACAAGCTTTAATGAATGATGGGAAGCTAGTCGATGACTTTTTAATCGTTCGAGGTAAAAATGCCATGCACGTTTGTAATGCCCCCTCGCCAGCAGCAACTTCTTCTCTAGAAATTGGTCGAGCGATCGCATCTCAAACCCCCGCACCGCAACCGTTTAGTGTTAAGCTGTTAAACATTTAGGCTGCCATAAAAGTTGGACGCTTGGACGGGGAGAGAGTTTTAAGAAGTCTTTCTTCACTCATTAATAGGAAATCTAGATGTGGAACAGCTTAGTATAAGCTAGTTAAAATCTCAAGCAATAAAGGCTTTCTAACTCCGCTTCCAATCTTTAATATTCCAAGTATTTCTATCCCAAGGAGTTAGATCGTAGCCAACTAAACTATTATTAAAAGCTACAACATCAGAACGGTGAACCAGTGGAACAATTACTATATTATTCACTAACAGATCGTTCATTTGAATAAATAAATTTTGTCGTTTCGTGGCATCTAATTCTTGAGTTGAATCTTGCCATAATCGATCGTATTCTTGACTACAAAAACGAGAATTATTATCGCCAGTCCAGTTATTAGCTTTTTGGGGAATTTGATTGCAGGTAAAATACTTCATATAAGCCACCGGATCGGGGCTGTTATTGCCTGAAGTATACATCTGCAAATCTGCATAAAACTTTTCTAACGTATCGTTATTCGCCGGATCGCTAGAAAAGAAAATACTGGCATCGACACTTTTTAATTCTACGGCAACCCCAATAGATTGCAATCCTTGTTTGACAATTTCTTGAGTTTTTTGGCGCAGGGGATTGACTGAAGTTTGAAAGAGAACTTGCATTTCCGTTCCATTTTTATCGCGAGTTCCATTATTATTAGTATCTTTCCAGCCTGCTTCGTCTAATAAAGATTTAGCTTTTTCCAGATTAAATTCGTAGCTCGTATTAGTTGAATTATATTGTTCTGGCAATACTAAAACATTAGCGGTAGGTTTACCAGTAATGCCATAAAGTTGTTGTGAAATTGTGTCGCGGTCAATTGCTAAAGAAAAAGCCTGACGAACTTTGCGATCGCTAAAGAAAGGATGAGGATTTTTTAAACTCGATCGCTCTCCATCTGGTGTAGCTTTATTAGGATCGGATTGATTAATGATAATTCGTTCGACTAAAGAGCCAAATTCTGAAACAAGTTTGCCTTTTCCTGAAGCTTCTAATCCTTTTAAAACTGACGATTCTACTTGAAGATTATAAGCATAATCTGCATCGCCTGTTTGTAGAACTGCTCTTGCGGCCGAAGTAGCATCGCCACCGCCTTTTAATTCAATACGTTTGAATGCTAATTTATCGACTTCTCTAAAGTTAGGATTGGGTTCGTAAACGACAACATCCCCAGGCTTAAATTGTACGACTTTATATGGCCCCGTTCCCACTGGCATTAAATTAGCCGAGGCTTGTCGAGCATTTTCTCCATTATATTTTTCATAGATATGGCGAGGAAGAATCATTCCTTCCGTTCCTACCAAAACTCCCGACCAATCTGGATTGACATCTTTAAAATTTATCTTAATCGTATAATCATCAATAGCTTCGACATTCTTAACCTCTTGATAAGTACCGGAACTCGTTGCACCTACTTTAGGATTGCTAATATATTCATAAGTAAAAATTGCATCTGCTGCTGTAAATGGCTTGCCATCAGACCATTTAATATCTTGTCTTAATTTCCAAGTAACCGAGCTTCCATCTTTAGCAATTCCTCCGTTTTCAATTGTCGGAATTTCTGCGGCTAAAAAAGGGATTAATTGGTTGTTTTTGTCATAACTTGCCAATGGTTCTAGGGTAATGCGACTAGCTTCTGAATCTTTATAACCAGTCGATAAATGAGGATTAAGAATAGTTGGTGCTTGCCAAAATAACAATCTTAAAACATCATTATTAGTTTGAGTCGCGGATTGTTGGGGAGTTGGCTGCTGTTGATTATTACAAGCAGAAAAAATTAAGGTAGAGCAAAGCGATAAGATTATCAGTGGCAAAAAGAAAGAACGAGTTAAAAATTTTCTTAAGGTCATATCAATTCACACTTCAAAAGTAGCGTGGGATAAGCCTACGCTACTTTATACTAAATAAGCGTTGTTATGGAGCAATTCTTAAGCTAACCATACACATTTTTTGAGCAAATGCCCCGTCCCCTACGCTGGATATACTTAACTATATACTCATGTTTTGTAAATTTTGGCGAGGATTGTAGGTACGGATAGAACGAATTTTTTCGTAAAGTTCGCGTTCGCTAACGCTTAAATTTTTCGGCGTATCGATCGCAATTTTAACTAATAAATCGCTGCGTCCGTCTTTGGAATGAATCCAACCTTTTCCTCGCAGTCTCAGAGATTGACCCGAACGAATTCCCGCCGGGATTTTGACCGTCACCATTCCATCTGGGGTAGGAACTTCAATCGATGCGCCTAATACCGCTTCATCTGGCGTAATCGGTACTTCACACGCTAAATTATCTCCCTCAAATTGAAAGAAGGGATGGGGTGCTAATTCTACCTTTAAATACAAATCGCCCCGCTGCTGCGAGTAAGGACTTCCTTGACCTTTTCCTTTGATTCTGATGCGACCGCCTGGTTTTGCCCCTGGCGGAATGCGAACGTCCATCGTTTCATTGCCTACACTGAGTCGTTTCTGAACGCCGCGAAAAGCTTCAGAAAAGGTGAGGCGAATATTTGCTTCCGTATCGGCAGTTGGCGTTGGCGTTTGCTGACCCCCAAACCCGCCAAAGTTACCAAAGCCCCCAAAATCGCTGTATCCACTCGTTCCTCCTGTTGGGGTTCGATAGGTATAAGTCCGATTTTGGGTTCCTCCAGGACTCGATACGCGACCGAGTAACTCGTTAATAAATTCATCAAAATTAGCAAATTGACTGAAGTCGAAGCCGCCAAAATCGACGTTAGCGCCTCCAGGCGACCAACCTCCCGTTTGTTCTGCTTGTCTCCAATACTGACCGAATTGGTCGTATTTCTTGCGCTTATCAGTATCGGATAAGACTTCGTAAGCTTCGCTAATTTCCTTAAACTTATCTTCTGCTTTTTTATCCCCAGGATTGCGATCGGGATGATATTTTACTGCTAACTTACGAAAGGATTTTTTTATTTCATCGGCACTTGCGCCTTTGCTGACCCCTAAAATTGCGTAGTAGTCTTTGAAGTCAGTCGAAGCCATTAGTAAATATCTCCTCTTCGGTTGCTAGTTAGAATAATTTAACGGTTAGAGAGTTAAGAATAATAACTTTTTAATAAGATTTACTCTTAATATAGACTAGCAAAACAGTTAATTGCATTCAGTACGGTTTTTACGCTCTCTAACCAGCGCGATGTCCGTACACAATGGGAAAGTCGGAAGTCGTTGTAGAGAAGCGATAGATCTCGTCTCTTCTTTCCTCCTAATTTTCATAATTCATAATTTATCATTCATAATTTCACTGATAGCTGCCTGCGAACGGCAAACCCCAGAAGCCGATGAGGGACGCTAGAACCTTTGAGAACTGGTAGGCGCAGGTACTTACCCATTGCGAGACGAGCAAGCCCTTTAAGACGCGCCTGAAGCCTCACAGAGAAATAATTTTGACCGCGATCGCGATCGGTTGCATATAGCGGCATAAAGGCAAGCTTACCATAGAGAATATCGGCGCGATGGGTAGCACTCAATCCATTTTTACTATGTTCTGGATTGGGGATTCCTCCATGTTCGCCATAGTTCCGAAAGGGAACATAATTTTTAAGTTTTCTAGCGCGTAGAAAAGAATCGACATTAGAATCCCAAGTAGAATAATTCGTCGCCCCAATTTTTTCCTTAATTTCATCGGCTAATTCGATCAGATATTGCGCGCTTAGAGAAGTAACTAAATAAGCCACCATAGAAGTAGAAAATCCTTGGGCAAAACCTTCTTCTGAGACGCTATAAATTTGAGGGGCGCAGGTATATAACCAAGCAATTCCTACATCGCTATTATCTGGATTAAATGGGATAGGTAGTTTTCCGATCCCGATTACGGGGACAAAATCAGCTTCGACAATTAGGGTCAGTTTTTCGAGTCTTGTTGCTCTTTCCCAGGCTTGTTTGTGGTTGAGAAGACAAAGATAACTTGAAGAATAATTTTTATAATCTGGTTGATGTTTTTGTCTGATAACTTCATAGGGTATACCTTCTTTTTGAAAAGCTTCTTCTAGAAGTTCGGTTGATTCTTTATAAGCAATAATAAATATTCGCTCGATGCGATCGCGCAATTGAATTGTCATTTTTTTAATAGTCGGACAGAATAAAAGTTAACGGGGAGAATAAGGTAATAGGCAACAGAAAATAAAAAGATAAGAGGGAAGAATTTTGTACAGACGTGATATATCGCGTCTCTACTGAACTACTGAACTACTGACTCTTAAACTCCTGGGCGCAAGCTTCGTGCCCCTACTTTTCTCATAATTTCATAATTCATAATTCATAATTTTTATTAGCTTTATATTTCCGTGCAGCCCCCATCATTTGACCTAAAAAAGGTAAGCCGATCGTGGCTGGTAGGAAGTAACGTGAAGTACATAATAAACCTAATGCTGCTCCCGTTTGGGCATTAAAATAATCTTGATAAAAGAAAATGAGTGCAGCATCGCGAGTGCCTACTCCTGCAAAAGTTAAGGGTAATAATCCCGCTAAAATTGCTAGGGGTGAAAGCGCTAAATTGACGATAAAAGGGGTAGTCGCTTTGAGGGCTAAGATAAATAGCCAAATTTGTAATAGGTGTAAAAACCAGATAAAAACAGAAGTCATTGAAACAATTAATAACTGTCTTTTATCTCCCCAAAATAATCGTGTATTTCCAACCAAGAAGCTTGTAAATTTTCGAGTTTCTTTTTTATTTTCTTGGGAGCGAATTTAATCGCGATCGCAAAAAATATTTGAGCAAATTGACGAGAACCGAGTAATAACAACCCAAAAATTAAACCTCCCGTTACTGCTGCCGTCATTGTCCAAAATAACCCATCTTTAGCGGGATAGACAAATAACCCCAAAACGCACCACAACAGCAAAGAAAGCATATCGCAGGCTTTTTCAAATACCACCAGGGATAAAGATAGCGAACCGCTTAAATGTCCTCTATCCCTCATAAAATAAGCTTTAACGATATCCCCCATTTTAGAAGGCAACACCATATTGAGGACGCTAGCGCCCAAAATAAGGCGATTGGCCTCGATAAATCCCATGCTAGTTCCCTTTGGCATGAGTTGTTGCAACCGCCACGAAGTAACAGCAGTAATGGGAATTACCATACCAAGACTCACTGCCATCCAACCGCGATCGCAATTTTTGAAAACTTCAATTAAACCTTGAAAATCAATTTTTGAATAAATAATTAAGAGAATAGCAACGCTAACAGCAATAGAAATAAATCGTTTCATGTCCAAAGATCGCCGGCTACAATTAGACTACCCAAGCTTAGGAGTCAATTTAGCATATTATTTATGCGAACAAGTGCCAACCGTTTTATAGGGAATAAAATGACTTATGTTGGCGATCGCAAAGCTAAAATCTTATCTTTTAAGTTGTACGAGTCATAGTGAAATATTTGTTGCCTGTTCCCTATTGCCTAAATTCATTTAAGAAATTGGGTGGGATATCAGGATACTAAAACATCGGGATATCCGACCAAATTATCAGTCCCTAATCGCCGATCGCCCTATATGCTGGAACTATAAAGCCTATATTTTGAGAGGTCATTATTGAAGATGGAAGGTAGCGACTGGATTAAACAACTATTGATGCTTGGTATTGGAACCACTTCGATTGCTGCTGAAAAAATTCGCGAAGTCAGCGAACAGTTAGTTAAAGATGGTAAAATCGACCCCGATCGCGCCAAAGGATTAGTTGATGAGATGGTAACTCAGCTAAAATCCGAACAAGGGAACTTTGAAAAAAATATGGAACGTCAAATGCGCAATATGTTACAAGATTTAGGCGTTCCTCGTCAGTCAGAAATAGATGAATTGCGCGGACGAATTGATAGACTAGAACGTCAGGTACGAGATCTTGAAAATAAGCTTTGGCGTTAAAAAGCCGAGCAATCGAGAGGAAAATTAAATGAAAGAAATTTTAATTAGTTTTGGCGCTATTGTTTTCTTTGGAGTGTTGCTGATTGGTGCTTTGCTATTTGGTAGCCCTAGCAAGCAAGAAGCGATCGCCTCCGAACTCACTCAAACTCAGCCCGTACAGATAGCACAAAATACTAATTCAGTCAAGGAAAATATGGCAATGGATTTAGAAAACGCCGTCACAACTTCTTCTGGACTCAAATACATTGATGTTGCCGAAGGAGAAGGCGCAACGCCAACCAAAGGACAAACCGTTACCGTTCACTATACCGGAACCCTAGAAGACGGCAAGAAATTTGACAGTTCGCGCGATCGCGGTCAACCCTTCTCTTTTAAAATTGGGGTCGGACAGGTGATCCAAGGTTGGGATGAAGGCGTAGGTAGTATGAAAGTTGGAGGTCGTCGCACCTTAATTATTCCCTCAGAGTTGGGATATGGTTCTCGCGGTGCTGGCGGGGTGATTCCTCCCAATGCAACCTTGATTTTTGATGTAGAACTCTTAGGGATCAAATAATCGGTTAAACGAGATCGAGTATAAGACAGGGAAAGTCGGAAGTGAAGAGGCAAGGGACAAGGGGGACAAGGGAGAAAGTATACGTAAAATCTTTTTTTCCTATTGCCTATTGCCTATTCCCTTTCACCTTTCCCCTATTCCCCCAGCGAATCCATTCCCCTATGCAGCGATTTCCTCATCTTCTTGTTGAGAAATTCTTTGTAAACTACTCGCATTTTTGGGTGGGTTAGGTAAATTTAAGCGTGCGTGAAAGTCTTGCTGAACTTTTTGAGTAAGGCGCGGAGAGATTTGACGAACAATTTGAGCGAGTAAGCGATCGCCTGTACGTTGAATCAGACAAGTCGGTAACTTCTGAATGAACTTAGGGAACTGAACGGCAACATCCATGTGCAATTCCCATTTGACTTGTGTAATTACCCCAGGTAATTTGGATATTTTGTGCTTCTTAAAAACCGCAGCAACGTCCGATTTAGCCAATTCTACAGGAATTTCTTGCAATTCCATCGAAGCCTGATAGTCAACATCATAACCGGGCGCTTGATAATTGGACACGGGAATACTATTCATTAAATAAACTCTCTCTTGAGGGGGTTGCAGGACGACTGCAATTTTAGGCTCTACCTCGTAGCCAAAAGCTCCAAACTTACCAACCGTCAAAATATAACCATTGTTGCCGATGGGTTCTACCTTCATAGGTTGGGCGCAACGGCAAAACCATCCTTCATGAGCATTGAGATATTGAGCCACCAATTGAGCATCGCCGTACATTTCCATATAACCTTCAAAATGAGTTTGAAAACGAACGGTTGACTCTTCTGTCAGTTCTTCTGTTAGCGTTAAAGTTAGCATCTCATTTAAAGATTCTTGAGGAAGATCGACAATGCGATCGTCAACTGCGCGGCACTGCATATAATAAACCCCTTCAAAAATAGTTTATGGTGTATCTCAACGGATGAATAACGGTTGGCGATCGCTCGGTTTCTAACTTGCTGAAGACGAAGACGAGCTTGTCTTTTTCGTACAATCAATTTAAGACTGTCAGTTTAGGAGATCGATATGAAAGCATTTGTAGCAGGAGCAACCGGACAAACAGGACAGCGAATCGTCAAAGAGCTAGTTGCTAAAAATATTCCCGTTCGCGCTTTAGTACGAAACTTGGAGGTAGGAAAAGAACTTTTGCCAGCAGAAGCTGAGTTAGTATTAGGCGATGTTCTCAAACCCGAAACATTAGCTCAAGCGATTGGCGATAGTACGGTTCTCCTATGTGCGACAGGTGCTAAACCTAGCCTCGACCCGACTGGCCCTTTTCAAGTAGATTATCAAGGAACAAAAAATTTGGTTGATGTCGCTAAAGCAAAAGGAATCGAACATTTTGTTTTGGTTTCCTCTTTGTGTGCGTCTAAATTTTTTCATCCTCTTAACTTGTTCTGGTTGATCCTTTATTGGAAAAAACAGGGAGAAACTTATCTCATGGAGAGCGGTTTAACTTATACCATCGTTCGCCCTGGTGGTCTTAAGAATGAAGATAGCTCAGATCCAATCGTGATGTCATCCGCAGATACCCTGTTTGATGGCAGTATTCCTCGAACTAAAGTAGCACAAGTTTCAGTAGAATCACTGTTGCAATCTTCCTCACGTAATAAAATCGTAGAGATTGTTGCTCGTCCCGATGCCGTTGCAATGGAATGGGAGCAACTATTTGCTAGTGTTTCTTAAATTGTTTCACTTTGTTAAATCAGCTAAGCCATTAGATTAATAACTGTAAGGGCGTTGGCGTAGTAATCCTTTTAGGATTACTACCATTCGTTCCTACTCATAACCGATAACTGTTAAAAAGAGGATAAGCTCGGCTTGTTCTATCGCTTTGTTCCTTGAAGATAGGCGCTTTCTAAATTTGTTTCTGAAAGGTTGGCTTCTTGTAAATTAGCGCCTCTTAAATCTGTTCGATGAAGATTTGCACCTCTAAGGTTAGCGCCTTGTAAATTAGCGTCTCTTAAATTAGCTTGGCTCAAATTAGCGCCTCTGAGGTTGGCTTTTTGCAAGTTAGCTCCGCCTAACTTCGCTTTACTGAGGTTAGCCCATGTAAGATTAGCTCTATGAAGATTAGCTTCTCTGAGATCTGCTCCGTATAAATATACTTGACATAAATGAGCTTCTATTAGCTTCGTTTGGTATAAGATAGCTCTATAAAGATAGGCTCCCATCAAGTCGGCTGTATAAAGATTCGCTTGAGTCAGGTCCGTTTCGTTGAGGTTTGCTTCAACCAGAATAGCTTCGCTGAGATTGCTTCTGTTGAGCTTGGCATGACTGAGGTCGGCTTTTTTTGAGATTTGCTTCCTTGAAGGCTACTCCAATTAGATTTGCTTCAACCAGAATAGATCCGCTCAAATTGGCTTTACTGAGGTCTGAAGCAATCAAATTTGCTCCACTCAGATCGACTTTGCTAAGATTAACGCCTGTTAGATCGACGTTTCTGAGTTCTGCGTTAGCAAGATTTTCCAAATCAAGGTTGGTTGCAATCGCTTTTCTCAAAATGTTATTGGCGATCGCGTTATCATTGCTCGAATTAAGATTTATTTTTTGATTATTATGGCTCTGCTCTAGCCATCTTGCCGATTCTTGCTTTAATAGAGCAAGATGCTCTTTATTTGCCATTTGACGCTAGGAATAGAATTTTGTCAATGGTAGTCTTGAGTTTTGTCTTGCTATTCTAGCCCAAAAGTGGTATCAGATGGATATTAATCGAGCCATAAAATTTAAATATATCATCAAAGAGTAGCTAATGGAAGAAGCGATCGCACTTGGAAAATATCTAACGCTAAACGAGTTTTGTACTTGTACTAATACTTACCAAAAGTATAAAGATAACATAGATCCTTTTCCTAAAAATCCCGAAACGATAACAGCTATTCAAAATCTAAATAAATTTATTATTGACCCAATTATCGATTATTTTGGTCAAGATAAATTTTGGTTGACTTATGGATTTTGTTCGCCCGATCTGAAGCGTTTTTTAACAAAAAAAGATCCAGAAACGGGAATCAAAAATGGTCGCGTCGATCCTTCTCGCGATCGACATATGAGCCATGAAATCAATCGTAATGGTAAGTATTATTGCAAAAGATTGGGTGCAGCTTGCGATTTTTTGATAACCGATGTATCTAGCGATCGCGTGGTAGATTGGATACTTTTTCAAAAGCTACCGTTTGACTCTCTTTATTTTTATGGAAGCGAGCGACCCATTCATATTAGTTATGGCGAACAGCACAGACGAGATATTTGGACGTTTATCTCGACTGGACAACCAACCAAAAAAGGAATTCAACATTGGCTCGATTTAGTAAGTAGTAATTGAGTATTTATTTAAGTAAAAGTAGGCTAGGTTGACGCAAGGAAACCCAACAACAATTTATTGAATTTTGGGTTATGCTGGCGGCAGACTAACGCCAATATCCCTCAACCTTACCTACAAATAATTAAATCTATCTACTTACCCAGAATTTAAGTGTTAGCCTAAAAATAAATTTTCTAGTAAAAGAATTAAAAATATTTCTTAATGCGATCGCATTTCCTCTCTTCGGATAGAAGAAACAATCGATTAGTTACCAGATCGTTAACAATAATGATATCCATAACTGTAGTTAGTATGGGCAGTTTTGCGCCTAAATTATGAAAATCACTAATACTATTTCTTTTGTGCTGTTAATTTTTATTCCCATTTCATTTATTGCTAAATGGTACGATTGGGGCGAATTAGCAGTATTTATTAGTTCAGCGATCGCCATTATACCTTTATCACTTTGGTTAAGCACTGCTACGGAAAAGGTTGCTATCGTCACCGGGCCTTCGCTTGGTGGATTAGTTAATGCTATTTTCGGCAATGCAACGGTATTGATTATTACCCTTATAGCCTTGAAAGAGGGATTGGTCGATATCGTCAAAGCAAGTATTACAGGAAGTATTCTCAGCGACTTACTACTGTTTTTGGGTGCGGGAATGCTATCCGGTGGAATTCGCTACAAAGAATTAACATTTCAACCGATGCTAGCGCGAGTTAATGGAACTTCGATGATGTTGGCTGCTTGCGCGATCGCGCTGCCAACCATGGTAATCTATACTTCAAATGTCGTCGATGCTTTGGCTATTACTAATCTTTCGATTATCGTCGCCTCAGTATTAACCATGGTCTACGGTTTAACCCTTTTGTTTTCCTTGAAAACTCACAGTTATCTCTATGATGTGGGTATCATCGATGAGGATGAGTTATTCGATAGCAAGGAGTCTCAATCGTCTTATCTCAAGCTATGGTTGCCCGTTCTACTAGTATCGACGATCGCAGTAGCCTTTGAATCCGAGCTATTTGTTGATGTTGTCGATGTTTCTACAAAAGGATTGGGATTGACACCCTTATTTACAGGCGTAATACTGCTTCCACTAATTAGCGATATTCCAGGAATGGTGACAGTAATCCGTCTGGCGCTTAAAAATAAGATGGATTTAACGGTTTCTGTAGCGATGGGAGATAGTTTGTTAATTTCTTTATTTGTTGCGCCGTGTCTGGTGTTAGTCGGTCAGCTTATGGGTCAAAATATGGATCTCAATTTTAATCCCTTTGAAGTCATTGCTTTGGCCATTGCCGTTACGGTATCGAATCTGATTAGCTTTAGCGGACGTTCTAACTGGCTAGATGGGATTTTGCTTTTATCGACTTATATTATCTTAGGAGTCGCTTTTTATTATCATCCTGCTTAATAATGATGTAAAAAATGAATGTCAGATTATGGCATCGCCTTTGCGTTAGTCTAAGATAGAAATCCGTTCGCGATCGCACTTATTGATTTAATTTTTAAATTTAATGAATATCTTAACCAACATCTTTACGCCTAAAAACTCTTCAGATTCGCAACCCAAACAACAAACCACTGGATTGCCGATTCCCAAGAAAAGCAAGCGTACCCCAGAAATTAAGTCGCCGTCAGAAATCGAAATCATGCGAACATCGGCCAAGATTGTCGCCACAGTCCTCAAAGAAATCTCAGAAATGGTCCAACCTGGAATGACGACGGCAGATTTAGATGCTTATGCCGAAAAACGCATCCGAGAAATGGGTGCTACTCCAAGTTTTAAAGGATATTATGGCTTTCCTGGTTCCATTTGTTCGTCCATCAATCATGAAGTCGTCCACGGCATTCCCAACCCTAAAAAAGTAATCCGGGCGGGAGATGTTCTCAAAGTCGATACGGGGGCTTATTATCAAGGTTATCACGGCGATTCTTGCATTACTATCGCCGTTGGCAAAGTTTCCCCCAAAGCGACTAAATTAATTAGTGCTGCCGAAGAAGCCTTATATAAAGGAATCGAACAAGTTAAAGCGGGAAATTATTTACTAGATATTGCAGGCGCGATTGAAGATAGCGTGAAAAAAAATGGATTTAGCGTCGTCGAGGATTTCGTCGGTCATGGAGTGGGAAGAAACCTTCATGAAGAACCTTCGGTATTTAATTTTCGGACGAATCAGCTACCTAATGTTAAGTTAAAAGCAGGAATGACATTAGCGATCGAACCGATTTTAAATGAAGGATCGAAACATACTCGCACCTTACGCGATCGCTGGACGGTTGTCACTGTTGATAATAGTCTATCGGCTCAATTCGAGCATACAGTATTAGTAACCGAAACCGGATACGAAATTTTAACCGATCGCACTAAGCTTTAGGTAGATTCTTTCTTATTCTAGGAAAGGGTAAAGGAGAAAACTAATCAACCTTTTTTTTCCTTTTCTTTTAATTAAATACTAGCTAGTAGGCTGGGGAGCCAGTACGGTCTTGGGGTTTCCCCAAGTAGAGTAACTGGCGTTTGAGGCAACGTTGGCGCGCTTCCTGCCGATAGGCATAACCCAACACCAATATGCTTTGTTAGGTTTTGCCACAGCCAAACACCAACCTACTATAAGTCAGCGATTTCAGGAGTTTTGCAATCCATTACAGACTTGATAAAACTTCCCGTGCAGCTTCTATAGTGCGATTGACATCTTCATCAGTATGCGCTAAAGAGGTAAATCCTGCTTCAAATTGTGAAGGCGCTAGATAAACTCCTCTTTCTAACATTCCCCGATGAAATCTGCTAAATTTAGCTAAATCAGACTTTTTCGCATCTTCGTAATTGTGTACGGGATCTCCGGTAAAAAACATCCCAAACATCCCGCTGATTTGACCGCCATAGACGGTATGACCTACTTCTTGCGCGGCTTTGAGCAAACCTTCGGTTAGTTTTTTAGTTATACGATCCAAATATTCGTAAGTTCCTGGCTTTTGTAGCAATTCTAAGGTTTTAATCCCTGCTGTCATTGCCAAAGGATTGCCAGAAAGCGTCCCTGCTTGATACATCGGCCCAGATGGCGCAACTAACGCCATAATGTCTCTGCGTCCGCCATAGGCACCTACAGGCAAACCGCCGCCGATGACTTTACCGAGAGTCGTTAAATCTGGGGTTACGCCAAATCTTTCTTGCGCGCCACCGTAAGCGATGCGGAAACCCGTCATCACTTCATCAAAAACTAGCAAAGCGCCATTTTCTGAAGTTAATTCGCGCAATCCCTCTAAAAATCCGGCATCGGGAGGAATAAAACCAGCATTTCCTACTACTGGTTCTAAAATTACCCCAGAAATTTGGTCGGGATTTTCGGCAAATAATGCTTTGACTGCTTCTAAATCGTTGTAGGGAGCGGTTAAAGTATTGCTGGTGGTATCTTTGGGAACCCCAGGAGAGTCGGGCAAACCTAGCGTTGCTACGCCAGATCCTGCCTTAACCAAAAACATATCGGCGTGACCGTGATAGCAGCCTTCAAATTTAATGATTTTATTACGTCCTGTAAAGGCTCGCATTAAGCGCAGGACAGACATACAAGCTTCGGTGCCAGAATTAACAAAACGTACCATTTCAATGCTAGGTACGGCTTCTATGACCATTTCAGCGAGAGTATTTTCCTGAAACGAGGGTGCGCCAAAACTGGTTCCTTTTTCCAAGGCTTCGTGGAGAGCAGCAATTACTTCAGGATGAGCGTGTCCGCAAATAGCTGGCCCCCATGTGCCGACATAATCGATATACTGGTTGCTATCTACATCCCAAATATACGCCCCTTTGACGCGATCGAAGACGATGGGCTGTCCGCCAACAGATTTGAATGCTCGCACCGGAGAACTCACCCCACCAGGCATTAATTTCTGAGCAGCCGTAAAAATTTCTTCCGATCGCGCTGTTTTAAAAGAAGTCACGTTAACCAATACTATCTCCTTTTGTTTTTTTTATAAGGGTTGCTCTGTCTCTAAGCTCCAACTGGAGGGCAACGATACAACTTATTACACGACAATCCCTTATTCTACGCAATTATGAGAACGATTGTTTTAAAATATAAAGATTCGCGATCGCACGATTGCGGTACGCGGAGCGTAATCGCGCTTACTTATCTCACTCGAATCAATCGCCTTTAACTCGCAATATCAACGAGCAAATAGCTATTTTAACTATATATTCAACTGGTTTTAAGGTTATAAATGCGATCGCGATGCTCAAAAGATTAGGATCGTATACGGCATAGGATTCAAAGTCTTCTAGAGCGATCTTGTGTACGCAAACGATCGCATCGATATAGGCTCCCCACGAAATCGCCGATTTAAGTTTCCATTCTAGAACCAATGGTATAAACGCGATCGCATGATGACGCACGACTCAACTCCCAGATTGACAAAATTTTCTTATCCCTCCAAATTAAATCTTGTACTTCTCAAACGCCTCAGCAAAAATACCAATTTTCAAAGACTTGCGTTCGAGGATTTCAGTAAATTCTACAATCCTGACTATCTAATGATTAATATTTACAAACTCGACTAAATACCAAATGTTATTTATTTGGAGATATTGGCGATCGCGATCGATAATTAAAATATCATTTTGTTGTTGTTTCTTATGTAAATTAGATTTTTGATTAGCTTGAGAGGAAGATGGAGGAGTCGTAGACGCGAAGCGGCTTCTCGAAGAATACTCGTGTCCGCTGGTTGGAAGCCAGAAATGTTAGCGGGACTTAAACAAAAGACAAGAGTAAAAAAGAGTATAATGCTATCTCAGCATAGTTTTTACCTTTAAAAAAGCTGATGAAAGAAACCACCCCTGCCGCCATGCCGCCATGCTTTGAAAGATGGTGT
>JAAUUT010000171.1 GCA_012031035.1 Candidatus Altimarinota bacterium | reverse complement strand
CCCCTATTCAAGGGGAGGTTGGGAGGGGTGATAATAATGTGCAACTTCATAAAATATTGGTATAAACCTAAAAATGCGATCGCGTGTTATCACTCACCCGAAATGAATTGAATTTGGACGGATACTTAATAAGTTAAACTGTTTTAGACATCTTTAACTATTCGCCCTTATAAAATCTTTCTCAAAAATCCGCCCGGTGGAGACAGAATTCTGTACAATAAAACGGTTGTATTGGGCGATGCCGTGATCGAGCGCTATACCTTGCCCGAAATGGGCGAACTTTGGACGGATACGTATAAGTTAAAAACCTGGTTGCAAGTTGAAATCGCAGTCTGCGAGGCACAAGCAGAACTAGGATACATACCAGCACAAGCAGTCGAAGAGATTAAAGCGAAAGCTAATTTTGACCTCAAACGAGTCTTAGAAATTGAGGCAGAAGTTCGTCACGACATGATTGCTTTTCTAACCAACGTGAACGAATACGTTGGCGATGCAGGTAGATACATTCACCTGGGATTAACCAGTTCGGATGTCCTCGATACGGCTTTGGCATTACAACTCGTCGCCAGCCTGAATCTCATCTTAGAATGCCTCGAAGAATTAAGCCAAGCCATTCGCTACCAAGCACAGCAACACCGCACTACAGTTATGGTAGGACGATCCCACGGCATTCACGCCGAACCAATTACCTTTGGGTTTAAATTGGCGGGATGGTTGGCAGAAGTCCTCAGAAATCGCGATCGCCTGGTACGCTTGCGAGAAACGATTTCAGTCGGTAAAATTTCTGGTGCGGTGGGGACTTATGCAAATATCGACCCCAGAATAGAAGCGATAACCTGTCAAAAGCTGGGACTCATGCCCGATGAAGCTTCCACTCAGGTGATTTCGCGCGATCGCCATGCAGAGTATATCCAACAACTCGCCCTTTTAGCTGCTTCGATCGAACGCTTTGCCGTAGAAATTCGCAACCTCCAGCGAACTGATGTCCTAGAAGTCGAAGAATTCTTTTCCAAAGGGCAAAAAGGGTCTTCTGCCATGCCGCACAAACGCAACCCCATCCGTTCTGAACGCTTGACGGGAATGGCAAGAATCGTTCGAGGTCACGCGATCGCAGCTTTAGAAAACGTTGCACTGTGGCACGAAAGAGATATTTCTCACAGTTCTGTAGAACGGGTTATGTTTCCAGATAGTTGCATTTTGACGCATTTTATGCTAAAGGAAACAACCGATTTAATAAAGCATTTGTTAGTCTATCCAGAAAACATGAAACGGAACATGAATGTTTATGGTGGCGTAATCTTCAGTCAGCGAGTATTATTGACTCTCGTCGAAAAAGAAATGAGTCGGGAAGAAGCTTATAGAATCGTTCAATCGTGCGCTCATCAAGCGTGGAATAAGATTGATGGCAACTTCCGCGATTTAATTAGTAACGATCCTCAAGTGACAAAACTATTGTCTCCTCAAGAAATTGAATCCTGCTTCGATCCGCAACATCATTTGAAAAACTTAGACCAAATTTATCAGCGATTGGGAATCTAAATCAGCGACCAGCTTTTTACAGTGACCAGTGACCAGAGAGACAAGGAAGACAAGGGGGAAAATACATGAAAGTTTGTTTACCCTTTACCCAATTTCCCAATCACCAATCAGCAATCACCAATCACCAATCACTTTTTAATTACTTAAAAGATTAGCTGGAACCTGTTCGGGTATAATCCATAAATAAATGGTCGAACCTCCCTTCGTTTGTACGACGCGATCGGGTTTCCAGTCTCCCATATCAAAAGCGTTCGAGACAACGCGCGTTCCTGGTTTGAGTTGCCTAAATAACTCAGGACGCAGCTTTAAATTGAGTTCGGGTAGTAAATAAAGCGTTACAACGGTAGCCTCGCTAAAATTGCTGGTAAATAAATCTTGCTGGAGAAACTTAACGCGATCGGTTACGCCTGCTTGGCGAGCATTTTCGTTAGCTTCCTGAATGCGTTCTGGATTAATATCAATCCCAACCCCTTGCGTCCCAAATTTCTGTGCTGCTGTAATAGGAATTCTCCCGTCCCCGCTACCAAGATCGTAAAGAATGTCATCTTTCGTCACGTTAGCTAAGGCGAGCATTTGTTCTACGACTTCGTAGGCTGTTGGTACATAGACGACATCGGGTTCGCGTTCGGCGGGTTTAACCTCTGTTTGAGCCTGAACCCTTTGAGTTATTACTGGCTCTTTTGGACTGTAGAGAGCGTATCCAAGGCTAATAACGCCTACAAAAGCCGTACTGGTGAGTAATAATCCTAATTTGTGTCGAGTTGTCATTGTTTCTCTCTCCATTAGTTTTTTTGAAACAAAAAAGGAACACCTGCCAGTAATACCGCCACGCCTACCAATGCACCAATTCCCGTATAAACGAGGCTGGACTGTAGCATATAAATACTGATGCCACAAAACAAAAGAGGAGTAAATGGGTATAAAGGAACTTGGAAAGGGCGATCGCACTCTGGTTCTCGTATCCGCAACACGATCAGGGAAATCCCCGTCAGTAACAAAAAAACCAAAATACAGGGCTTGTATACTCGACCATCGTCTCAAAACCCTTACGGGTCAATGTTCCAAGCAATACCAGAAGTAATACGATCGCGCCTTGAACCAACAGCGCATTAATGGGGGTATTGGCGCGATTCCAACTTCCAAGCCAGGTAAATAGTCGAAAATCTCTTCCTAGTGCGTAGTTAGTACGCGCCCCAGTAAAAATGGTGGCATTGAGCGAACACAAAGTTGCAATTGCTACCAACAAGCTAATTGATACGACTCCCCAATTTCCTATCGTACCGCGCATTAAATCGGCTGCTACTGCTTGTGAGTCAACGATTCTCGAAAATCCTAACCCGTGAAAATAAGCGAAATTGATTAATAAATAAAGCAATGTAATAATTCCGAGGCTCCAAAGCAGCGATCGCGACATATTACGCCGAACATCGCGCAATTCTGCCGAGATATGTGCGGCTTCATTCCAACCGCCATAAGTTAACAAAACAAACACCATAGCCAATCCCAAATTTGACTGGGATGTTGGCGACGGAGATATTGTTGGCGATGAAGGAGGCGTAAAAACCAACCCAACGACAATAACCGCCAGTAAGCCTAAAACTTGGGCAACAGCAAGCCAATTCTGCGTCCATTTACTCTGTTGGATGCCCAAAATGTTGAGTCCGCTAAAAAGAATAATCGCGATCGCTGCGTAGATAGACGCGGAATAATCGCCCAAACTAAACACCTGCGAAGCATAATCGCCGAATACGAACCCTAACAAAACAATCGAGCCTGTTTGCAGTACCGTTAAACGCGCCCATGCAAACAAAAAAGCAATATTCTTGCCAAAAGCCCGCTGAAAATAATAATAACTGCCTCCAGGGTGCGGATAAGCCGTTGCCAATTCTGCGTAACACAATGCCCCGACTAACGAAATGCCCCCGCCCACAAACCAAACCAGCAAGGCAATACTGGGGCTACCTGCATTAATAGCTACTAAAGAGGGTGTCTCAAAAATTCCTGCACCGATGACAATCCCTACAATGAGAGCCACTGCATCCCATACTGATAGCATTGGCTTAGTCACGGTCGATTTGCCGCTCATATTTTACTCCGAGCTTGTGCCAATTTGTGTAAAATGGACTGACCTTGGGATATCGAGAAAAGGATAACACAAGTCTAAATTTTCCAACATACGTCCAAAGACGTGCTACATCGACGAAACAGGCTATACTAACACCAACATTATTCCCGACCAATTGCCGATCGACAGTCTTCTTTCAGGGTAAGTAGCGATCGCTACTTAATCATGAAATTACAGATAATTAGAATGAGGAGGTTGCGAGAGTTTAGGATAGATAAATCTCTTTAACCTCCTCATAAATTAGGTTCGCGTGGTTCCTTGTTGCGTGCTTGGTTGTGAAGTTGTTCCTGAGTTAGCATCTGTCGTCTTGCGACCCGAACAAGCTTCCGCCGCGAAAGGCGCAAATGCTAAAGCAAACATCAACATTCCAGCTAATATTGGCATTGGTTTGACTTTCATTTGTATCCTCCTAAAAGAACAAAATTTAACTGTCTTATTTCTGAGTATGGGTGGCGAATGTGACATGAAAGTGTCAATTAAGACTTTGTAATTGCGGTAAAATATACACTGAAACAAGTTCTAACTTTTTATTTTTGTACGAGTAAATAGCTATTCGTCCCTACGACTTTTGACTTCTAAATCTCTCGACATTATTGTTATCGGCGGTGGGGCTGCTGGTTTTTTGGGGCAATTTGTGCTGCTACCTCTGCCCACACTCAAGTTACGCTATTAGAAGCAGGAAGCACTCCTCTGACCAAAGTTCGTATCTCTGGCGGGGGAAGATGCAATGTAACCCATCACTGTTTCGATCCTTCTCAGTTAGTGCGATCGTATCCCAGAGGGGGAAAGGAATTACGCGGTGCATTTACTCGCTTTCAACCCAAAGATACAATCGCCTGGTTTGAATCTCGCGGCGTTCGTCTTAAAACTGAAGAAGATGGCAGAATGTTTCCTATTACCGATAATTCGGAAACTATTGTCAACTGTTTGATGGAAGAAGCCAGAAAAACAGGCGTGAAACTGCGGACAAATGCCATAGCTAAATCTGTCAAAAAACTTCAACAAGGGTTTAAAATAACGTTAAAAACTGGAGAAAACTTGTCGTGCGATCGCCTGCTGATTGCAACGGGAAGCAACCCTCTAGGCTATCGTTTCGCACGAGAATTGGGACATACTATCGAACCTCTCGTTCCTTCTCTTTTTACCTTTAACATCAAAGATCCTCGCTTACAAGATTTAGCAGGAGTTAGCGTAGAAAATGCTTATATAAATCTTCTTGATGACAAAAAAACTTTATTAGAACAAACTGGGCCTTTACTAATTACTCATTGGGGAATGAGCGGCCCTGCGGTATTAAAACTATCAGCATGGGGAGCGAGAATTTTATACGAAAATCGCTATAAAATGTCTTTAAAACTCAACTGGATTCCTCCTTACAATCCAGAAACTCTACAGCAACATTTGTTGGAATTTAAAGCGAATAACCCTAAACGCAAAATTTATAGTTATTCCCCTTTACCTTTGCCTAAACGACTGTGGCAGAAACTCGTAAACTCTGTAGGGATAGACCAACAAACTCCTTGGACAGAATTATCCAAAAAAGCCTTAGAAAAGTTGGTGCGAGAATTAACCCAAGGAGAATACAAAATTCAAGGCAAAGGTGTTTTTAAAGAAGAATTTGTTACTTGTGGCGGGGTTAAATTAAAAGAAATTGATTTTAAAACAATGGAAAGCAAAATCTGTCCCAACTTATATTTTGCTGGAGAAGTTTTAGACATTGATGGGATCACCGGAGGATTCAATTTTCAAAGCGCTTGGACAACTTCTTGGTTAGCAGGTAATGCTATGGGAAAATTGGATTAGACTTCTTAGAAACTATATAAAAAATAAATCTTAAGTTTGAATATGAGATATGAAGGCAGAGCTTGAGAAATTCTATTGGATGGAAAGATAAATGATATCAAATCCATTCGCGATCGGCATTTTTGTATTTTCTTTCTACTCGTAAGCTGCAAGTAGCCCTCCAACACTTCGCGGTGGATTTCTTAAAAATCTAACGACCAAGATAAGCGGCAGCAGGCAACTTCGTTATCCCCATCGAGATCTCTCAACCGTCCGCTTCATCGACTTGTTGTGCTGCTGCTGCAACACTTACGCTTTCTTAAGATCTTTAGCTGAGATTCTGTTTGTCAATTGATAGCTCTGACGCGATCGTAATAATCTCATTCCTCAACCACTGGTGCGATTGATCGCGATCGTCGCGCCGATGCCACAGCATTGTTTCCCAGTAGGGTGTGAAATCAAACGGCAATGGGAGAATCTTGACTCCTGACCAGTCATGGAGCCGTGCGATTTGCTCAGAAAGCGTGACAATGCAATTCGTACTCGCCACAATAAATGGTGCTGCCAAATGGTAGGGAAAACTGGCAACGACTTTGCGCTTTAACCCTCGGTCATCCAGCATTCGATCGATTCCGCCCTTTAAATCCCCTGTATACGTAATCAAAATATGCGGACTAGAAACGTACTGTTCAAGAGTTAGGCTGTTTCGGATTTGAGGATGATTTTGGGACACTAGACAAACATATCGCTCCTCAAATAACGCCATTCTTCTAATTGAGGGTGGAGCATCGGGCAGCAGCGTGATTGCCAGGTCGATTTTTCCAGCATCGATTGCCTCAGCGATCTCAGTTCGATGCAGGACACGCAGGATAAGTGAAAGATTGGGGGCGGAAATCTGTAACCGCCTAATCAGTTCTGGAATCAGCACAACCGCAACCAGATCAGTAGTGGCAATGCGGAAAATTCGATTTGAGTGAGTGGGCTGAAAAGAAAAATGGCTGTCTAGCGCCGATTCAACCAGTCTGAGAGCGGCTTGAATCGGCTCCGCCAAGTCCATTGCTCGCTCCGTTGGCTGCATTCCTTCTGAAGTTCGGACAAGAATATCATCGCGCAGAATTTGACGAAGTTTAGCCAATCGTTTGCTCATCGCGGGTTGAGTTAAGCCAAGGCGCGAGGCTGCTTCACTGACTGATCGCTCACTCAACAGCGCATCGAATGCCACTAGTAAATTGAGATCGATATCAGCGAGATTGATTGCCTGCTCTTGAATATGCTTTTTGTTCATATCGATATAAGTGTTATGAACTTGAAGAATACTATCACAGCCTTTTACAATCGTTGCTTGCAAAGATCGATAGAGCATTCAGTATGAGAATTCAATGGGTGAGGCAAAAGTTGTTTCTGGTTCTGGTTGGTTTAACGCTGGTATTTGGGTTAGCCTGCCAAGCCAGCCCATCCCAAATGGCTCAAACTGGAGCAACACCCCAAGGTCGTTATCTTCTGGCACTCTCTGATATCGATATGGTGGCAACAGCTTACGAAGACGGCAATTTAGGTGCTACTATCCCCAATACACAAGATACATTGGCGATCGCTAAACTTCCCTTGAGCCAAAATGCTCGCCCAGAAGCAACGATTACAGCCTCTAATTCAGTGTTTAGTCCACCTCTGGTTATGGATGTTACACCCAACGGTCAGTTAGCAATGGTGATTGAAACTTGGCAACCGCGATCGCCCCAAGCCACAAAGTTAAGTGATTTGTTACAGGGACACAAACTCCGAGCCTTCGATCTGACAAATCCTAATCAACCCCGCCTCGCAAGCGAAGTTGAAATTCCTAAGCAATCTCAGGCAATTCAAATTAATCCATCAGGCGATCTGGCAGTTATCACGGGATTTGACCTCGCCAATGGGTTGACCTTTGTCCCCATTCGCAACAATCGTCCAGGAACACCCCAGACCTTTCAGTTTCCAGAATTGACTCCACGCCCTGACTTGCCACTGGATGGCGCAATGTCTGTTCAATGGCATCCCTCTGGACGTTATGTAGCCGTTAACTTTAACATTCGCTCCCAGGTTATCTTCTATGAAGTGCTACGAGCAGCCGATGGTACTGTTTCAGGATTAAGGCAGTGGGGAAACATTGTTCGAGTCAACAAGTTTCCGATGCTCGGTCGATTCACACCAGACGGTCGTCATTACATCACCAGCGATCTCCAGTGGGGACCAGATGTACCAGGTTTCTTCAACGTCAATCAGGGATTGCTCACCACGATTCAAGTTGCTGCACTGGATACTCCGGCAGATAAAGTTCAACACTTTACCGTCGCTGTTGCTGAGGGGGGATTGGCTTCAGAGACGATCGCCATCAGTCCAGATGGTCAATTTGTAGTAACAAGCAGTATGCGAAACACTGGAAAACTGAAATCCGATCCTATTTACAATCCAAAAGCCTCCCTGGGGCTTTATCGAATCGATCCTGAAACTGGAGTCTTGAACAAAATGGGAGAGTGGATGTTTGAAGCAACGCTACCGCAGGGCTTAACATTTGATGCGTCTGGTAACTTCATATTTGTGGGAGTGAATGCCTATAACAATACTCCAAGGCAAGGAGGTATTGAAGTTTGGCAACTTCGACGGGATGAGAAGGCAAGTCTGGAAAGAACCAACATGGCTATCCGACTTTCAAGAGGAGTTCACACGCTTTCTTTAATCCGTTGAAAGCTCACGAATTGTCTGGCTAAAACTTAGCACTGAATACTAACAAGCAACTTTCAAACTACTGTCCCAACCAAAAGAAGCAGCACAACTCAACCGTTGTGCGTTGTCGGTTCCAACGAAGTGTTGTTGTGGCTGGTGATGGATTTAGTGTTCCCAGCCAGTAACATTTAATCCCAGCCAGAACAAACTATTTATTATACGGAATTCTTCTGTATAACTACCTTATATAGGGTTATTATACGGAATTCTTCTGTATAACTACCTAATTTGGCATAGTTATCTAGAATTTTTACGTATAATTCTCGAAGCTTTTCAGCAAGTTTGAATATAACATCCAAATTAAAACATCATTTGAAAACTTCCTAAAGCTCGTTCTGTGGAATTTTAAGGTTGACTTTTACGTTATGAGATTTTAAAACTCAATCTTTAATCGCCACCCCTTTATACATATAACCCAAAAATTTTGGCGTATCGGGCAGATAAAACGCTTCAAATCGTTAAATTCTTAAACTTATCCTTACTATTTGCCTAATATTGCGATTGAGATGACAGCCATCAGCAATAACTTTTTGGATAGGAGTTAAACGATTTTGCCAAACTCGTACATTAGGTTCGTTACTCAATCCATGTTCGATAAAAAAGAATTTTCCCCCAGGTTTGAGGACGCGATAAATTTGAGCGATCGCCCGATCTACATTAGGAATGCTACATAACGTCCAAGTGCTGACAACGCTATCAAAACTCTCGTCTTCAAAAGGTAAATCTTCGCCGCTCAAAACCCGATTATCGACAATAATATTAGACTCTTCAATCCGTTTTCTTGCTCGTCGATTCATGCCAGGATTGGGATCGACTGTTATAAGTTTTTGAATCTGAGGCGGGTAATAAGATAAATTCAATCCCGTCCCAAAACCAATTTCTAAAACATCACCAGATACGTTTGATAAAACTTCTTGGCGATAGTGCGAAAAAGTTGCATCGGACATTGCCCAATCCAAACATATAGGAAAAATGACTTGCGAGTACAATCCCATAGCCTTGAGTCGGTAAACTTAACAAAGACTCATTTTTGTATTCTAAAACAGAAAAATGGTTGCGTTGCCTGTCGATTTGCTGATTCTTGCCAATGGTCCTGGAGAAATAACAACTTGGGTGCTTCCTGTCGTCAAAGCGTTGCGACAAACGTTGAGCAACGATCGCGCACAAGTTCGTATCTCGATAATACTCTCTCCTTGCCCTAACGCAACGGGAAAAGAAGCCGCGATCGCCCGCAGCTACCCAGAAGTAGATCGCGTCCAATCTTCAGAGCATTTTTTTCCTTTCTTAGTAAGGGGTAAAACTCATGAAAACTGGGATTGGCACAAAAAGGAGTCGTTATCTTTCTAGGTGGAGATCAAGCATTTGCCGTTATTATTGGCAAACGCCTGGGTTATCATACGGTAGTTTATGCTGAATGGGACGTGCGTTGGTATCGCTGGATCGATCGCTTTTGCCTCCGACAACCTTCTCTTCTCTCCAAAGTCCCCTCAAAATTTCAGCATAAATTGACCGTTGTTGGCGATTTAATGATAGACGTGGTAAAAGTCGAAAGTCGCGCTGCTCGAACAAAGTTCTGCGCGGCGGAATCGAAAGTCGAAAGTCGAATTATGAAGGCAGATGGTGGAAGTAACGTTTCTCCCTTGTCTCCCCGTCTCCCCGTCTCCCCGTCCCCTGATCCCCTTGTCCCCCGTTGTCTC
>JAAUUT010000048.1 GCA_012031035.1 Candidatus Altimarinota bacterium | reverse complement strand
TCAAAAAGTGGGAATTAAGGATCTCCTAGCTGACTACAACCAAGCTCTCAAACTCAATCCCAATGATGCTACGGCTTATTACAATCGAGGTCTTCTATACGCCAACCAACAAAAATGGGAATTAGCCCTGGCTGACTACAACCAAGCCCTCCAACTCAACCCTAACTATGCTAATGCTTACTACAATCGAGGTATTGTTCGCTATCAGATGGGAGATAGACAAGGTAGCATTCAAGACTTACAGAAATCTGCTGAATTATTCTATCAGCAAGGAAATATGAGTTTATATCAGCAAGCTATAGATGTTTTAAAACAAATTTAATATTAACGCACGTTGCTAGTTATAAATATTGAGGTTATCGATCCCCCATTATCCCCTTTTGTCAGTTATCAGTTATCAGTGAGCAGTTACCAAATGACTTAACTGGTAACTGATAACTGGTCACTGGTCACTGTAAAAGGGGGGATCGAGAAAGCTGAAACTTCTAACTAGTAACTTAGGTTATTAGAGTAAAGGTACTGTTACGCTTTTTCGATAAGAATAATTGAATGAGAAAATCGCGATCGCATTACTAAATCATTTTCAATAGATAGCGAATCGCAATATTTAAAATTTTTTTGTGTAGGATAAGAAGAAGCAGCAATTGTAACGTTGAGTAAACTAATGAATGAGAATTTTCCTCAAGAGAATTTTCGATCTTCAGTTTCATCTATTTCAAAAAAATCTTATTCTCCTAAATTTAAACGCCAAAAACATTGGCTATTAAAGTCTTGGCGTTATTGGTATTTGAGACTTATACGCTTGCGAGGACATCCCGCAGAAATTGCTAGAGGGCTAGCGGTTGGGATTTTTGCAGGGAGCTTTCCTATCTTTGGTTTTCAAATTATTTTTGGTGTTCTTTTAGCAATAATCGTCAGAGGAAATAAATTTGCTGCTGCGGCGGGAACTTGGGTAAGCAATCCACTAACTTCCGTACCAATTTTTGCGTTTAATTATCAAATAGGAAAATTAATTTTAGGCTGGGATAACTCTACAGTTACGCAGAATATTTTCGATCGCAACTGGCAATCTTTCATGGAATTAGGTTCAGTATTTTTGACCAAACTTTTTATCGGCTCTTTGGCGGTGGGAACGATAGGCGCGATCGCAACTTATTTTATTAGTTTGCAACTGCTGACGGGATCGAGAGCTATTTCCTCAAGAAGACACAACAAAAAGTATAAGAGAAATGTTTGAACGAGCGGAAATGATAGGCTTGCGATCGCGAATTGAATAAGAGATATACAGAATTAAACAAAAGGTAGTGCGAGCATCTTGCTCGCGCGATGTGTGAAGACAATGGAACCTTAATTTATTATTACCAATCAAAGCGATTGACTCAGTTGAGATTTTTAATTGAGTTCTGGGCAGTTATAATGCCCCTAAAACAGTCGTTATAGAACGCAAACTTGTATATGTCTATCGCTTCCTCTACAACCCAACGCAAACGCATCTCTGATGCCAAAAAACCGATTAATTCGTCAAGAAACGCTCGTTCGATATCGGAATCAAAAGTTAAACAACTTCCCCTACGCTCTCGTCAATTATCGCAAAGAGCTAGATCGCTGCTGACATTACAAAAAATTTCATCGGGAATTGCTTTTTGTTTGGTAGCTTCCGCCTTGGGACTTTATGCTTGGAGCGTATGTGTTCCCAGACTTTGGAGCCAGGAATCGAGAAAATTAGAAACTTTACAACGCCACGAACGTCATCTTACAGCGATGAGCGAAAGCCTCAAAAACCAGCTTGCCCAACAAGCTGAAAGACCGGAAACAGGTCTAGCTAAGCTTAACCCAGCACAAGTTATCTTTTTATCGCCGAGTTCGGTATCTCCACTGAGCCAACCGCAAAAAACAACTACTGCTGAAAACAAGCCCATTGTTGGAAATACTCCTTTAGCTTATTAAATCGCGTTTTATTCGCTGGGGGTTACTAGTTAGTTGGAAAAGCCAATAACTAATAACTAATAAAAACCACCAATAACAAATGACTGATTTTACCTCCAAACTTTCGTTCTCTAGAGCTAGGTCGCGCTCTCGAAAAAATTTGTCCCCAAAAAAAATCCTCGTCGGATCGCTTTTCTCGTACAAATAATACCAAACCAAAAACTCAACCCAAACCGCCTAAATTACCTTTATTAAGATTATTAATTGTTTGGGCAGTAATGGTAGTAGCTAGTCTTGGCTTAGGATGGAGGTTGTATCAGTTACAAATACTTCAGGCGAGCGAACTGCAACAAAAAGCCAAACAGCAGCAGACAATCGGCGTGAAACCTTATATTCCTCGACGTTCGATAATCGATAGTCAAGGAAACGTTCTCGCTACCGATCGCCTAGTTTATGCGCTTTTCGTTCATCCTAAACTCTTTAGCCTCTCAAAAGAAGAAATTGCCAAAAATCTTGCTCAAATTTTAAGCGATCGCACGCCGCAAGAATTGCTAGAACAATTTAACAAGCGAGATACGGGAATTCTTATTGCTGCTGACTTACCAGAAGATACCGCCGAACAAATACGCCAACTGCGCTTTGATGGCATAGAACTCAACGAAAAGTATTCTCGTTTTTATCCCCAACAAGAAGCGATCGCAGAAGCCATTGGTTACGTAGATCGCGACTATAAAGGTCAGGCAGGAGTCGAAAGCAGTCAGCGCAATTTAATAAAGCGAGACTCTTTGCAATTCCCCATCCGACGCGATGGCCAAGGAACGATTATACCCGCCTCTCTGCCCCAAAAAAACTTAAACTTCGATCGCTTGCAATTGCAACTTACCCTCGATCTTCGCTTGCAACGCGCCGCACGATCTTCTTTAAAACAACAATTGGCAAAATACAATGCCAAACGCGGTGCAGTCATCGTCATGGATGCAACCGATGGTTCTCTATTGAGTCTGGTTTGCGAACCGACTTACAATCCCAACCGCTACCAAGAATATAACGTCGAATTATTTAAAAATTGGACGGTTGCCGACCTCTACGAACCCGGTTCGACCTTTAAACCCATTAATATCGCGATCGCGCTCGAAGCGGGCGCTATTCAACCCAATACTTACTTTTATGATGACGGTTCTATTACCGTTGATGGCTGGAATATTTTTAATGCAACCAGAGAAAAAAATGGTTCTCTAAGTTTGGCTAGAGTCTTACAAACCTCCAGCAACATTGCGATGGTTCAAATGATGAGCCGACTTAACCGGAAAGATTATTACCAAGACCTGAAAAACCTAGGAATAGCAGAAAAAATCGGCATCGATCTTCCTGGCGATGCAGCAGGACACTTAAAAAGCAAAGAAGAATTTACCGCTAAAGCGATCGAATCTGCAACTGCTTCTTTCGGTCAAGGCTTTTCTCTCACTCCCATGAAATTAGTGCAATTACAAGCGGCCCTCGCCAATGGCGGTAAATTAGTGACTCCCCACGTCGTTAAAGGATTAGTCGATACCAAAGGACAATTCCACTGGAAACCCACATTTACCAACAAAACCGTTTTCTCTCCCCAGACAAGTCAAGCAGTGGTTGAAATGATGGAAACCGTGGTTGCTAAAGGAACGGGCAAACCCGCAAAAATCCCAGGCTATCGCATTGGCGGCAAAACGGGAACGGCACAAAAAGCAGGCGCGACGGGAGGATATATTCCTGGGGCAAAAATTACGAGTTTTGTCGCGATTTTACCCGTTGAAGCTCCCCGTTACGTAGTTTTGGTCGTCGTGGACGAACCGAAAGGCGGCAATACATTTGGTTCTACTGTTGCCGCCCCCGTCGCTAAATCGGTAATGGAGGCGTTAATTTCACTTCAAGGAATTCCGCCATCACAAAAGATCGAACCCGAACAGCTAACTTCTTCTCCCTAACCAGGCTAACGATTACAATTGCTGCCTTATATATAAAATCCTCTTCATATGACTGGTTAAGCATTTCAGTTCATTTTAATAGACTTGATATATGAGCCGGGGAATTGATTCCCCGGCGGCTATTGCGAAGAGTGCAAGATCTCAGTTTAAACCGACTCGATAATGTTAGCCGGGAAATTGATTACAGGGGCGGGTTATGCAACAAATGAAATCTCCTTGCATTTCTCCAGGAGGCAAACCTTGCGCCCCTACAGTCGTATCTATGTAATAACAGTTGGGGCTTCTCGGTCGGTAAACTTGCGAATTTGGGCAATTTCTTCGCCGATCGCAATTAATGGCGCTAAGGCTTCTTGCGTATCGCGATCGTGCTTGCTGGCATCGGGTTCGTAACTTTCTAGATAAAGTCGCAAGGTTGCGCCTTTGGTTCCCGTCCCAGAGAGGCGGAAGACGATGCGAGAACCGTCTGTGAAACCGATGCGAATGCCTTGTTTTTGACTGACGCTACCATCGACAGGATCGGTATAGCTGAAGTCGTCGCTGTAGGCGACTTGATAGTTACCGAATTGCTGACCTTTGAGATTGGGCAAAAGCGATCGCAAACGTTCTACCATTTCATTAGCGCGGGCGGCATCTACTTCTTCGTAATCGTGACGGGAATAGAAATTGCGACCGTAGGTTTGCCAGTGCGTGCGAACGATTTGTTCGACTGATTCGCCGCGTACTGCTAAGATGTTGAGCCAGAATAATACCGCCCACAAACCATCTTTTTCGCGGACGTGATTGGAACCCGTCCCGAAGCTTTCTTCGCCGCACAGTGTTGCTTTGTTGGCATCTAGCAAGTTACCAAAGAACTTCCAACCCGTCGGCGTTTCGTAGCAATCGATACCGAGTTTTTCGGCAACGCGATCGCAGGCCGCACTAGTCGGCATGGAACGGGCAACCCCCGCCAATCCGTCTTTATATCCAGGAACTAGATGCGCGTTAGCAGTAAGAACAGCTAAACTATCGCTGGGCGTAACGAAGAAATGACGACCTAAAATCATATTGCGATCGCCATCTCCATCGGATGCTGCCCCAAAATCGGGCGCATTCTCCCCATAGAGAACTTCTACCAAGTCATGAGCGTAAACTAAATTGGGATCGGGATGACCGCCGCCAAAATCTTCTAGGGGAATGCCATTTTGTACGGTTCCGGCAGGTGCGCCCAAACGTTGCTCAAAAATTGCGTGGGCGTAAGATCCCGTTACGGCATGGAGAGAATCCATGCACATCCTAAATTTGCCAGAGGTTAAAAGGTCTTTAATGCGATCGAAATCGAACAAAGATTCCATTAACTTGATATAAGGGACGACGGGATCGATGACTTCTACGTCCATCATCGCCAGCTTAAAAGACCCTGGGCGATCGAGATCGAGATCGGCAGCTTCTAGTATTTTGTAAGAATCGATGGTTTTGGTGCGATCGTAAATAGCATCGGTGATTTTTTCTGGTGCGGGGCCGCCATTGGTTACGTTATATTTGATACCAAAATCGCCGTCTGGGCCGCCAGGGTTGTGACTGGCCGACAGAACAATTCCCCCAAAGGCTTGATTTTCGCGAATGACGCAGGATGCAGCCGGGGTTGATAAAATTCCCCCCTGACCGACTAACATCCGTCCTACGCCGTTAGCTGCTGCCATTTTCAGAATAGTTTGAATGGCTTGACGATTGTAATAGCGACCGTCACCACCGACAACAAGGGTTTTATTTTCGCACTGTAGCGTATCGAAAATAGACTGAACGAAGTTTTCTAGGTAGTGAGGCGACTGGAAAACTTTGACCGATTTGCGCAGTCCTGAAGTACCTGGTTTCTGGTCGTTAAATGGCGTAGTCGAGATCGTTTTAATATTCATAAGCGACAAAATAATACAAAATTCTGGGTCAGCGATCGCACCATACAAATTCTAAAAGACAAAGCGATCGCTTTTTTCAGTATCAGTTTTTGTATACAAAGTAACAAGATAGGTTCAGACAGCAGACAGAAGTAATTGCTAGAGCAAATTAGTTATTTTTGTACGAGAGTTAAAATAGATTGACAAAACGATGAATCGACAAGAGTTTTTGTCTCCGCGATCGCGCTACTACGGAAATTTTAAGCCAGACAAGCTGGTTTTTAACGCCAATCTTCAGGAATTTTCCCAACAAATTAGCTACATCTGTAACTTACAAACAGCCGGAAAACTGACTGCTGAGGAAGCCTATCAAAAAATTAAAACACTTTGGAAACAATTAAAACATTCCAAAAAAGAACTCAAGATGGGAGAAAATTCGTTTTAATCCTGAAAGAATATTATAATATGCCGATCGCGATCGTATGTAATCTTACCTTGTTGCTTTAATTTTCCCAAGAATTCCGTAAAGGGAATGCGAACAAGCTTGGGAAATGCCAATTATAGTATTTAGCGCTTGAGTTATTGTACTTAATTACTTCCTCAAGTTTTGTTTAGTTAAATCAATGTCAGAATTGTAATTTATCTTACAATCGATAAAAATTACTATTAACCTCTAGGAGTAATTAAAAATTTTTTGTTGTATTTATTGCGGCAGATTTAGTTTATCACAAATACGATAGGTTTGTATAAGCGATCGCTAGCTGGCTTAACAATTCATCTTTTTTCTTAAGTTAAATTCTTCAAAAGAGAGTTGCTAGATAATAATTCTTTATAAAAACTTAGTTGCTGTTTGGCTAAAGCTTTATTCGTGTATTTTTCTATGACCCTTTCATAGCCTTTTTGACCTAATTGTCTGGCAAATTCTGGTTTTTCTATTAACTGCTGCAAGCACTTTTGTAAGGCATCGGCATTGCCTTCACCGAAGACTAAACCCGCATTGTCGATAACATTAGGAATTTCACCCGAATCCGAACCAATTACTGGAACTTGACAAGCCATCGCCTCGATTAAAACGTGACCGAATTGTTCTTTCCAACCAGCCGCCGTTAAAGTTTTAAATTGGTAAGTCGTTTCGGATGGTAAAACTAAAACATTCATCAGATTAATATAGCGAGCTACTTCATCATGAGGAACGCTTTCTATCAACATTAATCTATCTTGAATTCCGGTTTTATTAGCTTCCTCAAGAATAGTTTCTTTAAGAGTGCCTCGTCCGAGTAAAAGTAATTTCCAATTTAATTTCTTTAACCCATTCAAAGCTTTAATTAACGTTAAAATTCCTTTTTCAGATACAAAACGTCCGACAAAACCTATCACAAATTCATCGAATTTAATTCCTAATTGAGTGGCTAATTCTGGTTGTTGGCGAGGAGAGAATAACTGTTCGTCTACGCCTAATTGTGGCATGACTGTAACAGCTTTTTGATAGCCGCGATCGCGCAAGATATCGGCAGCATCTTGATTGCCTGCAATCAAACCATCTGTATTGCTCAAATTATAATTTTCTAAAACTGAAACGGGAAATTTAGATTGATAAGGTAAGTTCCACCAAGTAAAGAAAATATTCTTGGCTTTCAATCTTAGGAGATGATTTAAGGTAATGAATTCAGCATAAGCAAAAGATTTAGAACCTTGTTCGACTTGAATAATTTGCGGTTTAAACTGTTGTAATAAAGCGATTAAATCGCTACCAAAAGTTAGCAATCCTTGATTATTTTGACTAAAATTAGATATTGGTACGACGCGAAAGCTTCCATCACTCCAAGCTTTTGTTTCAATGAGTTTATTCTGAACGCCGCCAGGTCGCCAGCGTTTGGGAACGATTACAGTGACTTCAATATCTGGCTCTAAATGTGCTAAAACTCTAAGTTTTTCGCAGTTAAGATCGACAATATAAGTATGACTCGCTACGAGAATTTTCATTATTTTTATTCAATAACTTTTGCCATTGTATAAGCATCAATATATATTCCATCTCGAAAGGCATACTTTTTCAAGGTTCCTTCGATCGCAAAGCCATATTTTTTATAAAGGTGAATTGCAGTAGTATTGTCTGTTTGACACTCCCACCAGTAAGCTCCTTACGTCGCTGTACTGGAGGATTCTTACCTCAACATCAGAACTTGCTCAACCAGGCTCTCGCCAAGCTGAGTAGTGGCTCCAACTCCGTAAGCTTTACATTCCGAGTGCCCCTCGGTAGCTAGTTTTAAAATGTTAATCGCGGCATTAGTATCGCGGTCTAGCACTAGTCCACAACCGCAGATATGGGTTCTAACTTCAAGAGTTTTAGGAACAAGCGTTCCACAGCTACTACACATTTGAGAAGTATTGTACGGGTTGACAGCAACTATCTGTCTACCGTACTTAATCCCAAAATAGCTCAACCACTTAAAGAAAAGACCCCAAGCAACATCATTAACAGATTTAGCATTGCGACCTCTAGCTAACCCCTTAATATTTAAGTTTTCGTGGGCGACCAAATCGTTAAATTGGCACAAACGGAGTGCTAGTCTCTTAGCGTACTCTTCTCGTTGCCTACTTACTCTTAAATGCGTCTTAGCTAGTCGTTTTCTTGCTTGAATTCTGTTAGCCGATTTTTTCTCTTTTCTACTTAAACTTTTTTGGTTTAATCTAATTCTAGAATTAGCAGTTTTAAGAAAACGCGGGTTCTCTTCAAAACTACCATTCGAGTCGGCATAGAAAACTTTCTGACCTACATCAATTCCAATAGAATTGCCTGTAGACGGTAAAGAGTTACTGTTTTCCGTATCAATACAGAACTGACAGTAATAGCCGTCTGCACGACGGACAATTCTTACTCGTTTGATTAATTTAACGCTTAAAGAATGAACATCCCATTTTCCTAAAAGTTTGACTTCCCCAATACTAATTTTGTCAGTAAAAGTAATTCTTCTTTTAGTAGGGTGAAGTTTCCAACCGCTAATTTTGTACTCAACTGAACGGTTGTCTTTCTGAAAAGTCGGGTATCCTTTCTTCTCAGTAAAGACGCGAAATTTCGCGTCTCTACTTTTTTTACAGTTATCAAAGAATCTAGAAATAGCTTCCCAAGCTCTTTCAGCAGATGCTTGGACAGCCATTGAATTCAGGTTCTTAACAAACTCAAACTCTTCTCTTAACTGAGTCGAGTGTTTGTTTAAATCAAAGCATTTAAGTCTCGCCTTCGGGAGTGAGTCTATCCAAAATCTTAGGCACTTGTTACGAACAAATTGCACAGTCCTGATAGCTTCTTCTATTTTGATTTGCTGAGATTTATTGGCTTTGATTTTATACTCTAGAACAAACATACCGACCTCATTTGCTATACTCACATAGTAGCATCTTTTATATGTATGGTAAGACCTATTAGAGAAAAAAGATTACAAGTATTAATGACTGAAAAAGAGTATCAGGCGTTAGCTGAGTATTCAGCTAGAATGCAGCTAACTATGTCTGAATTAGTTAGAGATTTTATTAGGAAACTAGACACTTATTCTTAGTTGTGCTTCGCGTTTATTTCTTGGTCGCAATTCATGAGGCGCGGATGACGAGGTTTCCTCGTCATATAAAGCGCCGTCCCCGTCGGCAAGCTGGCGCTGTGCCGAGGGTCTTCTTGCTCCATTAAGATAATCTCGAACCGATTCCCTGATGTTGATAATCATCTCGAACCAACATTCCCAACCCTGCAACGTGTGCGCGACGACCTTGGTTTGTATGCAAACTTGCCATTCCAACAACTTTTTTTATTCTCGTTAACCGTTGCAACTAATCGATAGATTCCTGGATGGGGATTTTCTAATTTCTTTTTAATGTCATCGCGAGATGGATAAGGCATTTGCAGGGTTCCCCAATGACAATTAGGGGATAACCAGAGTTCGGCGATATCTTCCCAGTCTGACATCTCAAAAGCACGGATGACTATTTCATTCATCAGAACTTAAAAATTAAACTTTTACTTCCTCTTCTCGTGCGACTAGTATGGTTACTGCTTCTGTATCTTGACGAGTATAGATCTGTCCGTCTTGCCAAAGCGATTTAACCAAGGTGCTACAAGCATCGAGGAAGCCTAAGCTATAGAAAAGACCGCGAGAAACAATTTTGATAAGACTCCCGCCTTTATTGCAGGGAGGATTGCCCAAAACGTGACAGTCAAATAACTTAGCGTAGAGGCGCAATTGCTGTCCTGGAGTAAGATTTTTGAGCGCCATTAGGAAATGGTTGTGATAGAAAGTGAGTTGGTATTTGAGCGATCGCGTATTAATATCGTGACAGCCTCCTGTTTCCTCTCCCAAATGTACCAGGTAGGCTTCTGGGTCGTACCAAATTTGATATCCTGTTTGTCGCAAGTGCAAACAAAAATCGGACTCCTCGCGCACCGCACTCCCCCGAAAACGTTCGTCAAACCAGATGCCATGTTTTGTAAATATGTCTCGTCGGTAGGACATATTGCAGCCTCTGGTCGAGATAACGCGCTGTGGCTTCACCGTATGAACTAAATCGATGTGATACCAAGCAATACCAGGGTCCATTGCTTCTGGAGGCAAATATTCGATGCTGTAGGGCGATCCTGTGACTATCTTTTGAGAATCGGCTAATTTCATGCGATCGAAAACTCGTCCCGCTACCGCCCCAACTTCGGGACGTTCTTGATAGTTGCGAGCGTGAGCTTGTAGATAGCTTTCTGGCAGTTTAACATCGTCATCGATAAAAAGAATAATTTCTCCGCGCGATCGCCGTACTCCATAATTTCTTGCCCCCGGTAGACTCGCCCAATTAACGCGAAACCAGCTAATTTTCCCCGTTTTTGCTAATTTTTCTAAATAAGATTGGATTTCTGGTTCGTGAGTTAGTGTTTGATCGATAACCAAAACTTCAAAGTTGGGATAATCTTGTTTGAGAACGTCTTCTAAGGTTTCTTTGAGAGGTTCTTCGCGCCTGTAAGTAGGAACGATGACGGAGATGAGAGGCAAAGTCATATAAATTATGAATTATGAATTATGAATTATGAATTACGTCTAATGTGAAATTAGTATTCATACTTGTGTCAGGGAGGTTTCAAAATGACTTTGAAGAGCGCTTCCATTGACCGAGTAACGAAATTATGGGAGTTTCAACTTCTAATTCACATTAGGCGTGAATTATGAAAATTAGGAGATTGGTAAGAAAATAGTTAATATTTTCCCTTGTCTCTCAACACTTCACTTGTACTCCTTGTCTTTCTTTAACTAGAAGCTACCACAAATTTCTTTTTCTTGAGGGGCGATCGCTTATTCTTAGAATTGCCTTGAGAGGCTTTTAGTTTCTCTTGTTCTTGCTTGTCGATATCCGACAGTTTTAAAACCACCCCAGCAAACAACCAGTAATAGACGGCTACGGGGTCGGTATCCAGAGGATACCAATAAGGAAAATAGCCGATAATTAGCATAAACACCCATAAACTAGAGCCAAAACTTCGCAAAGCGCGATCTTTTACCGAACGATAACTTTTAAAACACAATATCGTTAAGTGAGTGATAAAAGCCATAAACGCAATCAATCCGGGAAATCCCATCTCAAACAGCAGTTTAGGATGAAAAGTTTCCACTAAAGACACCGACCCAAAGACGCGAGTGGAGTTCGTTGCTTTCCCGACTCCTCTACCCAAAAATCCCTTTTGCTGTTCTAGTGCAAACTCAAACTGAGTTTGGATGAAGGCATAAGGAGGGGCTTGATTCCAACGATTCACAAAACTATCGATTCTCTGTTGAACAAAGTCTGGATTAATGAAAGAAAAAGCCACGAAAAGAACGAGACTAAGACCCAGCCCAATCGGAATAAATCGTTTTAAATTGGCAATTTGTCCGGTGAGAATTAACAAAACGATAATTACGGCAGGTACTAAGGCAAGGGCCAGTCGTTGACCGCAGATGACGGCATTAACGAATACCATTCCCATCCCCACTAAACCAGTGGTTCGCCAGAATAAAGAAGTATCGCTAAATGATGTCGCAAAGCATATAGCTGCATTCGCAACTAAAAACCAAGCCCAATGCCAAGGAGATACAAAAGTTCCAGGTAAGCGAATTTGTCCTTGTTCTGGACTATAAAGTACAGCGCCGCCTACAAGACATTTAGCATCTAAGTTAGGTTTGAAAAGATCGACTCCTGCCATCTCTCTAGTTCCAACACATCTGCCCGTTTTTAGCATCCAGTATTGCACCAACGCTAAAGAACAACAAACAAGGGCAATTATCACGAGAATGCGTCCGAGCAAAAGCAACCGTTTCTTGTCTTGAATTAAATAGTGCGTACAAAAAATTAGCGGAATGTAACCTAATAAAACTTTAAGACCTAAAATTCCTTGTAAAACAGGCATTCCTCCATCTGTACAAGGCCTTCTAATGATGATTCCGTTCGCATCTAGAAGTAAATTTCCTGCTCCGTCTCGCAAAAATCTTTCTGCTTCTGGCACCTGCGAACAAAGCGGCAGAGTTTGCTGCCATCCGTTGGCGAATAATAGCGTCAACAGAGCGCAAAATATTAAAATTCCTAAACTGGGGAGTAGTTTTTTGGGAATTAGAATTGGCAATTTTCTTCGCCTACACTCAAGAACCAAACCCAAAAGAGCAGGTAAATAAAAAGGCATCTTTACTTAACTGAAAGAGTGCATTCCCTTGCCCTATCCAGTAAGTAATGGTTCCGTTAAAAGGCATATAAATTAAGAATACCCAAAGCGCTGTCCGAGGATAGTTAAAGCACAAAAGCAAAACAGGAAAGCCGATAGCAACCGAGCCTCCTACCCTTGGATTGACTGCGATTCCTAGCGGTAGAGCTACCAGAATCGCAAAAACGAATGATATCCCCAAAACCGAAAATATTTTTCGCCGAACATCTCTCGCTTGGCGTTTCTGAGCTAATCTCTCTTTAAGGTCGAGAGGTTTAGCCTCTTTCACACCATCG
Source organism: Candidatus Altimarinota bacterium (assembly GCA_012031035.1). Taxonomy (GTDB): domain Bacteria; phylum Cyanobacteriota; class Cyanobacteriia; order Cyanobacteriales; family Microcystaceae; genus Hydrococcus. The sequence continues at coordinate 24,627 of JAAUUT010000048.1, read as the reverse complement.
AGATCCTCAAATAACCTATTGGCGAACTGAGATGTTTTAGATTGTTTCTTGAATTTGAGTTTGGTTTTGGGCATAGGGCTGCCTTTAAATAGTAAGTTGAGGATAGTATTGTTCGGCTTAATACTTTCTGGTCATACTATCACTTCATTTTGGCATACTAGAGAATCTGCGTCACTCAAAACGCGGGAAACCTGCTACAAAGGAATACATAGCGTTTAAATCTTTATTTTTTGTCTTTTCTTCTCTAAATATTGCTGATGCGATTCATCGGCTAGGTAGTATTCACTCGCGCTTTCAATCTGAGTAACAATTGTTTTGCCATAGCGACCGGATTGCTGAAGTTGTTGCTTAGACTGCCTTGCTAACTTTTCTTGCTCGTTATTATGACAAAAAATAACGGAGCGATATTGTTCGCCGCGATCGGAGCCTTGTCGGTTAAACTGAGTTGGGTCGTGAATCGACCAGAAAACTTCTAAAAGCGCTTCATAGCTTATTTGTGTTGGCTCGTATTCAACCCGTACTACCTCTGCATGACCTGTTATCCTTGATAAAACATCTAAATAGCTGGGATTAGGAAAATGTCCTCCCATATAACCAACTGAGGTTGCAATTACTCCTTTGATTTTCCGAAAAGCATCCTCAACATTCCAAAAACATCCCGCTCCAAAGGTGGCTTCCATTTAAGTTTCCTTACTACTAAAACAAATTAAAAAGTTCAAAAATGCAGGCGCTCGGCAATTAGTTTTTGATGGCAGAAATTAGACGTAATTCCTATTTTATAGCAATTCTCATATAGATAAGATACAAAACCAGTAATTCAATGTAACTTACTGATTTGAGAAACGCTATCAATAAAAAATGCTATAAAGTTTGGATTAATAGGTAAAACCTATAAAGATTAAAACCAACATATAAAAATATGAACCTCGATCGAAATAATAAAATATTAAACCCAGAAATCAAACCAAGTCCGACCTATGCAGAAAAACAAATCGCCTTCAAGCTTGGACTCAATTGATTAAAACGATAACGCCTTTTAATTTGGATTTTAGTTATTTGTTTGGTAGCCGTTCCTTTGTTGGGAAACTTTTTAATTTCGCGATCGCCCATGCCACAAAGGTTAATCTCAAAAGATGAATCTATTGTAATTATCGATCGCGTCATTCCGCAAACCAATAATCTCGATCGCGAAATCGTCAATGCAATTCAAGAAGCTCGAACTCACGCACAAAATAAGGCATCAGAAGAATTAGATAAATGGCTAGATGAATTAATGATTCGCGTTGATACCAGTTTTTTGCCTTGGTATTTTGATTACTTTACTCAAAAGAAAATGGAGTTTAGCACTCCTTTTATTTGGGGATTTTCAACGATAGCTCATTGGGTAGATCCCCATCGTTCTTCTCCTAATGAAGCGATTAACGAGAAGTTAACCGAAACCTTTGAAAGCGAATTTGCTAAACGAGTTCTCAGACCAAAAATTGCTCAACTCAAACTCGAAAGAATTACCAGAGAAACGACACAATTGTATCTCAACGATCTCAAAAATCATCTTTCTTCTATTCAAAGCAGCTACAAGATTCCCCAAGGACAATGGGAACGCTATCTCGACGATATTGCCATTACGATTACCGACACAGAAGGCAATATTTCTAACCTATCGATGAAAGTTTTAGTCGGCGGAAGCACTTACCTATTGGCTAAAATAACAATCCCAGCAGTTACCAAAATAGGGAGTAAAGTAGTTGCGTCTGCGGTTGGAAAAGCAAGCGCTAAAATAGCAGCAAAAACAGGCGGTGCAGTTGCAACTCAAGTAGGCGCACAATTAATCGATCCGATTGTGGGCGTAGGAATTATTATCTGGGATTTATGGGATTATCACCATACCGTACAAATCGAGCGACCGATTTTACGAGAAGCCATCTTAGAATATTTACAAGAAGTTAAAGCTTCCTTATTAGACGATCGCAAAGATAGTATTATGAGCGCGATCGCGCGTGTTGAAGATAGCATTTTGAAAAGTTCAAAGTTTAACATTAAGGCAATAGGGAATAGGGAATAGGGAATATGAAATAGAGTTCGGGAAAACAAGACTTATGTATAACTCCCTCCTTGTCTTCCTTGTCCCTCTTGCTCTCGATCTTCCTGCTGCCTGTTGCCTTTTCCCTTTAAAAATTCTAAAACGCGCCGATGAAGAAAATAACTAAATGGCTAGAAACTCGTTGGGTAACGCCTGCTTATAGTGCTGGCGTGTTGGGAGGAATTGCCTTATGCTTATTTGGAGCAGCTACTAATACGATGGCAGGTTGGCTGTATGTAATTAGCGGTACAATTTTTGCGCTGTTGGCCATAGGTGCTATTTTACCCGCGAGATCGCTGCGTCAGCTTAAAGTGCGTCGCTTACCTATTGCTCCCGTGAGTGCGGGAGATGAGATAACCATTGAGTTAGAAATCGAAAATTTAAGCAACAATCCTAAAACATTACTGCAAGTTTGGGATCTCGTTCCCTACGTCTTGTCGCCACCCAAAAAAAAACGCGATCGAAGCAATTCCCCCTCAAAGCGTTCATCGCTGGATAAATTACGTCAGTGCCAAGCAACGAGGGATTTATCGATGGCATGAAGTAAACTTAAAAACGGGAACGCCGTTGGGATTGTTTTGGTGTCGCCGCAGCCAAGAAGTCCCCGCCAAAGCCATTATTTATCCACAAGTCCTGCCCCTATCATCTTGTCCGCTCGTCGATACTATCGGACAAGATGATAGTCTTAAATTGCAAAGCGATCGCCGCTATCAAGCCGCTAATGAAGGCGTGACGAGATCCCTACGTCCTTATCGTTACGGCGATCCGATGCGTTTGATTCACTGGCGTACTAGCGCTCGTTTTGATGAATTTCAAATGCGCGAACTCGAAACCATCACGGGAGAACAAGAAGTAATTATCGCTCTCGATAGCGCGTCTAAATGGGATAGCGAAACGTTTGAGCGAGCAGTCATTGCGGCTGCATCGCTATACTTTTATGCTAGTCGCTGCCAGTTAGAAGTCAAGCTGTGGACTGCCAAGACAGGATTGGTACATGGCAATCGCGTTGTTTTAGAAACCCTCGCTGCTGTAGGATTTGAAGAACAAACGAGCAGCGATCGCCCGAATTTCTCTTTAATCTGGCTGACGCAAACTGCTTCCTCTCTAGACTCCTTACCTGTAAGGAGTCGTTGGGTTTTATTGCCTTCTTTATCTTTTTCTGAGAATCAACCCCTTCCCAGGTCGAGATCTTTAGGTTTAATGATTAATTCCGAACAACCGTTGCAAGAACAATTGCAAAGACCTTTGCGTTAATTTCAAGCAATAATTGCGAGCCACCACTGTATCAATTTCTACCGAACTAAAGTGACAAATCCGCTATCTTCAAAAAACTATGACATTATGCGAATAAACCAAGCGAAATAATGCGGATCGAGCAGTTGCAGGCTTTTTTAACAGTTGCGGAAATAGGGAATTTTGGACAAGCCGCACACAAATGTGGAGTAACTCAGTCCACAATTAGCCGTCAGATTCAGTCCTTAGAACAGGATTTGGGATTGCCTTTATTTCATCGCACCTCTCAAGCGAAATTAACCCTAGCAGGGGAAAAATTATTGCCTCGCGCTCGAAAAATTTGTCACGAATGGGAGACAATTTCTGGTGAAATCGCCGATTTACAAGCCGGAAAACAGCCAGAACTCTGCGTAGCAGCAATTCATTCTGTCTGTTCCTATTATTTGCCGCCAATCTTACAACGCTTTTGCCGAGATAATCCAGAAGTTCAGCTACGGGTAACGGCATTAGGAAGCGATCGCGCCCTCAAAGTCTTGCGAGATGGTTTAGTCGATGTCGCGATCGTGATGAATAATCGCTTTTTAACTTCCTCGCCAGAAGTAATCGTTGAAATTCTCTATGAAGAAGACATTGAGATTTTAATGTCAGCGAACCATCCTCTCACGCAATACGATTGCGTTCCTTGGTCGGAATTAGTTCATTATCCGCAAGTAGTTTTTAAAGATGGTTATGGAATGCAGCGGTTAGTTCAAGAGTGGTTTTCTCGCCAAAATGCTACCCTCAAAGCTGTAATGGAATTAAACACCCTCGATGCTTTTCGAGGAGTTATACGCCAAGGAGAAATTATTGCCCTGCTTCCCAAAGGCGCTTTGGTAGAAGCCTTTCAAGATCCTACCTTGGCCGTGCGTCCGATCGCCCCTCCTCCTGACTCTGCCCCAATCGCTTCTGTTAATGGAAAATTAAAAAGTAGCTTAACTCGTCAAGTGGTTTTAGTGACGACGAGCGATCGCTTACAAATTCCGCCTATTGCCCACTTTTGCCATTTAGTTCGACAATTAAGACAAGTCCCCAACTCTCACTTATCAACCAACGGAAAACAATTATTAGTTCCTAGTCCCTAGTTCAGTGACCAGTGACCCTTCGGGTTCGGCAGTTCCTCCAAGGGCGGAAACCGCCTTTTTGCGGACTGCCTCACCAGTGACCAGTTATCAACTTGGAAGTCGAAAGTCGAAAGTAATTTTACGAATGCACCCCTGAACTCCTGTATTCTGAAATTGGGTTTTGAGCCACTAAATTCTATGATGCTTTCATAATTCAGCCTTCATAATTCATAATTCAATATGAGCAATATTTTTAGAGATTTACTTAAAAAAATTGGTAGCGGAGTCCATACCGGAGAAAATCTAACTCGCCAAGAAGCAGAAATAGCGATGCAGATGATGTTGCAAGAAGAAGCAACTCCCGCCCAAATTGGAGCATTTCTCATTGCCCACCGAATCAAGCGCCCAACACCAGATGAATTAGCAGGAATTTTAGATGCTTACGATCGCATCGGGCCAAAACTCGACGTAACTAACTTGCCGTTTGAAAAACCTGCAACGGTTTTAGGAACTCCTTACGACGGGCGATCGCGTACCGTTCCCGTTACTCCCATTACTGTTCTTATCTTAGCTGCTGTTGGCGTACCCGTCATCATGCACGGCGGGGATTGTATGCCTACAAAATACGGCGTTCCCCTCATTGAAATTTGGCAAAAATTAGGCGTGGATTTTGCTGCTTTATCGCTTGTCCAAATACAGCAATTCCTAGAAAAAACGGGACTGGGATTTATCTATCTTCCCAAACACTTTCCAACTGCCAATAATCTCGTTCCCTATCGCGACCAAATCGGCAAGCGTCCTCCCCTAGCAACAGCAGAATTGATTTGGTCGCCTTGTGTTGGCAGGGTTCATGTAATAGCAGGTTTTGTGCATCCTCCTACTGAAGAACGCTTTCAAACAACTTTGCCGATGCGGGGAATTAATTACTATACAACGATTAAAGGGTTAGAAGGAAGTTGCGATCTCGCTTGCAGTCGTACTGCCATTATTGGCATGGGAAACCCTAGCGATCCTCATACTTTAGAACGTTTGTTGTTGAATCCTCGCGATTACGATTTTAATCCCAAAGATGTTGCTTTTGAATCGACCGAACAGGCGATCGAGCAAATAAAAACAGTTCTACAAGGTAATTCCTGCGAACTGATGGATGCTGCTGTTTTAAATGGTGGGTTTTATCTTTGGCGGTGTGGGGTTTGCGAGGATCTTAAAGCGGGTTTTTCCCAAGCAAAAGCGATGTTGATGGAAGGGCAAGTTTTAGAAAAACTCAAAGAACTTCATGAAGAATTTCAACCACTAAGAATACTTGCTAATTAGTTGTTCTTTGGTAAGTCGATTGAATAGTTATATGATTTCAGATTTGGATTAATTTTCTCTTTCCCCTTTTCCCTTTTCTCTAAAAAATCCTCATCCCCTTTTCACCTATCTTTCCAAAAAACAATTGAATTATTGAGCGGTTGTAGCGTTGTTCCTGGGTAATAAAATGCCAAAATTTGTTCTGGCGACCACCCCAAATTTGCTAGATTATAAGAGCCAAATTGACTCAATCCAACACCGTGACCGAAACCGCCACCAATAAAAGAATAGCCTGTTAATTGCTTATTTGGGTCGTACATGGGTTCGATGTAAAATAAGGTGCTGCGGGGAACGCTAAAGCAACTGCGAATCTCATTTTTCTGTAATTCCAACATTCCTTTATCGGTTTGTATCGCCATATTCAAAATGCGTCCTGACGGCGATCGCTTAGTAATTTTCATCCGTTGAATCGTTGTAAAATTAGCGAGCGGATGTTTGCGTTTGGTGAGATATTCTTTTAAATCTTCATTCAGCGTATTGAGGGTTCCTTTGCGATTCCAGCGAAACACTTGTCGTCCCGTCTCGTTAAATCCATCTCTCATACTAATAAAACGACGAAACGCAGCTTCATCTGCTAAAGACTCCTGAGACAAATTCCAAACTTGTCTGGGTGCGTCGATAACGGGTTTTAAATAAGGTCGTTCCTCACCATTCCAAACGTCGCTAAAACGTGCTGTTATGCCGCCTGTGGTAGAAGAATAGAGAGCATCGACTAATTCATTTTGGTAAGTTAAAACTAGCCCTTTCGTTTGTGCGATCGCGCGATCGGCTCGTGAATTCGTCTGCGATAATCCATAATAAACTTGACAATGAGTATCGGCGCACAGTTGATAGTTATCTGCTTGGAAACGTCGTAGGTTTCGTAAAGCGTAGGTTCTCGCTATGATAGTTTGAGCCGCGATCGCATTATCGGGCGGCACCTTGTCCGATTTCCGTGTAGGAAGCGACTCCGCGCAAATAAGTTTCTATCGAAACTTGATTGACCAAGGTATAGGTTCCATAAGAATTTGGCTGAAGTCTCAAACTTCCGCCATAAACGCGAGATGAATTGTTTTCCAAACCTACTTGAATGAGCTTACTACCAGCACTAATCTCTAGATTATTCTGGGAATAACGCTTGCCGTTAACTGTAAAAGTCGGTTGTAAGGTTTGAGAAAGTATTTCCGATTCTAGAAGCGCTTGGTCGAATCCTTGCGCTTTGAGACTCTGCAACAGAAAACGACGCAATAAAGGAGTTTCATACACATCTCGTTTTGCCCAAACTTCCCAGCGTTCCGGTTGCGTTATTTCAACTTCTATGCCTTTGGCTTTCCATTGATTGGCGCTATCTTCCGCCGTCTCAAAGGTAGCATAACTGCCGAGGACTATTCGTTCTGAAAGGGCAAGGGCTTGTAAAGGTTGCTTGACGACTTGCAATTGAACTTTGTCGGTTTGTAGCGTTTGAGTTTGTCCGTTGCGATCGGCAAAACGCAGTGTTAGGATATCTTCTTTGGTACTCGAAAGGGTTATTTCATCATTCTTTTCTTCGCCAAATCGCTGAACGATGCCAACTTGTATCTCAAGATCTTTTGCTTTGACGCTTGGTGTGAGTACCAAACCAAGGAACACGGGAATCGATGCACTCAGAATTAATCGTTTACCTGGTATTCGTGTCTTTTGTTGAGTAGTTGGCATATTGAAAGCTTTAATTGAACGATTTATCCTAGCTTTTTATGATAGCTAAGATTAAATGCGATTGCCCTTCAATTGGTGCAATCGTGCGATCGCGAAGAACGGCTATATTAAAGTTACCCACACTCTATTTAGATTTACGATGCCAGACTCGATGATGTATCAAGAGGATGCTTTTGTCGTCCTCGAATCAGATTTACCAGAACAATTTATGACGCATGAGGAGCTATTAAACAAACTCACCGAAATTTTGCGATCGCGTCAAGACGATTTACCCAGAGAATTACAAAAGTTTAATTCCGCGACAGAACAGGCTCGACATTTAATGAACAACTACTGCGAATTAGATGTGGAGCCAGGAAAATACTTGCAATGGTATATTGTCCGGTTGGAGAAGTAAACAATCTTTACTTTATTCAACAGAATCGCCAGAAATAATTCCGACAAATTCTGAAGATTATGAAAATTATGAAAAAGAATATAAACTATAAATCATCATAAAAATTGCGATCGCATTATTTTTAGGCTGGCGTTTTAGGGTTTCACTAAAGCTCAATTAAGCCTTTTTTTCCTCAAAATTGCTAAATATCGAGTGTTTCAGCAAAAATAGCGGTTTGATTTAAATCGTTATTTAACTAGTTTTATTTTTTTTGCTCTTAAGATTTTTTTACCTTATTTAATATAAATAAATATAGCTTTATTTTTTTATATAAAAAGCTAGAAAAATATACAAAAAAAATATGTCTCATTTCAAATACTTGTAAATATACTGAAAAAATACTGAGCAAGAAATTCTTGCTAAATTCATAAACAACAAACCCATTATTCTTTCAGGAATCATTTATCTATGACTACCACTTTACAAACACGCGAAAAGGCTTCTCTTTGGGAGCAGTTTTGTGAGTGGATTACCAGCACCAACAACCGCATCTATATCGGTTGGTTTGGTGTCATCATGATCCCCACGCTCCTGACGGCAACCGTTTGCTATATTATTGGCTTCATTGCTGCTCCTCCAGTAGATATTGATGGTATCCGCGAACCTGTAGCTGGTTCGCTCCTGTATGGCAACAACATCATCTCCGGTGCCCTCGTTCCTTCTTCTAACGCAATTGGTCTGCACTTTTACCCAATTTGGGAAGCAGCTAGCGTAGATGAATGGCTCTACAATGGCGGCCCCTATCAGCTAGTTCTTTTCCACTTCTTGTTAGGAATCTGCTGCTGGATGGGTCGTCAGTGGGAGTTGAGCTACCGTTTGGGAATGCGTCCCTGGATTTGCGTCGCTTACAGCGCGCCTGTTGCGTCAGCGTTCGCAGTATTCATGGTCTACCCAATCGGACAAGGCTCTTTCTCCGATGGGATGCCTTTAGGAATTAGCGGAACCTTCAATTTCATGTTCGTATTCCAAGCCGAGCATAATATCTTAATGCACCCCTTCCATATGTTGGGCGTAGCTGGAGTGTTTGGTGGCTCTCTGTTTTGTGCGATGCACGGAAGCTTGGTTACTTCGAGTTTAGTCCGTGAAACCACAGAAAACGAATCGCTAAACTATGGCTACAAATTCGGACAAGAAGAAGAAACCTATAACATTGTTGCCGCTCATGGTTACTTCGGTCGCTTGATTTTCCAATATGCGTCCTTCAACAACAGCAGAGCCTTACACTTCTTCCTAGGTGCATGGCCGGTTGTTTGTATTTGGTTTACCGCAATGGGTGTCAGCACTATGGCATTCAATCTCAATGGTTTTAACTTTAACCAGTCGGTTTTAGACTCGCAAGGTCGCGTCATCGCTACATGGGCAGATGTACTCAACCGTGCTGGCATTGGGATGGAAGTCATGCACGAGCGCAACGCTCATAACTTCCCCTTAGATTTAGCTTCCACAGGTGAAGCTACACCAGTCGCTTTAACGGCTCCTTCAATTCTTGGATAAATACCTAACAATCTAAGGTTGTATTCATTAATAATTGGCGCTCTTTAAACATAAAGAGCGCTTTTTGTTGTTAGCGATCGGCTTTGCCCCTGCGCGGAGCGCAATCGCGTTCCATCGCTTTCTATAATAGATACAGAAGAACTATATTGGAGAGGATTGCTCTTATTTATACACCTCCCTTAGCCCGCCTGATCGAACAATTGCAACGCTTGCCTGGTGTAGGCCCTAAAACGGCTCAGCGACTTGCTCTACACATCCTCAAACGCTCGGAAGAAGACGTACAAGCTTTTGCAAGCGCTTTAATCGAAGCAAAAAAGCAAGTTGGCTTATGTAAAGTCTGTTTTCATCTATCAGCAGAACCGATCTGCGACATTTGCCGCAATTCTAATCGAGATAATAATACCATTTGCGTAGTAGCAGATTCGCGCGACGTAATCGCGATCGAAAAAACGCGCGAGTATCGCGGTAAATATCACGTCCTTGGAGGCGTAATTTCTCCTATGGATGGTATTGGGCCAGAACAACTCAACATCGATTCATTAGTGCGACGAGTCAGCCAACAACAGACACAAGAAATTATTTTGGCAATTAATCCCAGCGTTGAAGGAGAGACAACGACGTTATATATTGGAAAACTCCTCAAACCCTTTACGCGAGTAACAAGAATTGCTTTTGGTTTGCCGATGGGTGGCGATTTGGAATATGCCGATGAAGTCACGCTAGCGAGAGCTTTAGAAGGAAGACGCGACTTGGAATAGACTTTTTGCTTTTATTGGGGTAAAAGCAAAAACTTTTGCCTCGATCGCCAGAAATAGTATTAAAGTTAGCACTAGCACAAACTAATTGTTTTTTATTAACTGTTTTGGATGCTTATTAATTCACTAGCTGAGATTAATAAGTAAAACATTCGAGCAAATTTATAAGATTATTATCTAATTGGCTTTGTATCGTGAAAGAGCAAGGCTCTTTCTTGCGTTTTCTGGTAAAATTTCCAAAAAACTAACTTAGATGAATTTATAATTTTTGTAAAAAGATATGAGAGTTTTGACAAAATTAAGATATTTGTTGTCTTTATCTTCAGTTTTTATCTGGGTAACACCAAGCTATGCAGAGTTGACTTTGAGCGATCGCGATCTCACACTGGGACGACCAATAACTGAGAATCGCGTTCTGGATAACCTTTACGAAGCGATGTCCTCTGAGAGGTTATCTGTCCTGAAGGGTGAGGATAAAAAACACATCGTTTCACAAGCAACACCCGAACAAGATAATTTCTCTCCCGCCACTACTCAAATTCAAGTAAAAAAAATTGAAGTTATTGGTAGTACGATTTTTGACGAGACGGATTGGCAACCTATTACGAAACCCTTAGAAGGCAAAACGGTTACTGTAGAGCAACTCCAGCAAGTTACCGATAAAATTACTGGGTTATATTTAGAAGGAAACTATATCACCTCTCGTGCCGTTATCGAAGAAGAATCCTTAGCCACTGGTAACGTCCGACTTCGCGTCATCGAGGGAAGTGTTGAAGAAATTGTGATTGAAGGCGCGAAACGATTAGAAGATTATGTGCGATCGCGAATAGAATTAGGAGCGGGTACGCCACTTAATAGCGCTAAATTAGAAGACCAACTGCGCCTGCTAAAAATCGATCCTTTATTTGAAAATGTTGAAGCTAGTATCAAAGCAGGAACGGGAATCGGACAAAGTATCTTAGTCGTGCGCGTCAATGAGGCGAATCCTTTTGCTGGAAGCGTGGGAATCGACAACTATTCTCCTCCTAGCGTCGGTGCAGAACGCCTCTCACTTAACTTACTCTATCGCAACGTTACGGGTTTGGGAGATAGTATTGCCGCATCTTATCGTCCTAGACTCGCGACATTCGACACCTATCAATTAGACTTTGGCTATCAAATCCCGTTGAATGCGATGAATGGGAAATTAAACTTGCGAACGGTTATCGATCGCAATAAAGTCATTGACGGACGATTTGAGATACTAGACATTCAAGGAGAAGCGGAACGCTACGAAATCAGCTACAGACAGCCATTTATCCTTACTCCTCGCGAGGAATTCGCTTTATCGGTCGGTTTTGCCTATCAACGCAATCAACTTTTTACCTTTGCTGGCCCGACTCGTTTTGGTTTAGGCCCCGATGAAGAGGGAGAAACCCGCACTAGCGTCTTTACCTTCGGACAAGAGTATACTTTGCGAGATCCTTCTGGTGCGTGGGGACTTCGTTCTCAATTTCGCTTTGGGACGGGTGTATTCGATGCAACGAGTAATGCAGGCGATATTCCAGATAGCGAATTTTTTAGTTGGTTGGGACAAGTTCAACGAGTGCAAGTTCTTAACGAGAATAACTTTTTGATTGCACAACTCGACTTTCAGTTAGCGCCAAGTCCTCTCTTACCATCGGAACAATTTGTGATTGGTGGCGCTCAATCGGTGCGCGGTTATCGGCAAAATGTATTAGCAGGGGATTATGGGTTGCGTTTCTCCCTTGAAGATCGTATTATTCTCGCTCGCAACGATGCTAACGATCCCGTGTTTACCTTAGCGCCTTTCTTCGATATGGGTGTTATTTGGAATAATTCTGACAATCCTAACAAACTTCTGGCTGATAATAACTTCATCGCTGGGATAGGATTGGGATTGATTTGGGAGCCGCTAGACGGGTTAAATTTTAGGGTAGATTATGCGCCGCCATTGGTTAATCTCAATATTCGCGGCAATAACGTTCAGGATGATGGATTCTATTTTAGTGCTACTTATGATTTTTAATCTGGTTGGCACAATAGGAGGAGGCGATAATCGATGTTGCACCAATCCATTGAACGATCGTAGGGCGATCGCCTATTAGTATAATCGCGCTTCCTATGCCAAAAATCGGTATCAGTGCCACGTAAAAAGCTGCCTGACTTACGGGTACTTTACCCAATGCGATTAAATACAACAGAAAAGCTAAGGCATAACTCATGATGCCAGAGATAACGGCTAAGAGCCAGAAGTTTAAGGTAATCCCATGCGCATTGATTTCATAGTTGCGATCGAAAAGCGAAAGCACTCCAAAACCAATAACCGTTACCATCAATCCGACGAATTGTTGTGAAAATGTCAGTTCGAGGGGATTAGCGCTAGCGATCTGCGTTTTACTTATAAGAACGTAACCGACAGCAAATAAAACGCCCAAGATAACCAGAAAATCGCCTATCAAAGAACTCGTCATTGCTCCTTGGGAATCGCCACTAACTAAAAGAAATACGCCACAGAAACTTGCGATCGCGAGAATCGTTTTAGTTAGCGTCAATTTTTCTCCCAAAAATAATGCAGCCAACAAAATTGTCAACACTACTTCAGTAGCTCCAATTAGAGAAGCATTGGTAACAGTTGTCCAATTCAGACCGATCGTACCAAACATATAAGCCAACGCTGGCTCAAATATCCCTGCTTTTCCTTGTTTGAGGATCTTCCAAGAAAGCGGCGCTTTTCGATTCTTGATGTAACAAGCTGCATACAAGAAGATAACGCTAGAGAGAAGTTGAATAATTAGCAGCGTCGTGGGCGATATTTCTGTAAGTGCTATTTTACTGAGCGTTAAACCAACACCCCAACAAGAAGCATAGCCGAGAGGAAGCAAGAGGTTTTTCATCAATCAATTTTTCTAACCATCTAATTTTCTTACAATGGTTAGATTTTATCGAAAAATTCTAACCAGTCAAATCGAGTATGATAGTTAGAAACAGAAGATTAAACAATGGCGAAAAGTAACTCAATAAAAAAAGATTGGAGTCAGTTTAAGCTGTTAGGAGGATCGCCGTGTCTGGATTTTGCTAACACGGTCGAGCGAGATGAGAACGGATATTCCCAGGAGTGGTTGACTAACTATGTCGATTTGATCGGTTGGGGAGAACATACGCAACTCTTAACTCCACAACAAGTTGAAACCCTTCTGAGCGAGGCAGCAATGCACCCACACGGAGCGAGGAATGTCTTTGAAAGAGCGATCGCCCTGCGGGAAGTTATTTATAGGATTTCAGCGCGATCGCAGCCAAACAAATCGTCACAGAAGACGATTTAGCCAGTTTTAATCAAGCACTCTCAGAAACACTGAATTATTTGCAAATTGCGCCGACTGCTGACGGATTTACTTGGACTTGGGTAAATTGTGAAGATCGTCTCGATTTAATCCTTTGGAAAATTATTTATTCTGCGGGAGAGTTATTGACGGCAACAGTGTTGAGTCGCTTGCGAGAATGTGCTGCTGACGACTGTAGCTTTTTATTTGTCGATCTCAGTCGCAATAACAGGCGATGTTGGTGCGATATGGAAGATTGCGGAAACCGTTTTAAAGCAAAACGTCATTACGAAAGATCTAAGAAGAAAACTGTGTAATTATTTAGCAATTCTACTTAGCCAACAGCGATCGCCAGAAAAATTTAGGTAAAGCCAACATTCGTTTCCAACGCCAAGGTTCTTGATAAAGTCGATAGAGCCATTCGAGATTATTATTGCAGAACCAAGCAGGCGCTCTTGTTTTCATCCCAGACCAAACATCAAAACTACCGCCTACGCCAACCCAAATCGCATGAGGACACAAAGCGCGATTTTGACGAATCCAATATTCTTGACGCGGAACGCCTAAACCAACAAAAATGAGTTTCGGTTGCATAGTTTTAAGCATTTTCTTCCAGTCGTCTTCCTCGGCGGGAGATAAATAGCCGTGGTTAGCGACAATCGAAATTCCAGGGATTTTTTGTCGCCAAATTCGTGCAGCTTGTTCCGTAATTCCTGGTTGACCGCCATAAAAGACGATAGGATAAGACTCGCCATATTGACCGACCTGTTTGAGTAAAGACTCTGATAATTCAATTCCAGGACAGCGGCGCTGTCTTATCCCTCTCATGCGCAGATAAATAACAATTCCAGCACCATCGGGAATGACGAGATCGGCTTCTCGAATAGCCTTAGCTACGTCGGGATTATTTTCGGCAAGCATTGCCATTTCTGCATTCAGGGTAACAATATGAGTTCCAGTTCCTTGTTGCAGGCGCTCTATCGACCAATGTGCATAATCGTTGGAGAGATGAACGGGTAAATTTAGGACAGAGAATGTTTTGAGAGTCTCTAACATAGGCAGACGGCGATCGCATCATTCGTATCCAATTACTTTACCTTATTGGCTCGCCCCTGAGATTTTTAAGTTTATCGGTATATTTTTTTACATTTCATCTCACTCAGATAAAAAAAGCTAGAAAAGCACGGATAAGAATAAGATTGAGTTTTTCCAAAAAAACTAGGAATATGCAAGTTAAATGCAGAACCATTGCCTGACCAGCTTTTTTTATTAACTTTATAGATTTCCGAGAAACAATGATATAGGATTGAGGAAACAATTTTAAAAATCTATGTATCTCTTTTGAGATTGAGATAAAAAACACTAGTTTGCCAGTTTAGAATATTTTTCTATTGATTGAGCGATCGCAACACTAATTTTATTTAAAAAATGTTAAAAGGTAGTAATTCTTAATGTCTTTTTTCTATCCCTTCAACCATGAATGCTAGCAAGCCACTTTTACCAATAGTCTTGATTTTTAGTCTGGCTGCCTTTGCTAGTAGCTTACTGGTTTTAATAGACGGTCTTCAAGGAGGATTTTTTGGGATTTTTGCAACAGTTTGTATGGTAGTTGCCTATCAATATCCTCGTTTGGGACTGTGGTTATTTCTAATTTATCTACCGTTTAGCGGTACGATTACTTATGCTTTTGGAAATATTTTTTCATCGAGTGACGGGAGGATTACATTTACTAGCGGTTATCCAATGTTTCATTTGGCTAAAGATCTTTTCTACTTACCCGCACTGATTGCTATTCTTATTCGCAGCCAAGTTTTTCAAAAATTTCAACTTATTGCTAAACCCCTAATCTGGTCAATTTGTGTTTTATTGGGTGCTTGTTTGTTAACATTTTTGGCAATAGATCTTCCACAATACTTACAAAGCTCAGGACTTGGAACTTTATTAGCAGCAACCATTGGACTAAAAACACTGATGGGTTATATTCCTCTATTGCTTTGTGGCTATTACTTAATTCGCAACCAAAAAGATTTATTTTTTTTAACTCGCTTGTTGGTTCTTTTGACAATAATTTGCTGCATTTTTTGTTTTATTCAATACTTATTACTAGTCCAAGGAATTTGTCCCGGCAATGCAAGTTTACCCGAACCTGCTGTTGATAAAGCAAGTTTATTAGCCAAATGTTTTGTTGGTGGTTCTCTTCTCTACAACCCCGAACTAAATTTAATTCGTTTGCCAGGTACTTTTGTCGCTCCTTGGCAATGGGCGTGGTTTTTAATTGCGAATAGCTTTTTTGTCTACGGTGCTGTTGCGAGCGATCCTTTACGTTTTTGGCGATGGATCGGCTGGATAGCAATAGGGATGTTGGTAATCACTATAATTATTACAGGTCAAAGAGTTTCTTTAGTTGGCGTTCCTATTGTTTTCTTAACCTTATTTTTATTCAATCAATCGAATAAAAAAGAGATTTTAATTAAATTAACTATTATTATTTTGTTAGTGATTTTAGCCATTAATACAATTGGTATTGTCCGCGTACAATACTACGATCTAATTAATCGCTGGAATTATTCGCGTCCCGATCTTTTTATGCTCAATCAATTTGAATGGGTATTCCAAAAAGGAAACACTTGGTTGGGACATGGTTTGGGAGGAGCCACCAATTCTGCTCGTCGTTTAGGCGAGATCGTATTGATAGAAACTTTTTATGCTAAGTTATTCTACGAAATTGGTTTGTTCGGCGTTACGGCTTTCTTGTTGGTTGTCTCTAACCTCAGTTGGCTTACTTTTAGAGTTTATCGATCTCTGCACAAACCTTCTATTCGACGATTAGCGCTGTGTCTTTGGCTTTTTATTTTATTCATGAGCTATAACACTTACTACTATCCCCTCAGCGTCGATCCAGTAGCAGTATATTATTGGTTTATCGGTGGTGTTTTACTTAAATTACCCGAAATAGACAGAGAATTTTCTCACGAAGGATAGCTTAGCTTTGGATATTCGTTTATTAGTTCTCGATATTGATGGGACGATCTCCGGTCGCTCGAATGACACGAGCAAAACCGTCAAACAAGCCATTCAAGCGGCTCAAGAGCGAGGGATACAAGTAGCGATCGCCACGGGTCGCATGTATTGCTCGGCGATGCGATTCCATCAGTGCATCGGCTCTCAACTGCCTGCGATCGCCTACAATGGAGCGTGGATTCAAGATCCCTTCACTCAAAAACTCCATCGACATCTCCCCGTTTCTTCGACTTTGGTGGCGCAGATATTAGATGATTTAGAACAACCCGAATCGATCGATCGCCTTGGTATTCATTTTTACATCGACGATCGCTTATATGTGCGTCAAATTACCGAGCAAACAAAATTTTACGCCAAACGCTCTGGGATCGAACCGATTGCGGTTGGCGATCTCCGCTCGCTTTTAGATCGACACCCAACTAAAGTTTTGGCGTTAAGCAGCGAAGTAACTTTAATCCAAGAACTTTTGGCTCATTTACAACAGCGTTACGCTAGAAGCGAACTTTATTTGACTCAATCGACAGCTAATTTTTTAGAAATAACCCATCCCGATGCGAATAAAGGTTCGGCGACTCGTTACTTAAGCGAAGAAATTTTGGGTCTAGAGGCGAAAAATGTTATGGCGATCGGAGATAATTTTAATGATGCAACCATGCTTCAATATGCTGGTGTGAGCGTTGCAATGGGCGATGCGCCTACAAAGCTAAAAGAACTAGTCGATTGGGTTGCGCCTAGCGTTGAAGAAGATGGAGTAGCAGTCGCGATCGAACAATTTCTTCTTTAACTAACAACGGATGACTTATCTCCCAGTCACTTATCTTAACTGGCGACTATAAAGATATCCGAACTGGTTAAATTCAATCCAGCACTTAAATTAGCAATTTCAACTGCTGCAAAAGACGAACCGATTCCATCGCGATCGAACCAAAGCTTTCCGGTATTAGAATTATAGATAACGCGATGGTTAACCGTTGTTGCTTGCGAGCCGATAGTAAATCGAGCCGAACTTAATATAGTACGCGCAGCAAGTCCGCCGCCAAAAGCAGAGCCAAGCAGGGAGATCGTATCATCACTTACAGCAAAATCGGTAATTGTATCTATTCCTTCGCTTGGAGAGTTGAATCTAAACCAATCGTTTCCGCTTCCTCCGGTCAGAGTATCGTTACCCGCTCCTCCGATAAGGCGATCGCTCCCCGCATTGCCACTCAGAATATCATTTCCTGCTTGACCTGTGAGGGTATTTTTCCCACTATTGCCGTTTAAGCGGTTGTTGAGTTGGTTTCCAGTAGCATTTAGGTCTTTACCATCAAGCAAGTTTAAATTTTCGACGTTAGCGCTTAAAGTATAGCTGACATAAGCACGAACGGTATCCGTTCCTCGATCGCCATCTTCTTTGACGACATCGCCTGGACTAGAGACGAAATAAGTATCGTCACCCCCATTGCCAATGAGGGTATCGTTTCCCCCTCGACCTGCGAGGTTATTATTGTTGTTATTGCCCGCGATCGCGTTATTGCGATCGTTGCCCGTTCCGTTAACGGGGGCAGATCCAATTAATTGAAGATTTTCAACGGTTGTTGGTAAAGTCGTGCTAACCGCAACTACTAGCGTATCGCTAATGGTTCCCAAACCAGTCGCATCGCTTAAAACGGCATTGTTAGGACTGCTTAAAACAACGTTAAAGGTTTCGTTCGGCTCGTTAATATTATTGTTGAGAATTGGGATAGTAATTGTTTGAGCGGTCTGACCGGGATTAAAAGTTAGAGTCCCGTTTTTGCTGGTATGGTCCGAGCCTGCGATCGCCGTACCGTTACTGGTCGTAAAATTGACGGTAACGCTCGAATTACTTGCCTGGGAGAGCGTAACAGTAAAAACAGCCGCATTAACCCCTGGCTGTCCTTCAACGACGGTTGCATTGCTAATACTGAGACTGGTCGTTGAAGTAACAATGGGTTCGATTTTGTAGATCTCGCCGTCCAAGTCAACGATGTATAAATTGCCAGCCGCATCCTGACCGAAAGAAGAGATAGAGTTAATCGAGCCAACATTGGGGACTAATTCGGCGGTGCGATCGCGAAATTGGCTGACGGTCTTGCCATCATACTTAAATGACCAAATTTTCCCTTCAATAAAATCTCCAAAGAAATAAGTGCCTCGCAATTGCGCGACTGAACCTCGATAAACATAGCCGCCAATTACCGATTTTCCGATTGAGTGACTGTATTGATAGATGGGATCGACAAGATTAGCGGGTAAAGGAAGCGGTGGGTTTTTTATAGGGAAGCGTACCTTCTTTATACTTCCAGCCATAGTTTTCGCCACCCGAACTAGTGTTGGGTAAAAAGTTGATTTCTTCTCGACTATTTTGACCGACATCGCCGATATAAAGGTCGCCAGTTGCGCGATCAAAACTCATTCGCCACGGGTTACGCAGTCCGTAAGCCCAGATTTCGTCATCTCCCGTCTTACCGACAAAGGGATTATTTGATGGAATGGCATAATTGCGGTTGGGATTGTTTGGAAACGCATCGCTGTTGACATTAATGCGGAGGATTTTGCCTAATAAGTTGTTGGTGATGTCTTGCGAATTACCGCTAAAGTCGGGAACGCCCGGTAAAAAGCCCGACCCGCCGCCATCTCCGCTAGCAATGTAAAGGTTCCCATCGGGGCCAAACTCCATCGAACCGCCGTTGTGATTTTGTGCTGGTTGGTTGAAGGTCAAAATCGTGCGCGCCGTTGTGGAATCGGCAAGGTTGGGATTATTACTGACTCGATACTCAACTATTTTGGTCTGTCCCGCATCTCCCCCGCCTGGCGAGGTGTAGTTGACATAAAATTTTCCATTGTTGGCGTAGTTGGGATGGAAAGCTAAACCGAGCAACCCTTGCTCGAATCCATCTTTTAGAAGTTCGCTAGCATTAATTTTAAGAAAGGGAGTATTTAAAATTTGGTTGGTGTTTAGGTTTAAGATTTTAATCTCGCCTGTTTTTTCTTCGAGGATAAACAGGCGACTGGTATCGCCAGGCGCGGCGGTGACAAATAATGGCTGGTCTAAACCCGTTGCGATTCGTCGGCTGGTCAAGCGTATGGTACTCTGAGCTTCAAGACTGGTTTCTTCGGTTGCAAGAGGCGTTTCGGAATTGCTTGGTTCGATGCTTATCTCCTCGACGTTGTTTGCTGGGGTTCGATCGAAACTGGTTACAGAAATCGAGGAAGGGTATTTTAACCCCCCTTTCATCCCCCCTTGGTAAAGGGGGAACGAGGGGGGTAAAGGGGAAGTGGGAAAACTTTCATCAATCTTTTCCCCAGGCAAAGCCGTTTCTTCTTCTGTAGATAAATTTATGACATCTCCAAGATCGAATCGATTCCAATCGCCGCTAGAATTGGTCAGTTGGTCTAAGTTGTCGATCGCTGATGGGATAGGAAAATTAGAGGAGTTACTACTAGACATTTATTTAATAATCGAGTTGAAAAACAGAAAATTAGCTGGAAATAATAATAAGCGAACATCAACTAAAACAAGGTTAAAAAAGCAAAATAACCGTTTAACTTTTGTAAACGCTGCATTCATTGATATTTCCGACCGAAGCTTTATTTAGGAGTTGCTCTCTAAATCTTTCTAATAACTGCCGTTGAGACGAACTGAAATCAACGCCGGGACGAATACTTTGGAGTAGGGTTTTAGCGCGATCGATATCATCGACTATCCCTTTAGCTAATAAAATTCCAGCGGCAACTGTTGCACTACGTCCCCGTCCTAAAGCACAATGAAGATAAACGTTACCTTCCCAGGAACAAATTTTCTCAACAATTTTTGAAAATTGTTCGTCGCCAGGCCCGAAAGCATCTAAGGTAGGAATGCAAATATAAGTTTTTCCGACAATAACATCTTGGGGTTCTATAAATTCGGTGGTGAGATCGACAATTAAACTAATATTATCTGGGATTTCACCAGCAAAAACTCGCCCTCCCAACCAAAGACCAGGGAGAATTTCATGAAAGCATTTTTCTTTTACAATTGACCTTCTGATGTGCCAAATCGTCCATAGGAATAATAAAGTAGGGAGCAATAAAACAATCGAAAAGAAAGAGATTTTTCCATTCGATTGTTTGCCAAAATTCTAACATTTTCTTTTTGATAAGCAAAACTCAATAGAAAAAAATTAACGCTATACCAGAGTAACCACCAACCATGCCAACCCAAACGCCATCCCAAAAAACCCAGAAGAATGCCGCACCAACCAAAAAGAATTGCGTATTTCATTAATTAGTTCAAAGTTCAAAAATTACTTTGGTTATCCGTCGCACCAGACGAAACTTTGACTAGTGCTAACTTGTGCCAAGCCAAATATCTCGAAAAAAAGATTAGAATCTAGAATTAGACATAAGTTTAATTACTAACGCCTCACATTATTGTCTTATGGTACAAGCGCCTGCACGGATTACCACTACTGAATTAGCAAATTTAGCGATCGCGTTGATTCGTCAAGCTGGTTGCGAATATGGGGATATCCGCCTGTGCAATTATCGCACTCAAAGACTCTCCGCACGCGATCGCTCCCTCAGTAACTTATCCGATAACGTTAGTTCTGGTTTCGGGGTGCGAGTCCTTCTCGACGGCGCTTGGGGGTTTGCCGCCTCGCACCGCAAAACGCCACAAGAAATTGAGAGAATCGTCGCGCAAGCTGTCGAAATTGCCAAAGGTAGCCGTCTGACGCAACAGGAACCCGTCCGATTAGTTCCAACCGAAGCTTACTGCGATAGTTATATCACTCCCATCGAAATCGATCCTTTCACCGTTCCTATTGCCGAAAAAGCCGAATTATTACTTAATCTTAGCGAGCGCTTGCTCGGCTATCGAGAAAAAGGCATCAAAAAAGCTTATGCTTTCCTCAACTTCACCCGCGAAGAAAAAACCTTTGCTTCCACGGAAGGATCGCTGATCGAGCAAACGATTCATCGCAGCTATACTGGATTTGGCTGTACGGCGATCGCTAATGGGGACGCACAGAGCCGAACTTACGAGCGATCGCCGCTAAACTTAGGTTACGAACATATCAATCCTGCGGACTTATTTGCCAATGTAGACCGCGTGGCCTCTGAAGCGATCGAAAAAGTCCACGCACCCGACGACCCTTCTAATCTTCGCACGAATCTAATTCTCAAACCCACTAACCTGTGGCTAACTATTCACGAATCGGTCGGACATCCGACAGAATTGGATCGAGTATACGGATACGAAGCTAATTTTGCAGGAACTAGCTTCGCGACCACCGACAAAAAAGGAAATCTGCAATACGGCGCACCCTGGATTAACTTTGTTGCCGATCGCACCCAAGCTGGCGGACGCGGTACGATGGGTTATGATGACGAAGGGGTAAAATCACAAAAATGGCACGTTGTCAAGGATGGTATCTTAGTCGATTATCTCACCGATCGCGAAACGGCCTTTCGTTTAGGTCGCGATCGCAGCAATGGCAGTGCCTATGCCGATAGCTGGTCGAGCGTTCCCATGGTGCGCATTCCCAATTTAGGATTAGAACCAGGGGAAGAAGGCGGAAGTCATACCGCAACCTTAGAAGAAATAATTGCCGATACCAAAGACGGAATTTTAATCGATGGAATTGGCAGTTTTTCAATCGACCAACAGCGACGCAACTTTCAATTTGGCGGCGATGCTTTCTGGAAAGTAGAAAACGGGAAAATCATCGGAATGTTGAAAAATGTTACTTACCATTCGATGACCACCGATTTTTGGAATAGCATTGACGCGATCGGGCCTGCATCCCAAAGAATGCAATGCGGCACGAATATGTGCGGTAAAGGGGAACCGATGCAAGTGGCTCAAATGACTCATGCTTGCGTTCCCGTGCGAGTTAGAAATATTCAGGTTGGTCGAAGTTCTTAATTGAGCTTTAGGTGTAGCGATTGACTTCTTCTTGCAACCAAGAATCTACGGGTTGTCCATCTTTACGGCGCAATTCAATCTCAATTCCCGTCCTCAAATTCGACCCCGGTGGTGCGGGTTGTGGATGAAAAAGAATTTCATAGGCGTTGGGATCTTGACTGCGTTCTTTTAGCCAATCCTGGACTTTAATGGTACAAAAAAACGATTGTCCTTGCTCGAACATACGACCGATTTCCATACGCAGGCAGTAAGGATTGAGGCGAGACATAGTTTTACTGATGTAAACAACTTAATTCCATGCTAGCGCTGTTGAGGGCGATTTCTTACGCCTTTCGGACAGATTGCGCCAACGCGGGTCGCCATTATCTCGAATGGCGGGTGGGCAAAAATGATGGTAAGTCAACTAAGTTTTGAGAGTGACGGAGATGAGCGGGTGCGATAATAGGCGCAGGCCAATTCTGGGGAGACTGAGGGACTAATTGAGAGTTGGAAGAGAGATGTTCGACTTCAGATTCAGTTATTTCCACAACCTGAGAAGCTTCTATTTCCATCGCAAACTCTTGTTCTATTCCCTCTTGAAATTCAAGATCGAATGCGTTTGAGTTTATCTGTTCTAGAGAAGGGAGATGTCGATTGTTTTCCCAAAATTCTTGAGAAGCTCTCCTAGAACTATTTGAAGACAAATTTGATGAGTTGTTTGCGATAACGCGCTCGGTTTTTCCGCTACGACCGGTGCGATCGCCTTCTATGTCTAGATATTCTTCTAAAGCTGCTTTATATTCTAAGGTGTAGCGCTGTTGGCGATGCAACCTCGACCATAATTCTCCTAAGCTTTTTTCCATAGTTAGGAGTTTTTGGGTTTTATCGTTACAGTCTTCTTGAAGAAAAGCATATTCTCTCTCTAACTGAGCGACTTGTTGTTGATAGGCGTTTAATTGTTTGGTGAGATGAGTTATCTGTTTTCGCTCGATTTTAAGTTCTTCTGCTTGTTGAGAGAATGCTTTTTCATTGATTTGCGATCGCGCGATTTGTTCTTCTAGTTGTCTGCGCGACTCTAATAACTCTTGTTCGAGTCGCATAATCGTCGCATTCAATTTTTGATTTTGTTCTTCGAGTTGATGGGCTATCTCAAACCAATTAGTATCGTTGTAAGATGGTGTTTGAGAAAAATCGGGATCGATGGCAAAATCGACAATTTCTGCTTCAGTCTCTAACAACGATTCGCCAGATAATTCCTCAAATGAATCAATCGTTTCCATTAGAGAAAAAAGTTGTTCCTCTAATGTTGGCTGAATTTCTGGCTTTGGTTGGTTTTCTTGCCAATTACCGTCACTAACCTCCGTCAAATCGATTAGAGAACGCAATTGTTCTTCTAGCGTCTCATTATCTGAAGAAACATCCCAGTTTTCAGACCAGTCGCCACGATGAAAAGAAAAATTGGATTGTGATGGAGAATTATTGAAGTTGTTAGGGTCATTCATAACAGTTATCAGTTATTGCTAGAGACGCGATATATCGCGTCTGTACATTAGTTATCAGTGTTGTAGCTTGGGTTGATGTCCCTAACTAATTGTTGCCTGGCGTTAGCGATGGGCTAACTCTTCAATCCCCAACACCTGACGATTACTAACTGTTTACCGTGCATCGATTTAACATCTAGGGATAAAATTACATAATCTAAAATGACTAGAGAATTTTTTCTCTTGTTCCCTAATTTGAATAAATAACTGAGGTTTAGGGCGCAGGTCACGCGCCCCTACGGGTTACTGATAACCGATCCCAAATCCGGTAAGCAACCTCCTACGATCCCGCCGTTGAGTAGCAATGGAACGAAATCGTCATATGGGTTTGAGGCTTTTTAAACCTATCTATTTCTATTAGTTTTCCACCAACCTTTTCAATTTTATATTGGTAGAAATTGACTAATATCCCTATGCAAGCATCAGCTAATGACTTAGATAAATTAGTTCTTTTTAATCCCTTAACCTTAAGACTTTCAAAAACTAAGACTTGGTTGTCGTCTACTGACTTGCGTGAAAGTTTGTGGAGGAGTGACGATAGACCCGCTTAAAAAGTACGTAGAAAAGCAAGGAACCGAAATTGATTAATTATTTAATTTTGAAGCTTTAAAATAAACAAAGTTAAAGAAGAGTATTCTATTAAAAAAAAATTGTTGAGAATGGTGACATGCGAGACAACACAAACATAAATGTATATGTATTTGTTCATACATTAATTATTATTGAAATA
>JAAUUT010000170.1 GCA_012031035.1 Candidatus Altimarinota bacterium | reverse complement strand
AATTTGTTGCTTTGTTGGTAGAAGAATTAATGAGATTAAATCTCAACAAGCTGCCATTTTATCAGAAAGGTTTGAGGGCTATGGTCATTATACAGCAGGCTCTATAGCGTTCTTGTCACCCCGTCAGGGCTGCCTTGCACATTACGCGACTTTTCTACGGTGTGAGTCATCGCGGATTCGATCGTTTATTCGACGGTCTCGATTTTATTTCCGATGAATTAAATGGCGAAACTCAAGACAACCGAGGCACGGTGCGACCGAGACATCGCCGCGAGTTTGAGGGTGGCTTGTGGCAGATGATTATCGAAAACGGATTGAGTCGCGTTTACTTGGGCGTGCATTGGGTTTTTGATGCCTTCAGAGTGAAGAATGGCAAACCCAATCTCTTGAAAAACGTTGGCGGAGTGCCGCTAGGCATCAACATTGCAGAAGATATCTTCTCTAGCGGTTTGAAGCGGTCTACAGTTGGGCCTCGAACATAACTCAGTCATTGTTTGAAGACAGTAAAATCTGGGCAGGACTTGCGATCGCAACGACATTTTTTTATGCAATTCTACCTGTTAAGTGCAACGCCCGAAAAGTTAAGTACAATTTTTGCTCCACAAATACCTAACTTTTCTGAATCGACCGTCATCTCTTTTTTGCATATAAAAAAGATAGTTAAAGTTCGCAATTTCAAGGAGTCAAAGACATGGCTAATATCACTGGCACCGCAGGAAACGATAGCTTAGTTGGTTCTAACGGACAAGATACTATCTTTGGATTAGATGGCAATGATACTTTACTAGGTTTAGCAGACAACGATTCTTTAAATGGTGGAAATGGAAACGATCTATTAGATGGTGGAACGGGTAACGATACATTAATTGGCGGATTGGGTAACGATACATACGTTGTAGATAGCGCGTCTGACGTTGTTACTGAAGCTTCTAATGCAGGTACGGATACCGTCCAATCGTCAGTTAATTATACCCTGAGTGCGAACGTCGAAAGACTAACCTTGCTAGGCGTTGCCATTAGCGGCACGGGAAATAATCTCAATAACACGATTGCGGGTAATGCTAGCAATAACAATCTAAGCGGTTTGGATGGCAACGATACTCTTAATGGTTTAGCAGGAAACGATACCCTTATCGGTGGCAATGGTAACGACACTCTTGACGGTGGAAGCGGTAACGACTCGCTACAAGGTGGTTTGGGGAACGATACTTACATTATCGATAGTACCTCCGATGTTGTTATTGAAGATCCTAATGCTGGTATCGATATTGTGCGATCGTCGGTTAACAAAACACTCAGCGCTAACGTAGAAAATCTTACTCTAACTGGAAGTGCTGTTAACGGGACGGGTAACGAACTTAACAACCGCATTGAAGGCAATAGTTCTAACAATGTTCTGCGCGGACTAGATGGAAACGATACCCTGATTGGCAATAGCGGCAACGATACCCTGATTGGAGATAACGGCAATGATTCCCTCGTTGGTGGTAATGGTAACGATACGCTCGATGGCGGTGCGGGGAATGATACGCTCGATGGCGGTGTTGGCGATGATACTTATGTTGTCGATACTCTCTCCGACAGCATTGTTGAAGGTGTTAATGCGGGTACGGATACCGTCAAATCATCGGTCGATAAAACACTAGGCGCTAACTTGGAAAACCTTACCCTAACTGGAAGTGCAGTTAATGGGATGGGTAACGAACTCAACAACAAAATTCAGGGTAACGATTTCAATAACGTTCTTACGGGTTTAGCAGGAAATGATACCCTTATCGGTGGGAATGGTAACGATAGTCTTTTTGGTCAATTAGGAAATGACAGTATTGATGGCGGTGCAGGAAATGACCTTCTCGATAGCGGCGAAGGCATTAACACTCTAACTGGCGGACTTGGCGATGATACTTACGTTACGAATGGTTTTTCTACCACAGTCAATGAAGCTGCTAATGCTGGTTTAGATACTGTCATCTCATTTGAAACCTATACCCTAGCTGCTAACGTCGAAAATCTGACTTTATTTGAAAATGTAGCGGCGGTTAACGGCACTGGTAACAGTCTCAATAACATCATTACTGGCAACAGTCTCGGTAATAATCTTAGCGGTTTAGATGGCAATGACTCTCTAATTGGTGGTGCTGGTAATGATACCATTTCTGGCGGCGCTGGCGACGATACGCTAGATGGCGGACTAGACAGTGGAAACATTAACAATGGCGATATTGGCGATAGTCTTATCGGTGGGACGGGTAACGATACTTTCATTGTTAATAATAGTGCCGACTTTGTTATTGAGGGGGTTAATGAAGGGATAGATACGATTAAATCATCAGTTAACTTTGGACTTAATAACAATGTAGAAAACCTAACCTTGATCGAAGGTGCAACCAATGCCATTATAGGTTCGGGCAACAGTCTCAACAACGTTATTACTGGTAACAGTCTGGGCAACCAGCTTTTAGGTATCGATGGTAACGATAGTATTGTTGGCGCACTCGGTAATGACTTTCTCAATGGCGGAGAAGGTAACGATAGTCTTTTCGGTCAACAAGGCAACGATACGATTGAAGGCGGCACAGGAAACGATATTCTCGATAGCGGCGAAGGTACTAATGTTCTTAGTGGTGGACTTGGCGACGATACTTACGTCACGAATGGATTCTCGACTACAGTTAATGAAGCTGTTAATGCTGGTGTAGATACGGTTATTTCGTTTGAAACCTATACCCTAGCTGCCAACGTCGAAAATCTTACTCTATTTGAAAATTCTATTGCAGTTAACGGAACTGGTAACAGTCTCAATAACATTATTACTGGCAACAGTCTCGGCAACAATCTCTTTGGTTTAGATGGTGCTGATACTTTCTTTGGACAAGCAGGCAACGATACCATTGATGGTGGCGCTGGCGATGACGATATCCAAAGCGGTACTGGCAATGATTCTGTTCTCGGTGGGGCAGGTAACGACAGTATTCGTAATTTTGGAGGCAGCGATATCCTTTTCGGTGGGACTGGCAATGATGTTATTTTGGCTGTTGATGGCAATGATGTAATAGCTGGCGACCAAGGAAATGATATCTTAACTGGCGGTTTAGGAAGAGATATTTTCCGATTTGGCACCCCTAGCGAGGGAATCGACGTTATCAATGATTTCTCTGTCGCTGACGATACAATTCTTGTCTCTGGTACGGGATTTGGCGGCGGACTAACTTTAAATGCTTCTCTCGATCCTAGCCGGTTTACCTTGGGTTCGTCAGCTTTAGATAGTTTCGATCGCTTTATTTACAATGCTAACAACGGCGCTCTGTTCTTCGATGTTGATGGGACTGGCGCGGCGGCGCAACAGCAAATTGCCTCGATTGTCTCCCCGTCTGGTTCTCCGGTTATTTTGAGCGCTGCTGATATCTTTGTTGGTGGTTTTTAACTAAACAAAAGTTCTCAATAAAAAATTAAACGTTAAGGGGTTATTGTTGTTCTGACTCCTTAACTTTTTTTGTTTTTGATAAGTTGCGATCGCGTCTTCAGTTTTTTGTCTATCTTAACTTCACATTTCCAACTGTCAAAAAGTTAAGTTTTCCTCGCTGTCAACTCCCTAACTTTTCTGTATCGATTCTAAGTTTCAGAGGCTTTATAAAAGTATTAGCAAACAAAAGAGATAAAGGAAGCCAAAATCATGAAACTTTCCTATCGCGGTTGTCAGTATGAGTCTCAAGCGATCGCTTCACCCATTCTTAAAAACGAAATAACAGTCAAATATCGCGGAATTACTTATCAAATCGAAAATCCTAAACCTCAATCGATTCTACGTCAAACAAATATTCAACTAAAATATCGCGGTATTTCTTATACAAAAAAGTTAGTTTCAACCAAGTATAAGCAAGCAGGTAAGACTGAGTTAAAACCAGCGATCGCTTAATCAAATATTCTAATCGGAGAAAAATAGATGAAATTTCAGGGAATTATAGCAACAACCTGCGCGATCGCATCAACAATAGCAATCCCAACAGTAGCAAAAGCTGTCACCTTAAAATTAACCATTGAGAATATAGCACCCCAACAAGGCGCTTTAGTTACGCCAGTTTGGTATAGTTTTCACGACGGTAGCTTTAATACTTTCGATCTTGATTCGCCTGCTTCAACTGGGATCGAACACGTTGCTGAAGATGGATATACAGGGTTAGAAAATCGTCTTCCAGGTTTTGAAAATCTCGGTATCGATGTCAATAACTTCGTCATTCCGTTAGAAAATACCATTTCAGGTTTATTTTCTGACAGCAATGGAGGGAGACAAGGCATTTTTTCTTCTGAAGAAAACCCCTTTTTTGGACTTTTTCCCGGTCAATCTAATTCAACATTAATTAATCTCAATGGCAATTTATTTCAAAATCGCTTCTTCAGTTATGCTGCCATGTTTTTTCCTAGCAATGATGCCTTTATTGCCGATGAAAATCCTCTCGAAATTTTTGATAGCGAAGGGAATTTTCTAGGGGCAGATTTTATTATTTCAGGCGATCGAGTTTGGGATGCAGGAACGGAAGTCAATGACGAAAGTTTAGCGAATGTTCCTTTTACCTTGCCACAAATCGCTCAGGGAGTTGAAGAAAATGGAACGATTCAACGTCACCCAGGTTTTCGTCCGCGCGGACTGGCGGAGTTTTAGATTCAGCTAATGGATTATTTACTAATGCTGATTTTACAGTTCCAGATTATCAGATAGCCCGAATCAAAATCGAAAAAGTCAGCGTACCAGAACCAGGAATTAGTGCAGGTTTGCTAGTTTTTGGCGCAACCTTTTTAGCAGGTTATCGCCTGCGCCGGAAAGCAAATTAAGAATAATGGAGGAAATAATTGTGCCACAACAAGAAAATTGCGATCGCGAGAAGTCCGCCCCTAGTTGGAATTACTTTTGGATGATAAGTTCAAGCAATTGGAGCCAAATTTTCCAAAAAGAATTTCTAAAAGCAAATCAAAAACCTCTCGAAAAAGAAGAAGCAAGTTTTGTCAGTAAAACAATGATTGTTGGAGTTTGTTTGACTTTCATCTTGTTAATAACGATTGTAGGAATTCAGTCAGCAAACATCTCCCAAGCCATCCAAGGATTAGACACAAAATCAGTCAAACAATTAATGTTCTTGCGTAACTAACTCTCAAAGAAATCAACATTAATCGTTCAAACCTTAGCAATTGGAGAAAAATCTCATGTCTACTATTAATATTCCCGCCGGACAAACCGTAACTGAAGGCGTAATCTTAGATGAATTTGGCGAATCTTTAAAAGTCGCAGGTCGTCTAGAGACAGATGCAACTCAACCCGCCGTCCTCACTCAAAATACACTCAATAAAATTGATGTCAAAGATAGCGGCGAGATTGTTAGTGCAGATCCAACCAATACGGCAATTCAAGTTGAAGGAATTGGTACTGTCATTAATAACGATGGCTTAATTGATGGCGGATTCAATGGCATCAACATTGCTAATGGCGATACTGCCTCGGCTCGTATCTATAATACTGGCACGATTACCAGTGGCAGTCGCGCTGTTAATATCGGTGGTGTTGGTGGAGTACTTATCAACGAGGGATTGATTACAGGTTCGGCAGATCCCCGCAACGGAACAGTTTACGGCGATGTAACCGCAGATAACATCATTATCGAGAACCGTTCTAGCGGCGTTATCGATGTTGGCGAAGGCTTAAATGGCGATGCAATCTCTCTCGAATTGGGGGCTGAAGTCAATGGTTCAGTCGTTAACCGAGGACTGGTGCAAGGACGCGGTTTGCCCGATGGTGCGCCGAATAACCAGGCTAATCAAGCTTCTGCGGTGCGCCTCTATTGGGTTGGTGCTTCGGGTGCAGAAACTTCGGTTTTCAATGGCAATATCGAAAACTACGGCACTTTTGCCGCAGAAAACGGGGCAGCCCTATTGATTGAAAACCGCACTCAACTTAATGGTGACATTATTAATAGCGGCACGATTGATGGCGGTGCTACTCCTGATGGAAAACTAGCGATCGATGCTAGCGAAGCTGAAGGATTCGTGCGGGTTCGCAACCAAGGAACGATTAACGGAGATGTCTTGTTGAGCGCTGGTAACGACCTGTTTGATGGTCGCGGCGGAACGGTCAACGGTTTGGTTTACGGCGGCGACGGAAACGATACCCTCATCGGCGGTAACGGGAAAGACTATCTTGCTGGCG
Organism: Candidatus Altimarinota bacterium; assembly: GCA_012031035.1. Lineage (GTDB taxonomy): Bacteria > Cyanobacteriota > Cyanobacteriia > Cyanobacteriales > Microcystaceae > Hydrococcus. The sequence continues at coordinate 3,764 of JAAUUT010000170.1, read as the reverse complement.
GAAATGGTAATGACATTCTGCGCGGCAATGGTGGTGATGACTTACTCGATGGCGGTGCGGGGAGCGATATTCTACGGGGTGGTGGCAGAAGCGATACCTTCCGCTTTGGCGGCGAGATTTTCCAAGACGGACAGCAAGATCTCGATCGCATTCAAGGTTTCCAAGCAGGAGATACCTTTGACTTTAGCGAGTATCTACAAGTTGGCGAGCAAATCAGCTTCGTTCGCGGTCAACAAGACTTGTTGATTAATTTGAGTAACGAAGATTTCGTCACCGTCAGAGGCAATCTCAATGCAGCCGAACAGCAACTTTTAAATCTTACGAGTACTGTGGTTTAAAGTTTCTTTTCTAAACCTTAATTGCCTCAACAAGCAAAGCCCGCCCGCGCGGGCTTCTTTTATATTTTATCTATTCGATCGCAAGAATTAAGGCTGAAAAGTTAAGTCGATCTCACCGATAAAATCCTAACTTTTCTGTATCGAAATTTCTTCTTAAAAATCCTATAAAAAGAATATAGATTAATGCAAAATAATTTAATTCTAACAGGAGCAGAAATGACAGCGATTAATTTCAAAGAAATCTTAGAATATGGCTTGCGATCGCAGCTAGCTTATACTATTAGTCAAATCGGATGGGATATTACTGAAACATTGGGCTGGAGAGTACCCAATCCATCTAAATTAATTATTCGCGAAGTGCGGCGATCGGAAGTAAATGTTATTGTCGAAGTGGACGATCTAACTCAAACTCAATGGATTGCCGTTCGAGGTTCGAGTAATTTAAGAAACTGGCTGCTTAATTTTCGCTATATGCAACGTTCCTTCAACAAAAATTTTATGGATCGTCGCGTCAATATCGACCTTCATACGGGGTTTTATATCGCTGCTGATGATGTTTATAAAGCCATTTTGCCACACCTAAACAAAGAGTATAAAACTCGAATTGCCGGACATAGTTTAGGAGGCGCGATCGCAGTTATTTTAATGATGTTTCTCAAAGAAGATGGCTATCAACTCGAAAAATGTATTACCTTCGGACAGCCAAAAGTAACCGATAAAAAAGGCGCTCAAATGTGTCAGCATCTTCCGTTGCTTCGTATTATTAATCATGAAGATGTCGTTCCACTTTTGCCCCCAGGAACCATTTTGACCAGATTACAAGGTGGCTATCATCATTTTGGCTCAAAGATCGTGCTAGGAGAAGAAAACGGTTACACTTATACTCAACCGCAAGCTTTAGACAACTCGATGTATAATTTTTGGATGAGGTTAATTAGCGCGATCGGACAAAAGAATATTAGATATAGCACGGAAAATATTAAAGATCATAATCTCGCTTTCTATCTACTCAAAATTGCTGCTAATCTGGGAAATCCAGAGCAAAGTCTGGAAAAGTTATTGTGCAATTTATCTTATGAAACCGGAGAATTTTACAGTCAATTAAATTGTTTAAATTTTTCAAAAGTTTAGCTGCAATCTTTAAAAGTTAAATTCTTATTATCGATATCATCTTAATAGGGGATAGTTGTTCTGGCTGGCTGTTAAAAAATATTACTGATTGAGAATCCTATAGTTAGTCCAGCCACACCAATACTTTATTGGAGCCGACAACGCACTCGTTAGCTGCACGGCAATTAACATCGGCGTTATGTCTCAACTCCCGTCGTTAAGCAGCGTGAAGATGTTCTCAAGAGAGTTGGTGCAAGAAGTCGGCTTCGGTTATATCAATACTGCTTGCCTCCCATGCAAAAAGAGAGAGCAAACTAACCAAGGAGAGACGAACTATGATTGATGCGAACGAGGTTCTCAAGGTAATGTGCGAGAAGTATCAGGCAGCCGTTAACGCCAACGATTCAGTAGCCTATGGGAAGCTATTTGCCGCAGACGCAATTCGGATTCCACTGGGTTCAGAGCCAGAGCATGGGCCGGACGAGATTTCTAAGAGCGAGCAGAAGGACTATGATGTCGCGAAATGGACTATCCAATCTAGACCAATTAATGCTCTGCTCATCGACGAGCGATGGATATACGGAATCGCGCAAGTTGAAGGGACTGCTGTAGCCTACGCGGATGGGACAACGAATTCATTCAAATTAACAAAGACCTGGCTTCTCCACCAAGAGGCATCAGGGGAATGGTCGATCAAAAGACAGATGTGGAATCTCAAGTAATGACTGTTGAGGTGAGTTTTCTTCAGCAGAAGAAAATAGAAAGTGCCACCTCACAATTGCATTGCACCGGACTGAAGGGATTCGCTGGGGTCAAGTTTAAAGTTGCTAGCAGCCGCTTCGCTCTCCCAAAAGTTCTGTGTTTGTTTTCATTGAAATAATAGGCTTTTTCCATGTCAGCTTCTCGACTGCTTTGTCTAGAGGTGTGCCAGCAATGGAGTTTGTATAGTTGCTCATTGTCTTGACTGCAATTCCCAAGATTACTTCAAGAGCTTGCTGGGCACAATAGCCTGCTCTGAAAAATGTCTTTAATTCGGCTTCTACTATCTTTCCTCGATTCAAGATTAAAGACTGCGTGAATCGCCGCAATGCTTCAAGCTTTGGGTTTGATAATTCTGCTCCGCGCCTTAACGCCTCGATCTCATTGGGAGGCATACCAGCAAGCTGTGAAAGCTTCGTGTGCCAAGGAACACAATCTTCACATTGGTTCTCAAAATTGGCTGTTTGATAAACAACCTGACGTTCGATAGGTGATAATGACGTAGTATCAAATAGCTCCCAGAGGCGAACGTATCCCTCAAGCAGCGCGGGAGATTCAGCCATTACCTTCTCCAAATTCGGAATCATACCGAGGTTCTTTTTTGCTTGCTCCAGCAGTGGTTTAGAAGCCTCTGGTGCAGTAGTTTCATCGTGAACTGGAAACATTTGTATTTTTTGCACTCCTAGCGATCGCTTATGTAGGTTAAGATAAAGGACTTCTAACTCAACTTCAAGACAATACTTTTTGGTAAGGTAGGTACTTTTTAGTTGCAAATATGAAATCGTCAGCGAACGCAGACTCAAAAATTTTTTCTAACTATCCATCTGACCTAATCGCTATGTTTGAGGATTGTCTTGGGTGCAAGTGGACGATCCATATTCTCGCGCAAATTCGTTGTGGGACGAATCGCCCCAGTGCATTAGTGAAAACTGAAAAAGGGTTGAGTACGAAAGTATTGAATGAGTGTTTGATGAGACTGATTCAGTTCAAAATTGTAGAGAAATTAAGTTATCCAGAAGTTCCACCCCGCGTTGAGTACTGCTTAACCCCTTTTGGTCAAGAATTTGTTGAAATTCTCGATCGCATTAAAGCCTTACAAGATAAATTCGGAAATCAAGCGCGATCGCTCCCATAAAAACCTCAAAACACCACCATTCAGGTAAATTAAAGTAATTTAAGGAACGCGATCGCCTTGCTCAGAGTATTTAGTCTCCGCTTGTAGATAGCCATTGTGCGGAAGCCGACCGTGATTTCATTATTTCTAACATTTAGAGTGCTTGCTGAACCATTTCCAGATATTGCTTTTTCGGCTTCAGTCCTGCAATTCGAGCCAGTTCTTGCTGCTGTTTAAACAACACCACAGTCGGCGCATTTCTAATCCCTAGCTCTATCGCCATTTCAGTTTCTTCAACTATATCGATTTCAACTAAGTGCAGGCGATCGGCATATTCGGTTGCCAACTGTTCCAGCACAGGCTTGAGAGTAATACAGGAACCGCAGTGCGGCGCAACGAACTTGACAATAATCAGTTTATCCGAACTTTGCATCAGTATCTGC
>JAAUUT010000169.1 GCA_012031035.1 Candidatus Altimarinota bacterium | reverse complement strand
CCCTTTCTTCCCCCCTTGCCAAGGGGGGAATGAGGGGGGTCAAAGTCCCCCCATTATTGGGGGATTTAGGGGGGCGAGTCGTCCAGCGCTCAATTGGGTTGAAAAGAAGGTGGTATGAACATCAAAGCAAAGGCAATTAAAGGAGCATTTTGGTCTGCCATTCAGGGTTGGGGAGGTCAAATCGGTTCGTTAGTTGTCTTTTTGGTGTTGACTCGTTTGCTTGCGCCAGAAGACTTTGGTTTAGTGGCGTTAGCTAATGTTTTCATGGCATTCATGCAGATCTTTCTCGATGGAGGATTTGCCCAGGCATTAATCCAACGTCAAGAATTAGAAACAGAACATTTAGACACTGCTTTTTGGACGAATCTTGGCATCGGCATTCTTCTAAGCGCGATCGGCATAACAACGGCGAGTCTAGTAGCAGAGTTTTTCTCCCAGCCAAAACTAGCGCCCGTTATCCAAGGCTTCTCGATCCTTTTTACTATTACTTCTTTTCGGGGCGTTCAGCAAGCTTTCCTCGAACGACAATTTGCTTATAAGGCGATCGCAGCGCGTTCTTTAATAGGGACGTTTATCGGCGGTCTTGTCGGTATCGTTCTCGCTTTAAGGGGTTTCGGGGTTTGGAGTTTAGTCATTCAGCAATTAGTTGCCGAACTTGTTGGAACGATTGTGCTGTGGGGTGCGAGTGAGTGGCGACCGCAACTAAAGTTTTCGAGCAAGCATTTTCAGCATTTGTTTGGTTTTGGGATCAATGTCCTGGGATTTAATTTTTTAGGTTTTATCAACAATCGCGCTGACGACTTGCTGATCGGCTACTATTTAGGTTCAGTTGCGCTGGGATATTACGCGATCGCCTACCGAGTCTTGACTATTATGACGCAATTATTAGTCAATACCACTACTCAAGTTGCTTTACCTACCTTTTCTCGACTCCAAACAGAACCCGATCGCTTTCGTAATGCGTTTTATCGCGTAACTCAGATAACCAGCGCGATCGCTTTTCCGATTTTTCTCGGCATCTTCACTGTAGCGCCAGAAATCGTTAAAGTGTTGTTTGGAGAGCAATGGTTACCTTCAGTTCCCGTGCTGCAAGTGTTAGCTTTCGTCGGTCTGCTCAGAGCGGTAACGTATTTCAAAGGATCGGTCTTTATGGCACTGGGAAAGCCATCTTGGAAGTTGTGGTTAAATTTATTGAGTGCCGGACTTAATTTAATTGGTTTTTTCATTGCCGTTCGCTGGGGAATTGTAGCAGTTGCCTATGCTTATTTAATTCGCGCTTGCATTGTTTTTCCGATTAGCCAACAGGCAATTAGTCGATTAATTCACATTCCTTTTCTAGAATATTTGCGCCAATTTGTTACGCCATTTTTGAGTTCTTTAGCGATGGCTGTAGCTATTTTAGGAATCAAACAAATTTTTGGCGGTTTTTTAAACTCGTTAATTTTACTTTTAATAAGTGCGATCGTTGGTGCAATTGTCTATGGATTAAGTATTTATTGCTTTGACCGACAATTTTGGCAAAAACTAAAGGAACTTTTGGGGTTGGTGCTATCCATCTCGAAACGTTAAAGTTAGCGAGCGAATTTATCCTTGTTATCAAAATAGTTTAAAAATATATGAATTCAATTTTAGAACGTATTTATGAAACCAGTCGCGTAGAAGATGCAGAGGGAAATTTGATCGATCCTTTTCCGGTTGCAATTCCTTGCGAAACAGGCACAATTTTATACGATTTAATTCAAGAATATCAATGTAAAAACACGCTAGAAATAGGGCTTGCTTACGGCTTATCAACCCTATTTATCTGCCAAGCGCATCGCGATAAAACTGAAGGAAATCATATCGCGATCGACCCCAAGCAAACTCAACTATGGAAATCGATTGGATTGCTGAATATAAAAAGGGCTGGCTTAGAAGAATACTTTCGTTTTTTTGAATCTCCTTCTTATGAAGTGCTTCCTAAACTTTTAGAGGGAAGAGAGAAATTCGATCTGGCATTTATTGATGGTTCGCATTTCTTTGATTACACGTTAGTCGATTTTTCTATATCGATAAATTATTGTCAGTCGGGAAATGTGTATTGTTTGATGATATCTGGATGCCAGGAATTAGAAAAGTTTTACATTATATATTGAGAAATAGAAACTATGAAATTGTTAAGCTAAAAAAATCGTCTACTTTATCTGAGTATTTGACAACAATTATTTCTCGTTTCTGGCAAAATCCTTTTGAGAGAGATTACGGAGGGATAAAATTTTTACCAAATAATATCTGTCTGCTCAAAAAAATTTCTGAAGATAAGCGAGACTGGAGATTTCATCGTTCGTTTTAAGCAAAAAATTCAATTATGGAACAACAAACGCTTTTCTTTTCAATTATTATTCCTACTTATAATCGACCAGAACGATTAGAAACTTGCCTGAAGTCGCTCACTTGTCTGAATTATCCGCGCGATCGCTTTGAGGTTATTATTGTCGATGATGGTAGCTCGAAGCCGCTAGAAGCGATCGTATCGCCCTTTGAAAAAGAATTAAACCTTCTCTTAATTCGACAAGATAACGCAGGCCCTGCAACTGCTCGTAATACAGGTGCTACACGCGCCAAGGGAAAGTTTCTCGTCTTTACCGACGACGACTGTCAAAGCGACCCTGACTGGTTGCAATGTCTAGAAATGAGTTTCGAGAAAAATCCAGATTGCTTGCTTGGCGGTCATACCATTAACAAACTCTCTGACAATTTATATTCAGAAGCAAGCCAGCTTTTAATCGATTATCTCTATACTTATTTCAATAGCGACCCCGCACAATCTTCGTTTTTTACCTCCAACAACTTCGCCTTATCAGCAGAACGTTTCCGCGAAATTGGCTACTTTGATACAACTTTTCCTTTAGCTGCGGGAGAAGATCGAGAATTATGCGATCGCTGGTTATATCGCGGTTATCGCATGATTTATCTACCAGAAGCGTTGGTTTATCACACTCACCATCTTTCTTTGAGTCGCTTCTGGCGACAGCATTTTAACTATGGTCGCGGTGCGTATCATTTTCATCAACTGCGTTCCCAACGCGATCGCGAACCAATTAAGGTCGAACCATCTACCTTTTATTTTTCTTTATTGCGCTACCCCTTTTCTGTTTCTTGTTCTCATCCAAGCTTCTTATTAGCGGGTTTATTTATTGTCTCTCAAATAGCTAATGTTGCGGGGTTTTTCTGGGAACGCTTGCATCGTAATTCTCACAGCGGTTTTCGTTCCACTGGCATAGAACCCCCTCGTTTCTCCCTTAGTAAACCTAGGGCTGTTTCAAAAACGAGAGAAATAGAATAGCTACTGCTTTGCCCTTATCCTCATCCCTTCTCCCATTGGGAGAGAGTTAGGAGAGGGGAGCAGGGAGCGTATTTAAAGAACTAAAAAATCCTCCGTACTTCAACAGCCGGAGGTTTTTCATAAAAATGATAGATAGATTTCTTAAGCTCTATCGCCAAAAATTTGGGTTTTAATCGCTTCAAACTCAGCTAGCAACTCTCGACGGTTTTCTGCTCTCCAAAGATAGCGCCAAACAAACCAAGCCGTATATCCAATACCAACGATTTCTAGCACGGGTGCGAGAAGAGGAACGTCATCAATGGCATCGAGGACGGCTAAGGTAATTTTGACGGTAACAATACCCAGAACAAACAAGCCAACCGTAAGTAAAGGTTGTCTGTAATCGGAGAAGAACTGACCGATATAGTCTGGGATTTTGGCTAAAACATCCATGACGGGTTCTACCCATTCTCTCCAAGCTTCTGTGCCGGAGGTTGTAGTAATCTGACTGTTTGAGGGTGGAGTTGTAATGCCTAGTTCTGATTTTGTGGTTTCTCTAGATTCCATGTTTGATTATCCTTATGATAATAGTGGTATAGTAAGCGACCGTTACTTACTTGTCGATAATATCAGATAGTTTTTCGATAAAATTCTTCAAGCAGATTATATAAAGATAAAAAACGTTAAGAAAATTTTAGTTTGCTTTTAATTCTAGTATCGATGGCTTTAAACCACAGACTTAGAACCGATCGCAACCATTTTACTCTCAATGGGCGTTGGCAAATCAATAGAATTATTTAATGACTCGATCTCGCTAAGTTCTGGATCGACAATTTGTAAGTGTTGTTCCAAAAGTGCCAAATTCCGAATATTAGATTTATAAGCCGCATCGAATAAGTCACCGACTAAAGGAATTCCTCCTATTACGCCTTCTAGAGCAATATTAAAAACCATCTGCCTGATGACCTTAGCGGGTAAGCCGAAGCGAGCAGCTAAATAAATGAGATAAGCAGAAAAAGCCGTAGTAATTACATCTCCAGCCCCTGGAATCAATCCCAAAATCGGGTCTAACCCGATGCGAAAGCCTATTCCTGGAATCCGAATAGCTGTGTCCATGAGGCGGCTTAGTCGGCGAATGCGGTTAAGAGTTGCTAGGCGATCGCTAACGTTCATAAATTTATTATGGCAGTCTTAGTTGATAAAATTCTAATTTTATCGTGACATTTTATCTCGACAAAGTTTTCTATCTTTTGAGAGAAATCAAAATTGATAATTAAAGATTTCATTATTTCTCGATTTTGTTGGCATTTTGATTTTCTTTTTTTCTAACTTAAGCTAGACGATTTGCGCGATCGCACTCGATAACCTAAGTTTATAGCCTTTAACCTTATCAATCGAAGTTGGAAAAATTTATAAATTAAATTTTTCTTTCACAAAACGATTGTCATTCAACTTGAGAGATAACACAATGTTTTTTCATAAAAAAGAACCCATTCATGTCGTCAATATCGACCAAGCTAATCCACGTTTTGCCCAACTGTTACTCGAACAATTCGGCGGTGCAACCGGAGAATTAACAGCCGCCTTGCAGTATTGGGTACAATCTTTTCACTGCGAACATCCTGGCATCAAGGATATGTTGCAAGATATCGCCATTGAAGAGTTTGGTCACTTAGAAATGGTTGGCAAACTCATCGAAGCGCACACAAAAGATGTTGACCAAACTGATGCTTTTAAAAGTACGCTGTTTGCCGTTCGCGGTCTAGGGCCTCACTTTTTAGATAGTCAAGGCGCTGCTTGGACAGCATCTTATATTAATGAGGGCGGTCATGTCGTTCGCGATTTGCGGGCGAATATTGCGGCAGAAGCAGGTGCGAGACAAACTTACGAATCGTTAATTAAACTTGCATCCGATGAAGGAACGAAAAAAACCTTAGTCCACTTGTTAACCCGCGAAATCTCACACACACAAATGTTTATGAAGGCGCTGGATTCGTTGGGTAAGTTGACAGATCCCATGTTTGGTAACGTTAAACCCGACGAAACCGTCAAGCTGTACTATAACTTATCTCAAAATGGACAAGACGAGCGCGGCCCTTGGAATTCAGAACCAAACTTTGAATACATTGCAGACCCCTTAAACAGTAATCAGTAATCAGTTATCAGTGAAGAAAAGGCAACAAGGCAACAGGTAGAATTTTACTTTCAGGTTGGATGTTGGATATTTAACTAGTTTTTCTCCTTATGCCACACTTCCAATTATCCTTGTCTCGCTACATTTCTCTGGCGTATGCCATATGCCATATGCTTTTACTGATAACTGAATTTGCTCCATGTTCTCATCCTCTATATTTTTTATGGGGGATGAGTTTTTTTATCCAAATTTAATCTTATTCTTACAAAACTCAGCGCTTTTCCTCGCACTTCTGTATTAAATTTTCCGCGATCGTAAACGACCTGACCGCCTACAATCGTAATAATGGGCCACCCAGTCAAATTCCATCCCTCAAATGGACTCCATCCGCACTTAGTTTGTAATTCTTCTTTTAAAACGGGACGATAGGTATTAAGGTCTACTAATACTAAATCGGCATCGTATCCAGGCGCGATCGCACCTTTATTCGGAATTTTATATCCCTTTGCTACTGCCCCCGACATCCAATTCGAGACTTGAGCGACACTACAGCGTCCTTGCATCGCTTGCGTCAGCATCAGGGGTAAAGAGGTTTCTACCCCAGGCATTCCCGAAGGTGTGTTGGGATAGCCTTGTGCTTTCTCTTCTAAGGTATGGGGTGCATGGTCTGTTGCAATGAAGTCGATTACGCCATCGAGTAATGCTTTCCAAAGGATATCGTTATTTTCGGGCGATCGCAAGGGGGATTCATCTGTGCCAGCGTACCCATCTTGGCATAGGCATCCGTATTCAACAATAAATGCTGTGGCGTTACTTCTGCCGTCACCCAACTGGGTTTATCTTCTCTCAGAAATTCGGCTTCTATGCCCGTGGATAGATGCAAGATATGCAAGCGACGCTGATATTTTTTGGAGAGTTTAAGGGCTAGTTTCGTCGCGTTGAGTGCTGCTTGTTCGTCCTGAATTTGCGAATGAATGGCAGGGTCGGTAATTGAGGCGAATTGTTCTCTGCGATCGCTAATTCTTTGTTGGTCTTCGGCATGAACTGCAATTAATCGCTTTCCTTTGGCAAAAATCGGCTCTAATTGCTCTTCGACACTCACTAACAAAGGGCCGTGCATCGAACCCATGAAAATCTTAATGCCACAAGTTGGCTTTGCTGTCAATAGATCTGATGAATTTTCTGGCGTAGCACCGATAAAAAAGCCATAATTGACGAGACATTTTTGGGCTGCCCGTTGCAATTTATCGTCCAAAGCAGCTTGGGTAGTCGTCAAAGGACGAGTATTGGGCATTTCCAGAAAAGAAGTCACGCCACCCTTAGCACAAGCGCGACTTGCCGTATGTAAATCTTCTTTATGTTCTAGTCCGGGTTCTCGAAAGTGAACTTGAGGGTCGATCGCGCCGGGCAACAAAGTTAACCCCGTAGCGTCTATGATGTTACTAGCATCAGCATCAGCGATTTCTGATGCCAAGCGTACTATTTTGCCAGCCTCAATGAGAACGTCTCCTAAGAAAAACTCGCGATCGGGCAACAGAATTCGGGACTGGCGAATTAATAACATAACCGAACGACTCAATATTTATGTAAAGATAAAAATCAATAATACTTTAACGGTCGCTGCGATCGCGGCATCGCTAAACTAAAATACAAATCTCGTTAAAATTTCTAATAACTTTTTCTTTTATCTACACTTCGTGACGTACCAATCTTTAAACCCCTATGACAAAAAGCCTCAACAAAGAGCCTAATCAACAAACTCAAACCCATCAGGAAAATCCCTGGTTAGAAATTGTCAAAACCGTTGCGACCGCAGCTATACTAGCTTTTGGAATACGCACCTTTGTCGCAGAAGCACGATATATTCCCTCGTCTTCGATGGAACCCACTTTAGAAATTAACGATCGCTTAATTATCGAAAAAATTAGCTATCATTCAGAAAACCAGAACGTGGGGATGTAGTCGTTTTTTCCCCCACTCCAGCGCTTCAAGAGCAAAACTTTAACGAGGCTTTTATCAAACGAGTCATCGGACTTCCAGGAGAAACGGTAGAAGTCAAAAATGGCAAGGTCTATATCAATAACCAGCCTCTCTCAGAAAACTACATTGCAGAAAGACCGCTATATGATTACGGCCCCGAAGTCGTACCCCAAGGTCAATATCTCGTTTTAGGCGATAATCGCAACAATAGCTACGATTCTCATTATTGGGGTTTCGTTCCTATGGAAAACATTATTGGTCGTGCCGTCGTGCGTTTCTGGCCACTCGATCGCGCTGGAGAAATCGATCGAGAGCCTATTGATTCCTCAAAAGAACAAAAAAGCTCCTTATTAGGGGAGCTTTTTAGTGACCAGTGACCAGTGACCAAGAGGGAAGACAAGGGAGACAAGGGAGACAAGGAGGAGATTTTACAGATTCCTAATTCCTAATTCCCAATCACCGATCGCTAATCGCTATTCCCCGATAACTGATTTAAGGGTGCGATCGAGCAGTTTTAGCGAAACATACTGCTAACCGAACTATCCTCGTGAATGCGCCAAATTGCTTCCCCAATCAGATTGGCCACCGAAAGTACGGTTAGTTGCTCGAAGCGATCCGATTCGGGGAGAGGAATCGTATTGGTCACTATCACTTCTTCAAAGATCCCGCTTTTGAGGCGCGAGACGGCAGGTTCGGAGAAAACCGCATGGGTAGCACAAGCATAAACTTGTCTGGCTCCCTCTTTTCGTAACAATCTAGCGCCTTCTGAGATTGTACCTGCCGTATCGATCATGTCATCTACTAAGACAGCCGTTTTGCCTTCGATATCGCCGATTAAATTGAGAACTTCTGCCACATTATGTGCCTGACGGCGTTTATCGATGATCGCGAGGGGCGCATCGTCTAATTTTTTAGCAAATGCTCTCGCCCTAGCAACCCCGCCGACATCTGGCGAGACGACGACGATATCCGAGAGATTTTTACTAGCTAAATAATCGATAATGACTGGAGAACCGTAGACATGATCGAGGGGAATATCAAAATATCCCTGAATTTGCGCCGAGTGTAAGTCCATCGCTAAAATTCGATGGGCACCCGCTTTAGTAATTAAATTAGCAACGAGTTTGGCACTAATCGCCTCTCGCCCTGCGGTTTTGCGATCGGCTCTTGCGTAACTATAGTAAGGAATGACTGCGGTAATTTGCCGCGCCGATGCCCGACGACAGGCATCGATCATAATCAGCAACTCCATCAAGTTATCGTTAACGGGTTTGCAGCAAGGCTGGATTAGATAAACATCGCAACCTCGGATCGATTCTTGAATTTGGATATATAGTTCCCCATCTGCAAATCGCTTGCGAACCATCGGCCCTACGTCCATACCCAAATAGCGAGCGACTTCTTGGGCAAGTGGAACGTTTGCCGAACCGGAGAATAAACGCAGGCGATTGCTGTCCGACAAAGGTTGAGATGTCGGCATAAAGGGGAAAGTGGCAGTATAGCTCACGGCAGATTCTCTTCCCTCAACTTAAGGCTTTTTTATCATCTCAGGTTTTGAGATTTTATGTGACAATTTTTTCCCAAATTCAATGATAGCTAATTAGTTTTTAAAATCTGTAATAAATGTATAAGCTAATTAGCTTTTTTGACCCGATCGCAAAATGACGAGCCACCAAATCTAGAAAGATGATTGTCCCATTTGTAAGGTTCCCATTAAACCTGAAAAAATAAACATTGAGCTTCAAGTTTTTTTGACATGCGAAAATAAGATTTTATGAAAACGCTATTCATTGTTGGAACGGATACGGATGTTGGTAAAACTGTCTTAACTTCTGCCTTGGCAGCTTACTGGCTGCATTACAAGCGGGGTAAGAGTTTGGGGCTAATGAAATTAATTCAGACGGGAATGGGCGATCGCGATCGCTATCAAGAACTGTTTGGCGCTAATTCGTCGTTAGAAATTGTCGCTCCCTTGTCGTTTGAAACTCCTGTCGCTCCCCCAATAGCGGCCGAAAAGGAAGGAAGGGATATCGATCTGGCGAAAGTTTGGCAAGCGTTTCAGTCTCTGGAGAAACAGAAAGATTTTGTCTTGATAGAAGCTTTAGGCGGTTTGGGTTCTCCGATTACCCACGAACTCACAGTAGCAGATTTAGCAGGGGAATGGCGTTTGAGTGTTGTTTTAGTCGTCCCTGTCAAATTAGGCGCGATCGCACAGACAGTAGCAAATGTCGCCTTAGCTCGTCAGTGCAAGATCCTGATTAAAGGAATTGTTCTTAATTGCGTACAACCCCTTACCGAACAGGAAATAGCCGACTGGACACCTATCGAACTCATACAATCGTTAACTTGCGTTCCTGTTTTGGGCGTTTTACCTTCTTTGAACGTTCTTAACGATACGGACAAATTGGCTCAAGTTGCTTCTAACTTGGATTTAGAGAAATTGTTTCCCTAGTGATTATTAAACTCGGTTAGTTGTTAGTAAATCTTGCGATCGCTAACGACTAACTAATTTATAGGTAACTTTCTCTAGTTTGACTAGATTTTGTCTGACGCAAAGAAACTTGAAGAACCTTAAGCTCGACTCAACTAAAGTTTGAAAACAAGAAACTCGATTTGTTG
>JAAUUT010000047.1 GCA_012031035.1 Candidatus Altimarinota bacterium | reverse complement strand
ACGATAAAATTCAGGTAACATTATCTTTGAATCGGTCTTGTAACAAATTTAGACCGATTCTTTTTCTACCATAGTTAGTCTCGATTCGCTACCCAGTAAGCTTTCCATCGGGTCGTCACCCCGTCAGGCGAGTTACGTACAGTGGCATCCTTCAGGACGCTATCTAGCTATAAATCTCACCTATCGCGATGAGGTGGCTTTTTTTGAACTGAAGCGGGAGCGAAATACATTTCAACTCGTGCCGTGGGGAACTCCTGTAAAAGTAGGCAAAGACCCTTTCACCGGACAATTTACTCCCGATGGTCGCTTTTATTTAACTAGCAACTGGGGGCGCAATTTTGGTAAAGACGTTAAAACAGTAGAACAGCGACTGCCAACCGAGCGAGGAACGGTGACAGCAATTCAACTTACAGACTCACAGCATCAGGTAATTTCTACAGCTATCAGCGACATTTCCCCCGAAAGTTTAGCAATTAGTCCAGATGGAGCGCTGGTTGTTACGGTTAATATGCGAGGAACGGCGTTTGTGCCTACTTCACCTCGATTTACTCGTGAAGCGTCGCTTAGTTTGTTGAGTTTGGATCGAGTAGGACATTTGACTAAAGTCGGCGACTATCCCTTTGAAGGAATTCTCCCAGAAAGTGCTGCGTTTGATGCGAGTGCGATCGCGTGGCCGTTGCCGTTTACGATTATTTTACGCCTAAACCAGAAGGCGGGATCGAACTTTGGGAAGTGATTCGTCAACCACAACTTGCATTACGGCGCATAGAACGAGTTATTGAAGTAGAGCGCGGGGTTCATCAAGTAAAAGTAGTTCCGTAAACTATTCAATTATTTAGTTTGTTTTTTTTCTAAACACAGTCTTCTCTCTGCGTCTGGAGCATGAGTATCTAACATCGAGAAATAAATGGCAAACCCAAATTAAGCAACTGATAAATCCCCCAGAGAATCCCTGGCGTAGCTGCCGTCCAAAATAGGGCATTTCCTAATGCTAACCTTCCCGAAAAATTGATTGGCATTTTAAATAATCCTTGAAAAATCCAACGGTCTAATGGCATTGTCAGCATCCACATCAAAGCAATCCACGCTAACCCCAGCCACAACAGAATCCATTTCCAGTTACTATTAAAACGAGCAAATAAACGCTCGGCAAACAATACATCTAGATTATTGACATCGCTCGATAGATATTTACCACCCGTAGCGAAAGTAGCAGCGCGTATCGCTAGCGCTTCAGTCCCAATAACGACTGCATTAATTTTAACGAGATTGGTTCTTGCTTCGGCAATGACTAAAGGATTAACCGTTGCTTCTCCATCAGTAACTAGCAGTAATTCTCGACAGCGATCGCGAACGTTCGCTAATGCTTGAGTTCCTTCTTGAATCGCCAGATCGAGATTAGTTCCTCCTCCTAACACTTCTGCTAGCGTCGGTTGCAACGTCTGGGTTAACTCGTTAAGGATTTGTTCGTTATTATCTTGAAAAGATTGGGTTAAAGGTCGTACTCCCCCCGCAAAACCAAAGATTTGTATTTGGTTGGGTTGGGAGAGAATCGCCGTAGTATTTTTGGCTAAATAAGCTTTAACTGCTTGGATTTCTCGATCCATTACCGTCCCAGGCGCGTTAAATTCCTGTCCGTCGTAAGTGCTAGGACTCAAATCGAGTACGATCGCTACAGCAACTGGCGACCTTCCTACTCCCAACAAAGCAAACAAAAGTGCAATGACTAAAAAAGCACTTAATAATAAAGCAGGAATTTGAAATAGGGGATATAACCAAAGCGGACGGCGATAGCGACTCACGAATAATTAGAAGTCTAAAGTAAGATTAAACTGCACTTCTAATTTAATTCAAAATTTTCAACCTTATAGATAGTCAATCAATCTTATCTATCGTCGTTTGCTCCCTCAGAAGCAATTGACGTTACTGTCTGAGTTCGTTTCGCTAGGGTGAGTAAGACGTAAACGGTTGATAAATAAACAAAAGCAAGGAGCAGAATGATAGCAGGCATCTTTCTGAAAGATTAATTAATTAAATTAATAGCGCGATCGCAATTTTAGAGAGTCAAGAAAGCGGTTAGCTAATAGCCGAGCGCTTTTATAGAAATTTTTGTTTCAAAAGCTTGACATAAAGCCTAAAAGTTGTATAAAACTCCTCACAACCCATAAGTAAGAGACAAAAATTTTTGCCTCATCTTCACTTTGCAGCTTTGTTTTGCTTTTTAAACATCACTCGGTTGCGATCGAATATGTCATTTTGAGCAATAGTTAAAGAATCTAAGATTCTGAGCGATCGCGAAAAATGACAAATAATATCTTTGAGTGCAGCAAGAGTGTCAGCAAGGACAAAATTTTAAGTGCTTGCTTTTTTAGACAAAATACGTAACTAGAAAACTAACGACGGATTTAGACAACAGAGATTGTCTCTGCTTATCTATCGTCTCTAATCATAAAACAACATTTCCTTGTCTGGGACGCTTAGCTTAAAATAAATACAAGGATATGTAAACTTTCGTAACTATCTCGCCAAAACTGGCTAACAAATGACCTCAACAACATCTCTATTTGCTCCCGTAGATAACGATCTGCGTCTTTTAACAGAAAATCTTAAAAAACTTGTGGGTGCCCGCCATCGGCTTCTAGAGGCGGCAGCCGAACATTTATTTGAAGCAGGCGGAAAGCGAATTCGACCAGCAATTGTCCTGCTGGTTTCGCGAGCGACTATGCTAGATCGAGAGATTACCCAACGACACCGAAGGTTGGCAGAAATCACCGAAATGATTCATACTGCCAGTCTCGTGCATGACGATGTGATCGACGAAGCCGAACTTCGCCGTAACGTTCCCACCGTTCATAGTATATTTGGCAACCAGGTTGCGGTGTTGGCTGGAGACTTTTTATTTGCTCAAGCGTCTTGGTATCTGGCAAATTTAGATAATCTCGAAGTTGTCAAACTTTTGTCTGAAGTCATTCGAGACTATGCCGAAGGAGAAATTCAGCAGGCGATGAATCGATTTAATACTAATTTATCGATTGACGCTTATTTAGAAAAAAGCTACTACAAAACGGCCTCATTAATCGCCAACAGTTCCAAAGCTGCCGCATTGCTTAGCGATGTTTCGCCAGAAGTCGCAGAGCAATTATATATGTACGGTCGCGATTTGGGATTGGCTTTTCAAATTTTCGATGACATCCTAGATTTTACGACCGAGACTAAAATTTTAGGAAAACCTGCGGGTTCGGATCTCATCAGCGGTAATATTACAGCACCAGCGTTATATGCAATGGAAGAAAAACCTTATTTAGAAGTTTTAATCGAACGGGAGTTTTCTCAAGAAGGAGATATAGAACAGGCTCTTTCGCTAGTTAGAGAAAGCAATGGCATCGAGCGATCGCGGGAATTAGCCATCGAGCGTGCTAAGCTAGCCGTTCAACATCTCAGTTGTCTTAAACCTTCTCAATCTTTTGACTCTTTAGCAGAATTAACCGATTATGCCGTGAGTCGCTTGTATTGAAGTATAGACCGACTGTACTTATATTTTTCTGCCAAGGGCGATCGCTTTTGGCTATAGTTTTTTGCTTGCGTTTGCGATAAAAGATCTAATAATTAACCTTTTACCTGTTTGCATCCGACATTAAGTTTCTCTGTTGGTAGTTGACAGACGGATTCAATTTGCGCTAACAAGGTTTTGAAGTTAAATGGTTTGCTAATGTAACCTCTAATGCCAAAAGGATAGGGCGCTGTTGCTGTCTTATTGTTTTCTGTCATAAGCATTACAGCTACATTGGGTCGATTGTATCGAATCCACCGAGCAACCTGTATGCCATCTAGTTCGGGTAAGATAGCATCTAATAATACTAGGTCGGGTGGATTAGCCTCAATTTTAGCAATAGCAGTATAACCACACGAGGCGATTGTTACCTCATAACCTTCTAACGCCAAGATCGTTGCCAAGAACTGCGAGTTATGCAGAGAAGCATCTACAACTAAAATTTGCTTTATCTTCTCGTCTCTCGTACAAGCTTGCCGTTCCATCAAATCAGTCATGATTTTTTGCTACAAAAATCTTACACTTTATCTATTATCAAACTTTTAAACCTAGTTTTCCTCACACTAGAGTTAAGATTGAGGGTCTAACTCAGGATATGTATAGTTGAGCTTGCAAGATTTACATGAGGCGATCGCGTTAATCAGTCGTTTGTTAGGCTAAAAAGCGCCCCCGTAGCGTTCTTCCTTCCACGGGTCGCCGCGTCGATGATAGCCATTGCGTTCCCAGAAACCAGGTTTGTCGCGATCGAGAAATTCTAGACCGTTAATCCATTTGGCACTTTTCCAAGCATAAAGGTGAGGAACGACCGATCGCATCGGGCCGCCATGGTCGGGTGGAAGCGGTTCGCCAAATAATTTATGAGCAAAAAAATTCTCTTCTCTCACAAAGTCTTCTAGCGGTAGATTCGTCGTATATCCGCCGTAGCAGTGTTCGACTACGTGAGTCGCTTTGGGATCGAGTTCGACGAGTTGCATGAAGTCGGTAACTTTGATTCCCGTCCATTGTACGTCCAGTTTTGACCAACGAGTAACGCAGTGAAAGTCTTTGGTAAACTCGTGCTGGGGCATTTTCATAAAATCCGACCAGCTAAAGGTTTTTAGTGTAGCTAACCCCCAAACCCGAAACTGCCAGTTATCGGTACTAATTTGGGGCGTATCTCCGTAAGTTAAGACAGGAAAGCCATTGGTTAGATATTGACCGGGAGGAGTGCGATCGCTATCTGCTGCTTCTGGTTTTTTAAAGAATTTCCCTAGCATAACTCTTAAGTGATAGGCGGAACGAACAAAACTGCTTTTAGGTCAACTGAATTATGAATTATGAATTATGAATCATGAAAACAAATAAAATTCCAAAAAGCTTAATTCAGTTACTAAGTTACCAACCGATCTAAGTATTAGTACTTTACTTTTCAGCGATCGGGCGCACGTCATGCGCCCCTACCGATTATAGTTTATTCGTTCTCTTCTTCTTCGTCTTCATCTTGAGGATAGACAAAGGTAGAACGTCCGGTCAAAACCGATTTGCCGAGAGAGAGTGCTTTTTGTGCTTCTTTGGCAGCTTGATTTCTCCAGTGCGCTCTGCGCTGGTCACGTTTTGATTTTGAGGTTTTCTTCTTAGGACATGCCATAGTTACTACTTTATATTTTTCAAATTGATAGCTTTATTATTTTAGGCGGTGTGGAGTGCGTTTGTCAGATGGAAAACTTTCAATGTATTGCTATTGGGATCGATCGCTATCATTTTCTTGCGCCTTTGCGTTATGCTGTCGCTGACGCGCAAGTTTTCGCTCGATTTTTGGTAGAGGAGGCAAAAACTTCTTTTAGACAGTCTTTATTATTAACCGATACGTCTCCTTATTTGAATAAACTATCTACCTATCCCAATCGAGAAAATTTACTCGCTTGGTTAGAAAAGGGAGATACTCGCTCATCTTCTCCGCTTTGGTTTTTCTTTAGTGGTTACGGGATGAATTATCGAGGAGAAGATTTTTTGTTGCCTATCGATGGCAATCCTAACGATATTGAGAACACGGGGATTTCGTTGCGATCGTTTTTGAATCGCTACAACAACAAACCACCGGACAAATTTGTGTTTTTCTAGATTTTAATAAACTCACCCAAATGAGAATTGGGCAACAGGCGATCGCCCTGGCAAAAGAGATGAAAATTTCTTTAATTTTATCGGTACAATCTATGCAAACCGAGCAAAGTACGTTTTCCGCAGCCCTCATTGAAGCTTTGCGTTACTACCGTCAGATGATTACCCTTACAAAACTAGAACAATATTTGCGCGATCGCCTTTGGGAATATAACTTGCTACAGGGGCAATCCTTTCAATCCCTTACTGTTATCAGTCCTTCTCCAGAAATTAGCCAACAACTTTTATTAAATCCTTCTCGCACGAGCGTACCTGTATCGGTTGGCAGTCTAGGCGTTAAGATTAACTATCCTAGAAAAACTGACTTAAAACTGAGCGATCGTACAACGATAGTTGCCCTTCCTAAACTGCCAGATCTTCCCGTCGCGCCTCCTACACCTACAATTGTTCCTTCTCCTAAAAAACGCACCATTGAAAGGCAATCTTCTCCTGTACGCCAACAAGTTCGTCCTTTTAAATGGTTTTTTTCGGGTTTGGGCTTTAGTCTGATTTTATCTTTACTGCTCACTATTGCAATTTATAAACTTTTGCAATCGAGTCAGCCATCTCGCACTGCTATCTCTACTCGTTCGCTTAAAATGGCAGAACCCGATACTTTAAAACCAATACCAAATTCTCTTTCTTCTTCTTCTCCTTTATCTCCCTCTGTCCCCCACGATGGCGGGAATATAAACGAATTGGCGAATGCAAGCGAGCTAGATATTTTAAATCGTGCCAGAATGGTACTTACAAACAATCAAGCTTCGGATTTTAATAAAGCGATCGGAACGTCCCGCGAGTTAAAATTAAATACGCCTGCCTATCAAGACGCACAAAAAGATATCGAGCGTTGGAGCCAGATTATTCTAGATATTGCCGAAGGGCGGGCAAGAACGGGAGATTTTTCGGGAGCGATCGCAGCAGCGCAATTAGTTCCTCGCGATCGCGTTATTCTTTATCGAACTGCCATACAAAAAATTCAAATTCTGGGAAAACTTAGCAAAAACAACAACAAGTTAACCAAGATGTAATTGCAAATGCCAAGAAATTAATCGATCCCGAACAAGCTTCATCTTACGCTAAAGCGATCGCTTTACTTCGTCAAATTTCTCCTTCTCAACCTAACTACATAGAAGCGCGTCAATTTATGAATAATTGGAACCAAAAGATTTATTTTCTTGCTATTTCTCGCGCTGCGCAACGAGAAATTAGGCAGGCAATTGAATCTGCTAAGTTAATCGAACCAGATGCGTATTTATACAAAGACGCACAGAAAGCGATCGCGAAATGGCATCTAGAACTTGGAGAAAAAGATTAGATTAGGTTAGGAGTTGTTTCACAGACTGGACTCATTTGCTGTAATGCGATCGCCTAACTTTCCGATAACGACCGATCTAGTGCTTATTGGTGGAGGACACAGCCACGCGATCGTCCTAAAATTATGGGGGATGAATCTTTTACCTGGCGTTCGACTCACTTTAATTACCGATACATCTCATACGCCTTATTCGGGAATGCTACCAGGTCACGTAGCAGGTTTCTATAGTTTTGATGAAACTCATATCGATTTGCGTCGTCTGGCTAGATTTACCAAAGCACAATTCTACCGCGATCGAGCAATTGGATTAGATTTAGTTAATAACAAAATTATTTGTGCGAATCATCCTCCTGTTGCGTTCGATTATTTATCGATAGATATAGGAAGTACCCCGGCAACAAATTCTATTCCTGGCGCTTGTGAATATACCATTCCTGCTAAACCCGTTCCTCAGTTTTTACAAGCTTGGAATACAATTATCAAATCTGTTAGAAATAACCCCACACAAAAGATCGATATTGGCATTGTTGGCGGTGGTGCGGGTGGAGTCGAACTAGCATTCAATATTCAATCGCATTTACATCGTATTTTAAAAGATGCCAGACAACCATTTGATAATTTAGCGATTCATCTATTCCATCGCGACACAAAATTATTATCGGGTCACAATCAATGGGTTAGCCAACGTTTACAGCAACTATTAATCGATAGAGGAATTCATCTACATTTGCCAGAAATAGTCAGCGAAATTTTACCCGATAAAATTATCTGCCAGTCGGGATTAATTATCAAATGTCACCCTATTTTTTGGGTAACTCAAGCTTCTGCACCTAGTTGGATTAAACAATCAGGAATTACGACAGATGCTAAAGGATTTATTTTAGTTAAAAATACCTTACAATCGGTTTCTCATCCTCATATTTTCGCAGCGGGAGATATCGCTACAATACAAGATTATTCTCGTCCCAAAGCAGGCGTTTTTGCCGTTCGTCAAGGAAAACCTTTATTTGAAAATTTACAACGTATTATCTTAGGTAAAAAACTAAAACTATATATTCCACAGAAGCGATATTTAAGTTTAATTGGAACTGGAGATAAAAACTCGATCGCGTCTTGGTCTTTGTTAGGTTGGCAATCTTCTTTATTGTGGCGTTGGAAAGATAATATCGATCGCAAATTTATGCAACGCTTTGAAGATTTACCTCAAATGAAAGAGACAGAAAAAAATCAAACTCCAATGCGTTGTTCTGGATGTGGTTCTAAAGTAGGTGGCACAATTTTAGAAAAGGTACTACAGCGATTAGAAACTATTGAATCAAAAGATGTTTTGATTGGACTCAATTCCCCTGACGATGCTGCGGTAGTTCGAGTGCGATCGAATCAGTTAATCATACACACGATTGATTTTTTTCGCAGTTTAATTGACGATCCTTTTCTCTTTGGTCAAATTGCAACAAATCATTGTTTAAGCGATGTTTTTGCAATGGGAGCAACGCCCCAAAGTGCTTTAGCCGTCGTGACGATACCTTATAGTTTAGAGGAAAAAACTGAAGAAACGCTTTATCAATTGCTTTCTGGTGCAATAAAAGTATTAAAAGAGGTAGAAACTCCTTTAGTAGGAGGACATACAACCGAAGGCGCAGAATTAGCATTTGGATTGTCTTGTAATGGGTTAATTAATCCCGAACAATTACTACGAAAAAGTGGGATGAAAGCCGAAGAAAAATTGATTTTAACCAAAGCAATTGGTACGGGAACCTTATTTGCAGCAGATATGAAGTATCGAGCCAAAGGAAGATGGATTGATAATGCTGTTGAATCGATGTTGTTATCCAATCAAATAGCTTCAAAAATATTTTTAGAATATGGTGCAACTGCTTGTACGGATATTACTGGATTTGGATTGTTAGGACATTTAGTGGAAATGATGAAAGCTTCTTGTGTAGGAGTAGAATTAGATTTAGAATCGATCCCTGTTTTAGAAGGCGCGATCGCAACAATAAAAATGGGAATTACGAGTTCTCTACAACCGCAAAATTTACAAGCATCTAATTATATTAGTAATATTTCAGACGTTAATAGTCATCCTAAATATCCTCTTCTATTCGATCCGCAAACCTCTGGCGGACTTCTCGCTTCAGTACCATCAGAAAATGCAAATGATTGTTTAATCGAGCTACAAAAATCTGGTTATAAAGATAGTTCTATTATTGGTCGAGTAGTTCGAGAAAGTCAGAAAGTTATCATTAGAGAGTGTTTGTAAATAAAATATTAAGAAAATTGTTTTTGTTTCTGAGCTAATCGTTTTGTCATTAAATGAACCATAGCAATATAAATCAAAGATTCGCTAGTTTCTGGTAATTTTTCAGAATCGACCACCAAACGTCGCTTTTGAAGCAACCAGGCAAAAGTTCTTTCTACAACCCATCTTCTGGCTAATAATTGGAATCCTTTCCCTTCTCGTTGCATTACTTCAACAGTAGCCGATGACAAGCTTTCTACCCCTTGTTTAAACTTTTCTCCTTGATAACCTGAGTCTACCCAAATTAACTTCAGCCTCTCTAAATTTTCTTGTGATTCAAACAATAGTGCCAATCCATTAATCCGTTCTGAACCATTAGCTTCAGTTACTATCACCTCTAGCAACAAACCTAATGTATCTACCAAAATATTACGCTTTCTACCTTTAATCTTTTTCCCTCCATCGAAGCCATACACTTCCCCGTTTTTTCGGTGGTTTTCACCGACTGACTATCGATTGCTGCTGCACTGGGCTGGCTTTCTCTTCCCTCTTATCGTTTTAATTCTTCTCGAAGTTGTTGGTTAATTCGATACCAGATTTTTTGGCGATTCCATTTGTCAAAGTACGTTCTTACTGTTGACCAATTAGGAAAATCATGAGGCAGTGCCCGCCATTGACATCCTTCCTCCAGTAGATAGAATATAGCATTCACTATTTCTCTAAGGTCGGTTTCTCGTTTCCGTCCACGGAGCTTATTTTCTCGAAGTAATGGTTCAATAATTTCCCATTCTGAGTCATTTACATCTGAAGGGTAAGCTCTCCTTTCCATCTTTTTTTGATTTGTTTGAGTTTCATTTTATAGATTTATAACTGAACATCCCTCTTACCTATCTTCTTTATTTTCTTTTTACAAACAGTCTCTTAAATAAAAGCAAAAATAAGTTGGGTTGAGGAAATTAATTTTATCTCCTTAACTAAGGGATATTTTTCATAAAATCTAATCCCAAAAAAATAGCAGCAATTGTTCCCGCAACACAGATTTGTCCGTTGTGAATTAGTTGTTTTACTTCTTGAATCGGAATCAGTATTACTTCAATATCCTCGGTTATGTCTAAATTTTGTTGACCTGTCGGCGACGCATCTAGAGCAATAAAAATATGAATTCGATTAGAATCTTTGACAGGATTATCATAAACGGTTGCCAATTTGATCGTGCGATCGCTAACATATCCCGTTTCTTCTTCCATTTCTCGACAAGCAGCCGTTAAACTATCTTCTGTTTGACCGTCAAAAGCTCCCGCAGGCAATTCTAATAAAATATCTTCTATTCCGTGACGATATTGACGGACAAATACAATCTCTTGATTTTTAGTTATGGGTAAAACGAGTGCAATTTCGGGTCTAACATTAACAAAATAATCGTCAATAATTTTTCCGTTAGGCAACTCAATCTCATCTTGTCTGATTCGACACCATTGATTATTAACAACCCATCGAGAACTAAGCGTTTTCCATTTTTTAATTTCTTTCATTACAAGTGCTGCGATCGCGCAATAATTAAACTATCAAATCAATTAAATCGAGGATAAAAATTTATTGTAAAGATTGAATACATTCCGGCGTATCATTTTCAGGATTATTAACCGCACGACTAACAGCAATAGTCTTCATCGCCTCGCTATCGTAGGGGTGCAACAAACGCTGAAGTATTTGAAAATCAGTCACAGTAGAATCGAGCCATCGATCGTAACTATCTGAAGGTAGAATAACTGGCATGCGAGCGTGAATTGGTTTGGCGATCGCGTTAGCATCAGTCGTAATTATCGTACAAGAGATAATCTCTTCTCCTTGAGGAGAATGCCAAGTTTCCCACAACCCAGCGAAGGCAAAAGGTGTACCATCTTTCATCTGAAAATAATAAGGCTGCTTGCGATTGTCTACTTGCTGCCATTCGTAAAAGCCATCAGCAATGATTAAACAGCGTCTCTGCTTGAAGGCATGGCGAAAAGATGGTTTTTCTGTAAGGGTTTCTGCCCTAGCATTAATTAATTTATTGCCAATGCTTAAATCTTTTGCCCAACTGGGAATTAGTCCCCATCGCATCCATTGAAACTGTCGCCCCGGATTTTGTCGAATTGTCGCTACTGGCTGAGTTGGGGCAATATTATATCGAGGAGAATTCGGGGGAACTTCCAGTAACTGAAAAGTTTGAGCGATAATTTCGGCAGATTGAGTCAAGCTAAATCGTCCGCACATATTATATTTAATTAGGCTTATCTGCTTAATCTTACTAAAAACTCAAGATGCAAATTTGTCTTGCACCTTTTACCGTTAATAAGCGGTTTCCTTTAACGATTAGTCGCGGTACGACGGCACAAACTACTAATATTTTAGTCACGATCGAACAAGATAAGATTGAGGGATGGGGCGAAGCTTCCCCCTTTTCTATCGTTCGAGAAGAACGCAAAAATACTGACGAACTCATTCGAGAATTACAACAAATTATCCCAATTTTAGAAAACTATCATCCCATAGAACGACAGGAAATTGAAGAAAAACTAAAAGAATTGCAAGTATCTTCCTCGCTTCAAGCGGCAATAGATACAGCACTGCATGACTGGATGGGAAAAAAGACGGGTTTACCTTTGTGGCGTTTGTGGGGATTAAATCGCGATCGCATCGTTCCTATTTCTGTCACCGTAGGAATCAATACCCCCCAAGGAGCAAGAAAACGAGTCCAAGATTGGATAGCTTTAATGGGAGCAAAAATATTAAAGATAAAATTGGGAAATCCAGATGGAATTGAGGCAGATCGAGCCATGATACTAGCCGTTCGCGAAGAAGCCCCCAATACTATCTTAACAGTGGATGCCAATGGCGGTTGGAATCTTGATGAAGCGATCGCAATGTGCGATTGGTTGGCGCAACAAGGAGTTAAATATGTAGAGCAGCCATTACAAGAAGGCGAAGAAGAGAAGTTATCGATATTATATGCGCGATCGCCCTTACCCATTTTTGTCGATGAGAGTTGCTTCAGCAGTCGCGATATTCCTCGACTTGCTAACTGCGTTCATGGAATTAATATCAAACTAATGAAAACGGGTGGTTTATCTGAAGCGATGCGGACAATTCAAGTCGCTAAAGCGTGTGGGTTAAAAGTCATGTTTGGCTGTTATTCCGATAGTATTTTAGCGAATACAGCTATGTCTCATCTTTCTCCTTTAGCAGATTATCTCGATTTAGATAGCCATCTCAATTTAATTGACGATCCTTTCGCAGGCGCTATTTTAGAGGAAGGACGCTTGTTACCTAACGATTTACCAGGATTAGGAGTCCATCATCGTAGGAATTAATTTTATGTCGATAACTATAGAATCAGATCTTAAAGAAATCCTGACCAGATTAGAGCAAAAAATTGATAACGTACAGAAAGATGTTAGCGATTTAAAGCTATCTACAACAAAAATGGAAGTTGAAATTAAGGGAGAAATTAAAACGCTGGAGGCTTCATTAAGAGGAGAAATTAAAGCGCTTGAATCTTCACTTAGAGGAGAAATCAAAACCCTTGATGAAAAAGTAACGGGTTTTGGCAAACGTTTAGAAAATCAAGAATTTGTTAGTCGAGGAATTTTGGTATCGCTCGTCATTGCTATTCTCGGAGGTTTGGCTAAACTGTTTGGATTTATTGGCAATCCTTAGAAAAAATCTTTAAGCTATTTTAATTACAATTATTTATGCGCATCGAGCTTCACCATCGAGTGGCTATTTTACTTCATGAAGGCATTCGCGGAACTCATGGAAAAACGGGTTTAGCTTATTTGCGCTACGGCGAGGCGCAAATCGTAGCAGTAATTGACGCACAATGCGCTGACGAGTCTTTAGCAGCTTTGACAGGAATTGATAAAGATATTCCCATCGTAGCTAGTGTAGCAAAAGCCTTAGCTTACCATCCCGATGTTTTATTAATTGGCATTGCGCCATCGGGAGGAGCCTTACCCGATGCTTGGTGGCAAGAAATTAAAGATGCGATCGCGGCTGGATTATCCTTAGTCAATGGCTTGCATACGCCGATGGGAGAGCATTTCGGACAGTTACGAGAAGGACAGTGGATTTGGGATATTCGCCAAGAACCCAAAGAATTGAGAATCGGTCAAGGAAAAGCTAGATCGCTTTCATGTCAGCGTATCCTGACCGTTGGTACGGATATGGCGCTCGGCAAGATGTCTGCTAGTTTAGAACTCAATAAAGCAGCACGACAACGGGGAATGAAATCTAAATTTCTCGCAACCGGACAAGGCGGACTTATGATTGCTGGGTATGGAATCGCCCTAGATGCCGTGCGAGTCGATTTTGCAGCCGGATCG
Source organism: Candidatus Altimarinota bacterium (assembly GCA_012031035.1). Taxonomy (GTDB): domain Bacteria; phylum Cyanobacteriota; class Cyanobacteriia; order Cyanobacteriales; family Microcystaceae; genus Hydrococcus. The sequence continues at coordinate 24,023 of JAAUUT010000047.1, read as the reverse complement.
GTCGAGGGAATGGTGTTAGATTGGGAGGACGAGCATGACGTACTCTTTATCGAAGGACAGGGATCGTTGCTGCATCCTGGTTCGACAGCTACTTTACCCCTGATACGCGGAAGCCAACCGACGGGACTAATTTTAGTACATCGAGCCGGACAAACCCATATTCGGGATTTCCCAGATATTTTAATTCCTCCGTTGCTAGAAGTAGTAAACCTTTACGAGACAGTCGCTAGTGCGGGAGGCGCTTTCGGACGGGTGAACGTCAAAGCGATCGCGCTCAACACATTTCATCTCGATCCTGAATCCGCGCAAGCTGCAATCGCTCAGGTAAACCAAGAAACCGGGCTTCCCTGTACCGATGTCGTGCGATTTGGGGCCAATTCTTTATTAGATAAAGTTCTTAATTAAAAGCTAATAGACGATCGAGATAGCGATCGGCTATATTGGTCGATCGAATCAGTATCAGTTTTCAGCAGCATCCGATGACTTTTACCACAAGCATCATAAAGTATGACAGATAAAGACGAGATTCCCTCATCAGAGTCAAGCGATTCCTTGATAGAAAGCGCCCAAGCCGAGCGAAAACAAGTCTTTACAATCGGTCTATCACTAGGAATAGGTGTCGCTTTAATTTATCTCGCCTTCCTCAAACCTGGAATTTGGGGCATTGATGGTAACGATATGTTTTGGGTTTCTCACTCATTAGTTACCGACGGAGATTTTAGCACCGGAAAAGCGGTAGGAGTCCTGGGAAGCGGAGGCGAATATTATTCTCCTCGATATCTTTTGCTTCCCGTATTAGCCATGCCTTTTGTCGCTTTTGGGATTGGCGTGGGCAATTTATTAGGATTGCCCGTTCGTTATACGGCTACGCTCTGTGCGTTAGTTTTACCCGTTCTGCTGACGGCTGTAACAACTTCATTAGTCGCCTTGTTAGCCTTACGATTGGGAAGTTCTAAAAAAAGTGCTTATTTAGCTGCTATTAGTTATGCCTTTGGAACGACTGCTCTGGTTTACTCTCGCGAATTTTTTGCCGAACCTTTACTAGCTTTGTTGACGACTGCTAGTATCTATTTCGCACTGGGTAATAAAGCTCGCGAACACGCTAGTTCGAGCCTTCTTGCCGGGTTTGCCATTCCTACCAAACCTGCTGGAGTCATACTTGCACCTCTTTTATCGTTGTATTTTTTCTGCAAAAAGTATCCTTGGCGTACTATCGTCGGGCCTTGGTTGGGTTTCGCTATGGGGGTAGGAATTCATTTATGGTATACCTACGTTCGCTTTGAAAATTTGGTTGGTGGCGGCCCTAAAGATCGCTTACAAATCAATGGAATGCCACAACGATTGCTCGGTTTGTTGATTTCTCCCGGCGCTGGTGGAGGATTGTTTTGGTACTGTCCGCCTACCATTTTGGCGATTATCGGATTTCAGAGAGCTTACAAAAAGAAACCACTCGAAGCTTTGCTAATTTTGGGAATCGTCTTAGGCTACCTCGTGCTTCATTCTTTTTGGGCCTTCAGAGGCTGGAATTGGGGCCCTCGTTTTCTCGTTCCGGTGCTGCCTGCCTTGTTAGCTATAGTCGCCGTGTTAGAAAAGAAATGGTGGAGAGCGCTAATTATTTTAACCGCGATCGGTTTCTTTTGGAATGCCCCTACTTTAGTAGCTTATTATCAACGCTACTATGCTGAGGCGATCGATAACTATCGATTTTATCAAGTTTTGGCTCCCGCACCGTGGGGGCCTTGGAACGAAGCCCCATTATTCAATATTTGGGGGGCTACGTTTCGTCAACTGTCCGATGCTTTTAGTAGCGATGTCGCTCAAGTTCTCAAAGGAGTCGGCGAACCTCCTGTTGCTGGTAAGTTAGCCAGTTCCGATCTCTTAAGAATTGTTGCTGTTTGGTGGTGGGTCTTACCTGCTGCTGGTATACCGATTTGGGTTGGATTTGCGATCGCAACGATTATGGTGGGATTGGGAATCTGGATTTTACGCCGAGGCTGGATGAGTATCAGTGACTAAGAGAATTATGAATGATGAAGTATGAAAATTAGGAGTAGAGACGAGATATATTGTGTCTTTATTTTCCATTGTCTTCAAAAGCCCCCTTTGTCCCTCTCTCATTCTTCAGTCTCAATGACTAATTAAGTATGAAACTAATTATTCAAATTCCTTGTTATAACGAAGAAGCAACGCTAGGATTAACGCTATCTCAACTTCCTCGGCAAATTCCTGGAGTCGATAAAGTAGAGTGGCTAATTATTAATGATGGCAGTCTCGATCGCACGATAGAAGTAGCTAAAGCTTGCGGAGTAGACCACGTTGTCGATTTTGACTACAATCAAGGTCTGGCAAAAGCGTTTATGGCAGGACTCGAAGCCTCTCTCAAAGCAGGTGCAGACATTATTGTCAATACCGACGCTGATAATCAATACTGCGCGGACGATATCCCCAAACTTATCGAACCGATTCTACGAGGAACCGCAGAAATCGTAGTTGGCGCTCGACCCATTCAAAATATCAAACACTTTTCTCCGGCTAAAAAGTATCTGCAAAAATTGGGTAGTTGGGTAGTGCGCATTGCCAGTAAAACCGATATTCCCGATGCTCCAAGCGGCTTTCGGGCGATGAGTCGCAATGCGGCGCTTCAAGTAAATGTATTTAATGAATATACCTATACTTTAGAAACCATTATTCAAGCAGGACAAAAGGGAATGGCGATTACGTCAGTTCCCATCAGAACGAACGACTATTTAAGACCTTCGCGATTAGTTAAGAGCATTCCTTCTTATATACAGCGCTCTATTCTCACCATTGTTCGCATTTTCATGACCTATCGCCCTCTCCAGTTTTTTATGACGCTGGGGAGCGTGCCTTTTACGTTAGGGTTTATTCTATGCTTGCGCTGGATAGTTTTATATTTAGGAATTTTTGGGGCTAGTCCCGACAAACCCCGCGTTCCTAGTTTGGTCTTTGCCGCAATTTTAATTCTCATCGGCTTTCAGTTGTGGATGTTTGGATTGGTTGCAGATGTGCTGTCGGTCAATCGCAAACTTTTAGAAGATATTCAATTAAGATTGCGTCGTTCTGAAATAGAAACTGCTAAAAATCGAAAATCTTAACAACTGCTTTTGCTAATAAATCTCTTGCAAAAATAAAAATAAAATCGCTCTTGAACAATTTGAGGCTCGATTCTTATTCCTTTCCCTTTTAACTAGAATAAAAGCAAGAAGTCTATTCAATCGCGATCGCGATTTTACCCACTGTACGCCCTTCTTCGCTATAACGATGAGCGTCAGCTATCTGGGAGAGGGGATAAATGCGATCGATAATGGGACGAATTTTATTCGCTTCGATTAGCTCTTTTAAATAAGCTAGATCCTTATCGTTGGCTTTGGCAACAAATAATTTTGCTTTTTTCCCTGGAATCAAAAAGGTCAAAAAACCGTTGAGTATAATATCAGGACTGGGCAAAAGGGTAATATAAATCCCGCGATCGAGCAAGTTATTTTTACATTCAGAAAAAGAACGCTTGCCAACAACATCAAAAATAATGTCGTATTTTTCCGTATCTTTCGTAAAATCTTGTTGGGTATAATCGATAACGCTATCTGCACCCAAACTCTTAACTAATTCCACATTTTTCGCGCTGCAAACTGCGGTAACTTCCGTCTCATATGCCTTGGCAATTTGTACCGCAAACGTGCCTACGCCGCCCGCTGCGCCATTAATAAGTACTTTTTGACCTTTTTTAATCTCTCCTGTATCTCTAAGAGCTTGTAGGGCAGTTGTCGCAGCCAAAGGAACCACAGCAGCTTGTTCGTAGCTTAAATTGCTGGGTTTTAGGCTAACAAATCGTTCGCTAACCGCTACATATTCAGCATAAGCACCGCCAGGGACGGGATTGAGATAGGCATAAACGCCATCTCCCGTTTTAAAATTGGTTATATTTGCGCCAACTTCTACGACTTCTCCAGCTACATCAAAGCCCAAAATCATTGGGAATTTATTGCCTGTTATCACTTTAAGCATTCCCTGTCGGAGCTTCCAATCGATCGGGTTGATACTACTCGCATAAATCTTTATTAACAAGCGATCGCCTGTTACGGAAGGCTTTTCGATATCTGCATATTGCAAGACATCAGGAGAACCATATCGCTCGATAATGACTGCTTTCATGATGTCATTCCTAGCCCATCGCTTTCTATCTTATCGTCCTTAGCAGAAGGCAGAAGAGTTTTGGAACTAATAATCGAGCGAGTGTATCCGTATAATTACCCATTTTTTCAGGACGATAAAGAAAAACATTAGGTAATCTCCCCCTTTTCAATTATTTACAAAACTTAATATAATGTCATCAGATGAGTAAATAAGTATTTTTTCTTATGTCATTATGGATACCTTTCAAATTCCGTGGCTGACAGTCACTATCCTTTTTCCCCTAATCGCGTCTTTGGCGATTCCTTTCATTCCAGACAAAGATGGCAAAACGGTTCGATGGTATGCTTTGGGAGTAGGTTTAAGCAATTTTGTTTTAATCGTCTATTCTTTTTGGAAAAACTACGACTTTCGCAACACCGATTTTCAACTCGTTGAAACTTACTCTTGGATTCCCCAACTCGGATTAAATTGGGCTGTTGGCATTGATGGTATATCGATGCCATTAATTGTTTTATCGGGGTTAATTAGTAGCTTGGCGCTTCTTGCTGCTTGGAAAATCGATCGCAAGCCAAGACTATTTTATTTCTTGATGTTGGTATTATATAGCGCCCAAATTGGCGTATTTGCCGCTCAAGATTTGCTCCTGTTCTTCCTGATGTGGGAGTTAGAATTAGTTCCTGTTTATATACTTATCTCTATTTGGGGAGGCCAAAAACGCCTCTACGCTGCTACTAAATTTATTCTCTATACGGCATTAGCTTCTATTTTTATTCTGGTTGCCGCTTTAGGCATGGCTTTCTGGGGCGATAACGTTACCTTTAATATGACCGAGTTGGGAATGAAGCAATTCCCCCTTGCTTTAGAAGTATTTGCCTATGCAGGTTTTCTAATTGCTTTCGGAGTCAAACTGCCTATCTTTCCCCTACATACTTGGCTTCCTGACGCACACAGCGAAGCACCTGCACCAGTTTCGATGATTTTAGCAGGCGTATTGCTTAAAATGGGCGGTTATGGGCTGATTCGCATGAATATGGAAATGTTGCCCCACGCTCATGTTAAGTTTGCTCCCTTACTAGCAGTTTTGGGTGTTGTCAATGTCGTCTATGGTGCCTTTACTGCCTTCGGACAAACTAACCTCAAACGCCGACTCGCATCTTCCTCGATTTCCCATATGGGATTTGTCCTCATCGGGATTGCAGCCTTTACCGATTTGGGTATTAATGGCGCGGTACTGCAAATGGTTTCTCACGGATTGATTGCGGCTGCCTTATTCTTCTTGTGCGGTAGTACTTACGATCGCACCCATACGCTAATGATGGATGAAATGGGCGGATTGGCGAAGCAAATGCCGAAGATTTTTGCCCTCTTCACTGTTGCTTCGATGGCTTCTTTGGCGTTACCTGGAATGAGTGGTTTTGTCGGCGAGTTAACGGTATTCCTCGGCGTTGCTACTAGCGATGTCTATAGTTCTCCGTTTAAAATCGTAACGATTTTCTTGACGGCAGTTGGTTTGATTATGACTCCGATTTATCTGTTATCGATGCTTCGGGTTGTCTTCTACGGCAAGAATGATTCTGGAGTCGTGTTAGAAAAATTCCAAGCCGATGCTAAGCCTCGCGAAATCTTCATTACTGTTTGTTTGTTGATTCCCATCATCGCCATTGGTTTGTATCCTAAGTTGGCTACTAATACCTACGATGTCAAAACGACGGAAATTGCTACTAAAGTTCGTTCTGCTTTACCTGTCATCGTGCAGCAGCAACCTAGCTTTTTCCAAGCTAATGTGCTTGTCTCACCACCAATTGGCAATATTGATGGTTAGGTAGCTAAATTCAGCTAAAACACCTTTAATTTAAAACTCCCGCAGCATCAAACGGTGGGAGTTTTTCTATTCTAGGTAAACTGTCTATGAAGAGAAATACCAACGCGATCTAAAAGTATTACGCAATCCTAATTTTAATGTGCCTGATGCGATCGCAATTTGTATTTTTAACAATTTTTTTAATAAATCTTCGGGATTATCCAAAAATATTTTTAACTTTGAAGTATTAATCGATACAAGCGATCGCATAATTATTAATCCATCTTTTTAGTAAATTGTTACTAAATAAATGAAGTTATCAAGAATTTAATAGGGTTCGATTAAAGTTCAACCCGCCTTTAATAATTTAATTGTAAAATATTATATTTGTAAGGCTTTGAACAAAAGCAAATTTTGAATTTTTAATTGTCTGAATTAAAATCACAAAAGCAAGATTTCTCGAATAATTCTTTTTTAAAGATTTTCGTAAATTTTTTAAAATCATACCTAAAGTACGCGCAATATTAATATTTGCCAGATAAAATTTAAACCAAATTTGATAGTCGTTAAGCATCAACAGCTTCATGAAATCCCTTAATTTATTATTGTTTATCCCGCTATCCGTTTTAATTCCTGTACCAGCGATGGCAGGAATCTTCAGTACGACGGGAATTAGCCAAATATCTGCGCCGTCTACAACAGACTATCCTAAAGCCAGTAATCTACAAGTTTTTGAAGAATCCTCAAATATTGTCTTTTCCAATGACGATATCGCCCTCGATGCAGGCACTATTGCATCGGATACACTAGTAGATAGCTACAATATTTACTTTCACCCAGAAAGTAATTCTTCTTCCTGGAAGACAGCTAGTGGTTCGATTACTTTCGATAGCGAGATTTTGGGGTTAATTTGGAGTAAAAGCAATCTCGAAGCCAGCGATACAAGTTTAGGGACTTCTGGTACGCCTTACGCGCAAATAGGCGATTGGCGAGGACTAGAGGAAAAAAATAACCCGGATTTGTCTGGATTATCCAATTTCATTGTTAATGGTGGCGGCAAAACGCTCAATTTATCCTTTAATGTTCGGGAAACGGGTTATGATGAGTTGCGCGTCATAACAGCAGCTACTCCCGAACCTTTAACTATTTTAGGAGCAAGCACCGCGATCGGATTTGGTGTCTTTTTCAAAAGAAAACTTGCTAAAGGGAAAAACGGGAATTCTGTTTCTTAACCCCAAACTGAATAAAGTCTTTAGTTATTCTGCGTTATGTGTTTAAAAAATTGACATATAGCGCTTTTTATGTATCTCAGTGTCCTAGCTTTAAAATTACGATCGCACTAACAACCCACCGCAACAAAATAACTTCCCATTTTCTAAACTGAGCGTTTTTAAATCCACGTCCTCTCCCAAATCGACCTCAAATTCTGTCAGAGTATTGGGAAACAAATCGGGTAAAACTTCCATCTCAATGGGATGAAGCAGTAATGTTTGACGATTGACGAGTTTTAATCCAGCACGAATCGAGATAGGCTGACTGTTTTCTGTGGCATCTGTAAGCGTCCCATCTAAAACGAACTTATCGGTATAGAGATTAACGTTTTGCCAGCTAACGCGATATTTTTCTAAAATAAAATTAGATTGGAGATGTCCGCTTAATTCGAGCAACGTTAGTAGTAGATCGGTAAAAGCATTGGATAAAAGGGAGGATGAAAGAGAAGCATGTAAATCTGCTTCATATACGCCAACTTCGCCTGTAACTTTAATCGGTTCGAGCAATTGTAATGGCTTACCCTTGATAATTTGACCGATATTGATGCGAATATTTTCTCCTTGTAGCTTGACCTCGCGTAAATGTAAGCCTTGGTAAATGGCACGAGTGCTACTAAGAAAAATTTCAGGAATATACCCTCTCAAAATCTGGCGATCGCGTCCTAAAATCTGAAATTGAAGTTCCTCGACAGAATCAACTTGCGATCGCAGCCACAACCTCACTGCGGGAGAAAGAACTTTCCCAATAATTTCGCTTTTGCGATCGATTGACATAGTTATTTTTGTAAGATTTGTACGGGATTAGCTGAAGAATAAAGTATCAAAAAACTCGACTCTATAAAATTTTTTTTCTGATGGAAGAACGGATTCAAAAAATTTTATCTCAATGGGGAATTGCTTCGCGCCGTCAAGCAGAACAAATGATTCTCGCCGGACGAGTACGCCTTAATGGAGAAATTGTCTCATTAGGAATGAAAGCCGATCCCAATCTAGACCGACTCGAAGTAGACGGTCAACTTATTCAAAGCGCCAATCGTCCCGAATTTATCTATCTTTTACTCAACAAACCCATTGGAGTCGTCTCAACTTGTCACGACCCTCAAGGTCGAACGACCGTTTTGGATTTACTTCCCGAAAACTTGCGTCAAGGACGAGGAATTCATCCAGTCGGAAGACTCGATATTGATTCTACAGGTGCTTTACTCCTGACCAACGATGGCAACTTGACACTTAATTTAACGCATCCTCGCTATCATCTTCCCAAAACCTACCAAGTTTGGATTGATGGAAATCCATCGGAATCGGTACTCCAGAAATGGCGAGAAGGGATTATGCTAGTGGATAAAAAAACTTTACCTGCACAAATCGAGGTTCTCAAGCGTAGCAATTGCCAAACGTTATTGCAAGTCGTTCTTAGGGAGGGAAGAAACCGCCAAATTCGTCGGATTGTCGAACTTTTAGGCTTTAAAGTTCTAAAACTTCACCGTACTGCAATTGGTTCGATTCAACTCAACCAAGGCAACCGAATCGCACTGCTTAGCGGTCGCTACCGCTACTTAAACGAGAATGAAATTGATTTTTTAAAAAATTGCGTCAATTTATCCGCGCCAAGAAAAGCTGCACCGATTCAGTAACCATGTTTTTCAAGTTTAAAAAAAAGCAGATAGTAATAGATCCTTACCAACAACAACAAGAAAAACTCGCTCAAATCGGTTCTCTTTTGTATCAAGTTCGTATTGAAAAAAATATTTCTCTCAAATTAATTGAAGCAAAAACCCAGATTCCCATTCGTTTGCTCAAGGCGATTGAAAAAGGCGATTTAACTTCTTTACCCGAACCCGTTTATATTCGCGGGTTAATCAAGCAATTTGCCGATATTATGCAGCTTGATGGGACTGCGATCGCCAATAGTTTTCCAATCGATACGTCAATTCCATCAAGAAATTTTCGTTCGGGTTTTCGTTTGCCGAGTTTCCAGCTACGCCCTTTTCATTTATATTTAGTCTATATCTCACTCGTAGTTTTGTCGGTGAGGGGAATTTCCAATATTCTAAGAGAATCTGTTTCCCCAATCGCGATTCAACCCCAGTCTTCAACCGCCATAAAACCACCTCCCAATAAAACAACTAAACCAAACGCATCCAAGCCAACGCCAACACCTAAAAAAACGCCAGCTAAACCCGTTGTCACAGATGTCAAAATCGATGCAACAAGTTGGTTAAAAATTGTTGTCGATGGCAAAACCGCATTTGAGGGAAACCTTCCCAAAGGAACTCAACGCACTTGGACGGCGCAACAACAAATAACGATTATCGCTGGCAACGCAGGCGGCGTAATAGTAGCATTTAATGACGAAAAACCAAAGCCGCTAGGAAAACTTGGACAAGTTGTGACGGTTACTTATAAAGCTAAACCATCGATAACTGGCGATCGCAATAAACCCAATATTTAATTTGACATCGTTATAAAGTTAGAAAATTTTTCCTTTTTACATCGCTTTCATTTTAAAAAACCTATCTTTAAAAACTTCTCTCGATCCCCGCAGACAAGTTATAACAAAAGTAACTTCTCAAAATTTTGAGAAATTAGCTTGACTAGGACAGCTTCCTGTCAGAATAACTAATAAGGCAACTCTACCAATCGGAGGGTTTCATGGTCGATTCTGGCTCATCTAAACCTAAACGCAACTGGCTACAAAACTGGTGGGACTCCCTTAATGCACTATCTCGCCTTTTGGCGATCGCATTAGCAGCCCCACTAACAGTTTTGAATGCCTGGTCATTTTCAGCGATTTTCGGTTATTTTCGCTCTCTAATCGTTATTCTCCTCTTAGCCTCCGTCCTCGCTTTTCTACTCAGCTATCCCGTAAACTGGTTAGAAAAAAAAGGACTAAGACGAGAACAAGCAGCAGTCCTGGTTTTTTTAGTCGCTGTCTTACTTTTGTTAGGACTGGGTTTAACCTTATTTCCCCTTGCCTTAACTCAAGCGCAACAACTCGTTGCTCGTTTACCCGAATGGCTTGATTCCGGTCAGCGTCAATTAATGATGTTAGACGAGCGATTTGGAAATCTAGGACTTCCCATCGGTTTTGATGGTTTAATTTCTCAAATTAACAGCCGACTGGGAGGACAACTACAAAGTATTGCTGGAAAAACCTTAAATTTAGCACTAAATTTAACTGTTTTAACGGTAGTGCGCTCAATAGACGTACTATTAACCGTTATTTTAACTTTTTACTTGCTTTTACACAGTCAGGATATTTGGAGAAGCCTAATCGGATGGCTGCCAAAAAGAATCCAAAAGCCTTTTTCTCAAACTTTGCGGTTAAGTTTTCAAAACTATTTTCTCGGACAGATTATCAGCGCAACTTGCATGGCATTAGGATTAGTCGGTAGTTTTCTAATGCTCAAGATTCCTTTTGGTCTGTTGTTTGGCTTAACGATTGGTGTAATGGCACTCGTTCCTTTTGGCGGGTCGGTGGGAATTGCTTTAGTAACGCTTTTAGTAGCCTTGCAAAATATTGGTTCGGCTTTACAATTGCTTGCTGTTGCGCTTGTGGTACAGCAAATCGTTGAAAATGGAATCGCACCGAGAGTTTTAGGAAGCGTCACGGGATTAAATCCTTTTTGGGTTCTGTTAGCTATCCTCACTGGAGCGAGAGTAGGCGGGTTAGTTGGCGTAATCGTCGCCGTCCCCACCGCAGTCATGATTAAAGAAGGACTTGAAGAGATCCGAGCTTTAACAAGATCGACGACAGACGAGACTGACGATGCCGTGCATTCAACCGTAGAAGTCCCCGTAAAAACAGTAATACAGGAGGATGCAGAGGCTTCTGAAACCCTCAAATCGCGCTAATATCCAGTCGAGCTAATTAAAAAAAACTTGAGTTATCGCACATAGCAGGTTAATATCGCAAAAGTGAAAAGTGAGGAGCGATCGCTCTGCGAGTGTTTGCATGACTAAAATATTTAATCGATTAGGAAACTGGACGATTCCCATTATTTCAGTTGCCTCATTTGTGCCGCTATTTTTGGCTTACGGATTACCCTCAAGTTCGCCGCCAAAAACCGAACGGGAAGACACGAGCGTACCATCTTTGAGTCAAGTTTCTCCCGATTCTCTAGCACAAAAACAGTCTTTAGTCAATAAACAATTAACCGATCCTTCCCCTAAAACGCCACAACCATCAACCTCTCAACCCCAAAATCTTGTCAGTTCGCAGCAACTTCCTGAGAAATCGTCCGAGGCAGCAAAAACCGCACCCCCAAAACCACAACCCAAACAGCAAACCCTAGCAACGACGAAGAAAGCGCCCCCTTCTCCTGTAGCTCCAAAGTTAGAAATGAAAGTAGCGCTCGTACGAGATGGAGAAAACGCCGTAGTAGGATCTTCAACCCCCGCCTCGATTGTCGATCGCAACGGTAAAATTCTCAAAACTATTGCAGCCAATCGCGCTTTAACCGTTTATCCTAACGGTTCTTCTTTAACGTTAGATAATACGCAATTGCCTTATGCTGTTTGGCTCAAACCCAATGCGGGAGGATTTGTTTCTGTGGGCGATCGCTGGTATCGAGGCAAATTATTGCTCGTTTCTCAAGGCAATACCTTACATGCCGTTAACTATGTCGATTTAGAAGAATATCTCTACAGCGTCGTAGGCAGCGAAATGCACGTTAATGAGTCAATTGAAGCGCTCAAAGCCCAGGCGATCGCGGCTCGTTCCTATGCACTCGTTCATGCGATCCGCCCCGCCAGCGAATGGTATCATTTAGGCGCTACCCAACGCTGGCAGGCTTATAAAGGGATAGGTACAGAGTACAGCACCACTCACCAAGCCGTTAACGAAACTGCCGGACAAATTCTCAGCTACAAAGGCGGAATTGTCGAGTCTCTTTATGCTGCTACCGATGAAATCGTCTCTAGGGTTCATCGAGGCGTAGGAATGAGCCAAACAGGAGCTTATGAGCTAGCCTCTCAAGGCTACAATTATCAACAAATTCTCAACCGCTACTATCCCGGTGTCGGTTTAGCGCGTCTAGTCGCCCAATAAATAGGCGTACAACGCCAATAATAACCTTTAGATAAAAATACCCCACTGATAGCGGGGTATTTTCGGGTTTTTAATTATTTTTAGTTTTGACTAGCTCGAATACTTAGCCCAAATTAGGCATCGCTTTCGATGTAGATAAATAATAGACCCATTGTTACAGCAGGCAGAAGCCAACAAGTCAAAGGAATCAGAATCCAGGGTAAATATGAAGCTGCGTACGTACCTGTCATTTCCATGTTAAATTCTCCTAAATTTCCAGGTTAAAAAGAAGTCAATTACTATTGCAACAAAGTGCTTGGCTAATTAAATAAGCCTCGCATAATACCATCAACAACGCCCAGATTTTGTAGTAGGAAATAAGCCGTGAAAGCACCGCCCATACCGCCAACAAAGAAACCTGCCGTAAATTGACTCCAACCCTCAGAGGATTTCAGTGCTGTATCGCCAGTTCCGATCGCGCGTCCTCCTTGGAAAGAGACAAGACCGTAACTTGCCAAACAAGCTGTCCCAAGAAGAATGATGGTTAAACCTGAGATTAAACCGCCCAGACTAGCAAACTCAGAATCCCGTAAGGGCCCAAGTAACACCCAAGGCCCAATAATAAAATAGCCGTGAGCCATGCCAATCTCCAATCCTCTGAGTAGGGGAGATAGTCCGGGACGATAGGCGGGCAGATTGCCGATAAAAGCTTTGGTAAAATCAGAAGCTGAAATAGGGGTGGCTAAATTCCCCGTAAAGGGATCGCCATTATAGGGCTGAACGACTTGTTTGTAACCAGATTCAGACATCTGTTTGGATTCTCCTCTATATTAACTAAAGCAATGCTTATTGCAAAACTTAAGATTACATTTTACGCATGGACAGGGGAGTCCACTGTCAAATTTCGTTTCTGCGTTAGAAAAATTCACGATCTTTTCAGGATCGTTCGATAAGGTGAAACGAAGTGCGTCAGAATGTCAAAATAATTGGGAATCGATTACTATCTGAACTGAATGACTATGAAACAACTTCTTACTCCGCGCAACGATAAACAGCGATTTATCAGCTATATCGCAGCATTCTTTTTATCCTTGCTTTTGGGATTGGGATTAATCGCAGCGCCTGCCAATGCTACGGGAGTGTATGACCTTCCTGCTTTAAGTGCTGGGTCATCAACTTGGACGGTCGATCTAGCCGATGTTATTAGTAAAGCTAACGAAGGCAAACTAAATAGCGAATTAAAGCAATTGGCACAAAAACTGGCAATGAAGTCAGAATGGTCGCAATTCGCCGCCTCGACTTCGATGAAACGATTGATAGTTTCGCGGACAAACTGTTTGCTAGCTGGTATCCTACCCCCGCCGAACAAGCCAATCAAACGCTGTTGGTGATGGATACCTTAAGCAATAATACGGCGATTCGCACTGGAGCAGCCATCAAAAAAATTATGTCTGATGAAATTGCCCAGAGTGTAGCTTCAGAGACAGTTGCTATTCCCCTACGAGAAGGCAGCAAGTACAATCAGGCGTTTCTAGGGGCTGGCGATCGCTTGGTTGCCGTTCTATCTGGTCAACCCGATCCCGGCCCGCCTAGCGAGCAACAAATCAACATTGAGGGAACGTTTACCACCGCCGAGGATACCGACGATCGCAGTGCGACCGTTTGGGTCGTCGTGCTATTAGTTTTGGCAACGGCAATTCCTATGGCAACTTATTTTTGGTATGTTGGTTTGCCGGGACGCTAATCTTGAATATATTCCGTCCCGTTAATCAGAGCATACTCGGCCCGCACAAATTCTCGTCCTAAATAAGCTGCATGATCGAACATGGTAAGGGGACAGGGTTGGGTCTGCTCGACTATTTTGACGCAGAGTTCTTTTGCCGTTCTCGCCGTATATAGCGTTTGTGCAGTTCTCTCGATTTTGCCTTTGGCGGGAATGACTTTTCCCGTTTCTGGATCGACGGCTAAGCCTTTTTCGTTGATGATATTAGTGTAATGTTTAGCGCAAATTAATTGCGCTTTGCGATCGAGGTAGATAATAAAATATCCAGCCGGATCGAGGTCGATATGGCGTTTGGAAAGTTCGTTATCAATGGCAGTAATATTATTGGCTAATTGGTTCATCTGATTCATTAAGTAAGCGATCGCATTGTAGGATAAAGTCTGCTCGCGATCGCGCTTACGATTGCAGTGCTTAACCTACTTATACAAATTTTACTCAAAACCTTCCTAATTTGTATTATTAAATACATGATCGTTCGACTGCTAAAGTTTAATAACTCCTCGATGATTTAATTAGCTCTTCCTAAAGATAGAGGAAGTGAAAAAATTGAAACGATAAATTAACGATCGAGTTATGTAAGTTAAGGAACAGCAAAACTCAAGATCTACAGATTAATTAGTTTTTGTTGCTTAAATTTAACCTGCAAATCATTCATTTATATATTAGTAAATGATTATGGACGTTGTTGCAATGAACGAACGATCGGGAATTATAAACGAAGAATTAATTCGTTCCAAAGCTTACGAACTTTGGCAATCTCGCGGAGGTGGATTCGGAGATCCCAATCCTGATTGGTATCAAGCTAAAGATATTTTATTAGAAGAGCAGCGATCGCAATTAGAATCGCTAATCGAGCCAGTTAAAGAACAAAGTCACCAAGCCGTTACACAAATTACTAAACGGATTAGCGAGGGACAAAATGAGACTGCTATTAGTTTGAAGGACGCGATCGCCAACAGCCAAAAGAATACTATCTCAACTCTTCAAAATACTTCTAAAAATGTCTGGAAAGTTCAGGAAAATTTGACGATGAATTCTTTAGAATTACAAGCGCGATTAACTCGAATGTCTTTAGAAATTCAAAAGCAAGTTTGGCAAGAATATTTTAAGTTTTTGAAAAAGTGGTTGTAGATGAATTTATAACAATTTTTAGTTAGTAGTATGGGTTAAGCTTTTGCCTAACCCACACTACTAAAAATTACTCCCAAATATGACAAACTAAATCGCCAGATTTTTGCGAGAAACGAATATTTTCCTCATAATCTACAGGGCAATCAATCACAGTGGGAACGTCTTGTTCTAGGGCTGTTTTGAGCGTTGGAATTAAATCCACTGCCGATTCGACGCGGTAGCCTTTTAAGCCCATGCTTTCAGCAAATTTGACAAAATCGGGATTGCTAAACTTGACGTAGGAAGCTTTACCAAACTGATTGATTTGTTTCCATTCGATCAAGCCGTAGCCGTTATCGTTGAAAATAAGGGTGACAAAAGGCGTTCCCACCCGTAAGGCAGTTTCTAATTCCTGATTGTTCATCATAAAACCGCCGTCTCCGGTAACAGCGACGACTTTTTTATTGGGATGTACGAGTTTAGCTGCGATCGCGCCTGGAATCGCTATTCCCATTGCGGCAAATCCATTAGAGATCAAGCAAGTATTGGGAGTATCGCAATGATAGTGACGCGCCATCCACATCTTATGTGCGCCTACATCAGAGATAACGATATCTTCTGGCCCCATAACTTGTCTGAGATCGTAAATTATTTTTTGAGGCTTGATGGGAAAGCCATCATCGTTAGCATAGCGTTCGTACTCGGCGTGAATTTCAGGACGCAATTGAATGGCGTGTGGTGCGGGTTTTCCTTGACGATCCGTTCGCTTGAGCAATTCCATCAACGAGTCAGAAATATCTCCAATCACCTCTACTATCGGGATGTAGCTACTATCGATCTCGGCTGAAGTCATGCCAATATGAACGATAGGAACCGTACCTTGAGGATTCCAGCGTTTAGGAGAATATTCGACCAAATCGTAACCGATCGCAATGACGAGATCGCTTTCCTCGAAAGCACAACTGATCAAGTCTCTCTGTTGCAGTCCGAACGACCATAACGCTAGCGGATGGGTGTAAGGAATAACGCCTTTGCCCATAAAGGTGTTGACGACGGGTATATTAAGCTGAGTCGCGAATTCAGTAAGCGCTTCGCTAGCAAGGGCGCGAATTGCGCCATTACCGACCATAATAAGGGGGTTTTTGCTTTAGCGATCGCCATTGCCGCATGGTTAAGGCTGCGATAGGAGGCATAAACTTTTTCGTTGACGTTAATATTCAGCGGTCGCCCTTCAACTGGCATCGCCGCAATATTTTCGGGCAAGTCAATGTGAACGGCCCCAGGCTTTTCGCTTTGAGAGATTTTAAACGCTTTGCGCACGACTTCGGGCGTAATGCCCGGACGAACGATTTGCTTGTTCCATTTGGTAACGGGAGCAAACATTGCCACCAAATCTAAATACTGGTGGGATTCGATGTGCATTCGATCCGTTCCCACTTGACCCGTAATCGCCACTAAAGGGGCGCGGTCTAAGTTAGCATCGGCGACCCCAGTCATTAAATTGGTCGCCCCAGGGCCCAAGGTCGAAAGACAAACCCCAGCTTTCCCCGTCAGCCGTCCGTAGACATCGGCCATGAAAGCTGCCCCTTGTTCGTGACGGGTAGTAATAAATTTAATTGAAGAATTTTTTAGCGCCTCTAAAATATGTAAGTTTTCCTCGCCAGGAAGTCCAAATATGTATTCAACCCCCTCATTTTCTAAACACTGAACTAGCAAATCGGCTGTATTTAATTCACCCATAATCTCTCCCAAGGCAAAGTATTTTCTATAACGATTTTGTGGATAGACAAAAACAAATACTAAGACAATTTTTTTGTATGTCTAAACTCTTAGAATGCCTGTTAAATAGACTTTCTAAAAACTCAACTGTTTTTTCTTCTCTACTATTTATTGTTACTTAATCCAGACTGTTTTAATATTAACAAATTCCTGTATTCCCTCTTTTCCTAATTCTCGACCGTAACCCGATCGCTTAATCCCTCCAAAGGGCAGGCGCGGATCGGATTTGACCATGCTATTAATAAAGACTGCACCCGCTTCAAGTTCGTCGATGAGGCGATCGCGTTCTCGATCGTCATTCGTCCAGCCACTCGCCCCCAAACCAAAAGTTGTATTATTAGCAACGGCGATCGCTTCATCAATATTGGCGACGCGAAATAGCAATGCTACTGGCCCGAAAAATTCTTCTTTTGCCATAGAAGTATCGGGAGAAAGATTGGCGATAATTGTTGGCGGATAAAAATTTCCTGTCCTCTCGGAAAGCGGCTGACCGCCAATTAACACATTTCCGCCTTGGGCTATCGCTTCTTTGACTTGGCGATCGATATCTTGGAGTATTCTTTGCGTTGCTAGCGGCCCGATATCCGTATCTTCAGACATTGGATCGCCAACTTTAAGGGCTTGATATTTTGAAAGCAAACGTTCTTCAAATTCATCGGCTATTGCATTAGCAACGATAAATCGCTTGGCAGCGATACACGATTGACCGTTATTGAGCATTCTAGCCGTTACCGCCGTGGTTACTGCTGCTTCTAAATCGGCACTTTCGAGGACGATAAACGGATCGCTACCGCCCAATTCGAGAACGGTTTTTTTGATTTGTTTGCCTGCCGCCGCTGCCAAACTCATGCCAGCAGGTTCGCTTCCCGTTAGCGTGGCGGCTTTAACGCGATCGTCATTAATAATAGCTTCGACGCGATCTGCGCCGACGAGTAAGGTTTGAAAAACTCCTGGGGGAAATCCCGCTTCGGTAAAAACCTCTTCAATGGCTAAGGCGCATTGGGGAACGTTTGAGGCGTGTTTGAGTATTCCCACATTCCCTGCCATCAAAGCAGGCGCAGCAAAGCGAAAGACTTGCCAGAATGGAAAATTCCACGGCATGACCGCTAAAATAATTCCTAGCGGCTGATAGCGAACGTAACTGGAACTTGCATCGGTAGAACCCGGTACGTCAGCTAAGAATTGAGCGGCATTATCGGCGTAGTAGCGGCAAACTAACGCACATTTTTGCACTTCCGCGATCGCGCTTTTGATAGTTTTCCCCATTTCTAGGGTCATTACTTTGGCAAATTCAACTTGCTTGTTTTCTAAAATTTGGGCCACACGCGCCATCATCTGACTTCTTTGGGCGATCGCGCTTTGACGATACTGCTTGAATGCCGAATCCGCTAAGGCTAGTTTGGCTTCAAGTTCTTCATGAGTCAGCGCTTCAAACGTTTTTAAAGTTTCTCCGGTTGCTGGGTTAACTGTAGCGATCCCCATATTTTGCTCCCACCATTAATTTTCAGGCAATTGCTAGCGTTTTCATGTTGTTGCCTTCTGCTCTATTTCTAGCTTTGCTCTCCCAGAAGCTGATGGGGCGATCTTGTAATATTTTGTTACATGTAAAAAAAGACGGTTTTTTGGTAGTTTAGCGCGATCGCTTTTTAGGCTTAACTGATATACAGTGCTTGTCAATCGACCTAAAAAAAACGGGCTGAATGCCCGCTAGATAAATTTGAGAAAAGGGAATCGTTATACGAGCTAGAAAGTTGGAATCAAACTCATTATGGCATTCAAATTTTCGGTGACGGCAGCAATGAGGCGATCGCTTACAGGCAGGGAATCGACGACCATACCCGTACACAATAGCATCAAGTAAAGAATCGAATATTTGAAGGTCGATCTCGCTACATCTTTATCAAAAGGCGCTTGTTTTAACTGCCATGCTTTATGAATGAAAGTTCCTCCTAAAACAATTGCCATGCAAGCGTAAAACACGCCTAAAACCTTGAGAGGAAAAACAAACAGTAAGGTACAAGGCACGACCAAAAGCGTATACCACCATATTTGACGGACAGTAGACTCTTCGCCTTCGATGACGGGCATCATGGGGACGTTGACTTGAGCGTAATCGTCTTTAATCATCAATGCCAGCGCCCAGAAATGGGGAGGAGTCCACAGAAAAATTATTGCAAACAATAACCAAGCCGCCCAACTCAAATCTCCTGTGACGGCAGCCCAACCGACCAAAGGGGGAATAGCACCCGCTGCCCCACCAATGACAATGTTTTGAGTCGTATTGCGCTTGAGCATATGAGTATAGACCAGCATATAAAATACAATGCCAGACATTGCCAACATAGCGCTCAAAAGATTCACAAATACTGTTAGCAAGGTAAAAGAGAGAATCGCTAGGATAATGGCGAAGATAAGGGC
The DNA here is from genome assembly GCA_012031035.1 of Candidatus Altimarinota bacterium. GTDB lineage: Bacteria > Cyanobacteriota > Cyanobacteriia > Cyanobacteriales > Microcystaceae > Hydrococcus. The sequence goes on along the minus strand of JAAUUT010000047.1, from coordinate 4,677 downwards.
GTGAAGGGGTTTGACACGACCCGAAGGGATGGGACGCGCTCTCGTGCGCAACATTTCGTAATCGATATCGCGATCGTAAATACAGTTCAGCGTTTGTGCGGATGCAGCGGCTAAAGTTCCTCCCATTAACGTTATAAAAAGCTTGAATGGGTCTACTCTTCCGTGGGATGCCATCCACATTGCTGCTGCGGTAGTAATCAGCAATAAGGGAATAATGCGAGGTTTGGTTAATTGGTAATAGCTTTTAACGATTTGCAAAAAATTATCGTTGTGTCGGACAGCATTTGTGCCTACGGTCATTGATTTTCACCTTTTCAGTAATCAGTAATTGGTAGAGACGCGATATATCGCGTCTGTACATTTAGTTATCAGTGAATAAAAGGCAACAGGCAACAGGGAATGGAGTAAAAAGAATTTATAGATTTTCTTCCTTGTCCTCCTTGTCCTCCTTGTCCTCCTTGTCTCTCTGGTCACTGGTAACTGGTCACTGTTTTGCGATCGCGTAGAGTAAAGACAGTCAAAGCGACTAAAGTAGCGAGTAAAGCAGCGCCTACAGTATGATGGGCAACAGTTAAGGGTTCTACTTGCAAGTGCAATCGTAAAGTGGCAATTCCTAGCAAAATTTGTAGAAGGACTAAGCTGCCCACGACTGAGGCGAGTCTACGCAAAATGGGGGCGAGGGCGGGAGTTCGCCACGCGATCCCGACTACGGTTAAAGCGCCCAAGGTAGCAGGGATAACGCCTAATAAATGGCTGTTCATCACGGTACACAACTGAGAAATTCCTAAACATTGATGAACGGCCCAGCGAGAAGCGACTAACCCGCCTAGCAAGCTTTGTATGTAGACCAGAATAGTCGCCGTCAAACTAGCCCAAATTAATTTGGCTCCCTCGCCCGTACTTTGATAGGGTGTAAGGGCGGTAGCGATCGCGACGAACGTTACCAGCAAAGCCATTGCTGTCCCTAAATGAGCGGTCACGATATCAAACCGCAGTAGTTGGGTTACGGTCAATCCGCCGAGAACGCCTTGAAAGACAATTAATCCTAAAGCAAACGTAGAAGCCCCAGGAAGCCAACTCGGAAGCTCGCGCCGATACCACCACGATAGCGCAACCAACGCGATCGTGCTAAAGCCGATTAAGGCAGCATCGAGACGATGAAACCACTCTAGGAAGACCTGAAGATTCATCTGCTGAGTTGGAATCAGTTGCCCGTAACACAAAGGCCAATCGGGACAAGCGAGTCCGGCATTCATGACCCTGGTCGCACTACCGACAGCCATTAACAAAAGCGTTGCGATCGCTATTTTCCAAACCAGGCGACATATCCATTTTTGGACTGACGATTTTGTTGGCGATTGTTGTTGGGGAGTTTTGATTGGTATCTGAGAATGAAGAACCGATTCTGCCATATCACTTAGAAGACCTTACATATTTACGTCCTAATCCCTTTAGTGTCAATTCATAAAGATTCTTCAGACTGAGTTTACAATTCAGTTACATTTAGTTACATTTCGCTGAAGGTGAAGCGATAAGCGCGATCGATCCCAAACAAAACATAAAGATTCAAGGTGACTTTTGAGTACAGATCGGACTTTCTCGCTAGATTTGGCCTAAGTTATAAATAGGCAAAAGATTACCAGTTTAGAACCGTGAACATCCCCAGTAACATTCTCACGCTGATTATTGGTATCGCCTTGACCTTAATTAGCCTTTGGTACGGTCAAAACCACGGACTTTTACCAGTAGCGGCCTCTGAGGAAGCCGCACAAGTAGATGGCATTTTTAATTTCATGATGACCATTGCCACTGGCTTATTCCTGTTGATCGAAGGCGTACTAATTTACTCAATTTTTAAATTTCGCAAGCGTCAGGGAGATAAAACTGACGGCCCTGCTATTGAAGGAAATGTCCCCTTAGAAATCCTCTGGACAGCTATTCCAACCATTATTGTCTTAGTACTGTCGATCTACAGTTTTGAGGTTTACAATAACATGGGAGGTCTAGATCCGATGGCTTCTCACGACATGGGTCATAAGATGGCGCACCAAAACACAGATATGCCATCAACATCAGAACCCGTTGCCCTAGCACTAAACTCTGATAATCAAAAAATTGCACTCGGATTAGGAGCCTCTCCTGGCAATCAGTCAAAAGAACTGCCTTTACAAGTTAACGTCAATGGTATTCAATATGCCTGGATTTTTACCTATCCCGAAACAGGTATTGTCTCTGGCGAGTTACACGTTCCCGTAGGGCAACCCGTTCAACTTAATCTATCGGCTGGCGATGTCCTACACGCTTTTTGGGTTCCCCAATTGCGAATCAAGCAAGATGCTATTCCGGGACGAGATGCCCAACTGACATTTACGGCAACTCGCGACGGAAAATATCCCGTCATCTGCGCCGAACTCTGCGGGGCTTATCATGGTGGAATGAAAACGTTTCTATACGTACAAACGCCCGAAGAATACAACCAGTGGCTAAGAGACAATACCCTGGCTCAAAATGAAGATTTAGATAAGGCAGTTGCTGTCAATGGGGCCAACCTTTCAGATGGCGAATATTTAGCGCCCTACGCGCAAGAAATGGGGATTGACTCCAACACCTTAGAACAATTACACGCCCAACATCATTCGATGGTTAGCAGTCAGTAGCAATTCAAGGCAACAGGGAACCGACACGCAAGCGCAATGCAAGCGATAGCGAAACCGGAGGAGCATCGTAGGAAATCAGGAAACAGACAGCTAACGCTATTCTCAATTAACGCTCATTACTGTTGCCTTTTGCCTTCAAAAACTGATTCCTGATAACTGATTACTGATAACTGAAAATGACTACATCAGCAGAAACAATCCCTCATACTAAACCTTCCGAACACAAACAACGGAAGTGGCAAGACTATTTCACCTTCAATACCGACCACAAGGTAATTGGAATTCAATATTTTGTTGCTTCATTTCTTTTCTTTTTTATCGGCGGTGCTTTTGCAGAAGCCATGCGGACGGAGTTAGCAACTCCCGACCCAGATTTTGTCAGTCCCGAATTTTACAATCAATTGCTGACCATGCACGGAACGACCATGATCTTTTTATGGATCGTACCTGCTGGGGCAGCATTTGCTAACTTTTTGATTCCTCTGATGATTGGGGCTGAGGATATGGCTTTTCCTCGGTTGAATGCCGTCGCTTTCTGGATGTTTCCTGTCGGTGGCATACTGCTGATGAGTAGCTTTTTTGTGGGTGCCCCTCAAGCCGGATGGACATCTTACCCACCTCTAAGTTTGGTTGCTGGTAAGTGGGGAGAGGAAATCTGGATTCTCAGCCTTTTAATTGCAGGAACATCTTCGATTTTGGGGAGCGATTAACTTTCTTACCACGATTCTGAGGATGCGAATGCCCGATATGGATCTGTACAATATGCCTCTGTTCTGCTGGGCGATGATGGCAACGTCGATTTTGATTTTGCTATCTACGCCAGTGTTAGCTGCGGCTTTGATTTTGCTGTCCTTCGATCTGTTGGCGGGAACGAGTTTCTTTAACCCAACAGGCGGCGGAGATCCGGTAGTTTACCAGCATATGTTCTGGTTTTACTCGCATCCGGCAGTTTATATCATGGTTTTGCCATTTTTTGGCATAATTTCGGAAGTTTTGCCAGTTCACTCGCGCAAGCCAATTTTTGGCTATCGGCGATCGCATACTCTAGCCTAGCAATTTGCTTTCTGGGTTTTATTGTCTGGGCGCACCATATGTTTACTAGCGGCACTCCTGGCTGGTTGCGAATGTTTTTTATGGCAGCTACCATGCTGATTGCCGTACCGACAGGAATTAAAGTCTTTAGTTGGTGTGCCACGATTTGGGGAGGCAAACTCAGCCTTAATACCCCCATGCTGTTTGCCCTTGGCTTTCTTTCTTCCTTCTTAATCGGTGGATTAACGGGTGTCATGGTCGCTTCAGTGCCTTTTGACATTCACGTTCACGATACCTATTTTGTTGTCGGTCACTTCCATTACGTCCTCTTCGGCGGTAGCGCCCTGGGTTTATTTGCTGGGTTCTATCATTGGTATCCGAAGATGACCGGACGGATGATTAATGAGAATTTAGGTAGGTTACATTTTGCTTTGACTTTCATCGGTCTGAACCTTACCTTCATGCCCATGCACGAATTGGGATTGTTGGGCATGAATCGCCGAATTGCTTTATACGATGTTTCTTTTCAGCCTTTGAACGTTCTCTGCACGGTTGGGGCATACATCATGGCAGTTTCGACGATTCCCTTCGTTATCAACGTTCTCTGGAGTCTCACTAAAGGTGAAAAGGCCAGTCGCAATCCTTGGAGTGCCTTGACGTTAGAATGGCAAACCAGTTCGCCTCCGATTATTGAAAACTTTGAAGAAGAACCCGTTCTTTGGTCGGGGCCTTATGATTATGGCATCGATACAGAAGCTGAGGAAGAGAAAGAAACGGTGGCAGAAATGCTCGCTGAAGTAGGTTCTGAGTCAAGGTAAAGGAAAAGGATACAAGAAACTTATGCAAGGTTCAGCATTAAACGAGTCCCAAATTGCCCTCAACTATCACAAAAATGCCGAGGAAACTGTTTCTCACGGCGCACATCACGACCATCGACTGTTTGGATTGGTTCTGTTTCTGATTGCTGAGAGTGCCAAGTCATTTCGGA
>JAAUUT010000168.1 GCA_012031035.1 Candidatus Altimarinota bacterium | reverse complement strand
TTCCACTAGTAACCAAATATCATCGGACGACAACTCGATAATACAGAAATGTAAATTGACGACATTCCCAATTATTGCGATCGCAGGTGCTTCAAATTTCGTCTCTTTCAACTTGTCTGACAATCGTTTCCAACGTCCCGATTAATTCTTCTTGTTCGGGTCGCGTTCCCCAACGGACTAAAGCAATGGGAGTCTTGCTAGTCAATCCGCCTGCAATGAGTTCGGGTACGATGTTAGCGAGGTTGTGAACGCCCATGTAGATAATAATCGTTTCCGAACCCTGTGCGATCGCACTCCAATTGATTTGAGGGCGATATTTTCCTGCTGCTTCGTGTCCGGTGACGAATGTAACTGAAGAACTGTATTCGCGATGGGTGACGGGAATTCCCGCATAAGCAGGTGCGGCGATACCAGAGGTAATTCCTGGGATGACTTCTACAGAAATTCCCGCTTTTATTAAGTCCTCCATTTCTTCGCCGCCGCGACCGAAGACGAAGGGATCGCCGCCTTTGAGTCTAACGACGACGGCATTAGTTTGCGCTTTTTCAATCAAAAGCTGGGTCGTTTGTGCTTGCAATTTCGAGTGACGACCCCGCCGCTTTCCCGCGTCGATGCGTTCTGCTTGGGAACCTATCATTGCTAAGATTGAAGGACTAATGAGAGCGTCATAAATGACCACATCGGCGTGTTCTAGAAGCTGTTTTCCTTTGAGTGTCATCAATCCTGGATCTCCAGGCCCTGCTCCCACGAGATATACTTTTCCCAAGTGCTGTCTTTCTGAGTCGTTCATTCATCGATCCCTGATAAGATTAAATCCGCTAATTCTTCTGTTGCGCCTAGCGGTTCGCCTAAATGTAATTGGGTTTTGGGAAAATCGGTTTGTAGTTGTCGAACTTGCTCGGCGATCGCATCTGTAATTCCCCCCGAAAAGAGAAAATAAGGCAAAATCGCGATGTTTTCTGCTCCAGCTTCCGCTAATACTTTAACTTTCTCGGCTAAGCTCGGAGATAGCGACCAATAGGCCGTCACTGCATCCAATTTAGCCGCGATCGCTTCACAACGATCGTTAGCTCCTTGACGACGACTGCCGTGAGATACGATAATTCTAGCTTGTACGGGTAGCTTTTCTAGTTTTTTTGACAATAAATCGATTATATTGAGATAATTTCCTAAATAAGGACGCAATTCTAGCTTTACTGCTCCTCCGATCGCCTGCTGCGCGATCGCGATTTCTTCGGGAATATCCTCTCGCACGTGAACGCCTGGTAATAAGAAAAGCGGCAATATTTGTAGACTTTCTAATCCTCGATCTTTTGCCTTTCTAGCACATTCTTCAAGCCTAACGTGCAAAGGGACGGGCGTTAATTCTAAACAAGCTGTCTCGACTAATGGTTGAGCAAGTTGACTTTGGACTGCTGTCTTTATCTGCGATTTTTGTTCTACTTCCCATTGGCAAGCAGTTGACCGATAGATCCCTTGTTGGCGAGCCAGCTTTTGAATTAATAATGAAGCTAACCTTTCTGTGGCGAGTTGAGGGCGAGGATCTCGACTGCCGTGGGAGACTAGAAGATATGCCGATGCTAACCTCAAAGATTTCTTAATCAAAAATTAATATTTATAATATCAAATTTGTGATGAGTTTTTAATTGTATTGTGACAAGCTTTAGAGTTTTGTATCAAAACTATCTTCATCGTAATGCAATCGCAGAAGTTTTTCGCCTGTAGCTTTCCTCCCAGGGCATTAAGCTGTCATATTAGATATAGGAGATAATCCTTGCCTGTATATAGACTGTTGGCTTAAAAACCGTTAATGCTAGACAACCTACTCGATTCTTCCCTCCATCTCGGCTTTAAAACGCCTCTAATGTTATTGATTCTCGTCGCTTTAGAAGCGGTTCTTTCAGCCGATAACGCGATCGCCCTAGCAGCGATCGCTAAAGGGATAGAAGACGAAAAGCTTCAGCGTCAAGCACTCAATATCGGATTGCTATTAGCATACGTGTTTCGTATCGTCCTAATTTTGACTGCCACTTGGGTAATCAAGTTTTGGCAGTTTGAACTAATTGGCGCAGCTTATTTACTGTGGTTAGTTTATAACTATTTTACGTCGGAAGAAGACGAACAACATCCCCATCACAGTCTGCGCTTTTTGTCGGTCTGGCAAGCCATCCCAACGATCGCAATTACCGATGTAGCCTTTTCTCTCGATAGCGTTACTACGGCCTTAGCTGTCTCTGACGAGATTTGGTTGGTTCTCGTTGGCGGGACGATTGGCGTAATTACTTTAAGATTTCTTGCTGGATTGTTCATTCGCTGGTTGAGCGAATTTACGCATCTAGAAGATGCAGGATTTCTCACCGTTGGGTTTGTAGGGTTACGTTTGCTAATCAAATCCATCAAACCAGAATTTGTCCCCCCAGAATGGGTGATTATCGCCACGATCGCAGTAATATTTACTTGGGGATTTTCTGAGCGATCCCCGGCTCTTTTGGAGAAAGCTACATCCGAAGAATCAACTTCGCCATCCCCAAAAGCAGCACTACGCGGATCGCAATCTGATAACGCTAATGATTAGTCTTTAACAGTTATCAAGAAAACGATGAATTATGAAATATAAATTACAAGTTCAGCCATCATTACTATCCCTTAAACAGTTATTAGAGAAATTATGGATTGTAAATGATGAACGAGCGATAAACCAATAATTCATCATTCATAACTCATAATTCATAATTCTTCTCAAATCGCCTACTCATAAAGCCAGGGTTTAGCATTAGGTTCCCAGCTAACCAATTCTTCAGGCGAAAACCAAAGACTAACCTCGCGCTGCGCCGTTTCTATCGCGTCGGAACCATGAATCAAGTTGCGTCCGATACTTACGCCAAAATCGCCGCGAATCGTTCCTGGTTCTGCCGTCAAGGGATTTGTTGCACCAATTATTTTTCTTGCAGACGCGACAACGCCATCTCCTTCCCAAACCATTGCGACTACTGGCGCAGAACAGATAAATTCAACTAAGCTGCCGAAAAAAGGTCTTTCTTTGTGGACATCGTAGTGTTTTTCGGCAAGTTCCCGCGAAACTTTCATTAATTTGAGTCCAACTAAGGTAAAACCTTTAGTTTCTAAACGTCGGATAACTTCGCCCACTAAATTGCGCTGTACGCCATCAGGTTTGACCATTAAAAATGTGCGTTCCACGGTTTCTCTCCTTTGCATTAACAAATCGATACAAAACCCAGATTAACCTAGATCGGTACTTGAGATCTCGACCAAAAAAGTTTGAAGTTTAACGCAGTCTGCGAGCTATTTCTGCGTAGGGGATAAATGGAGAATAGGGGAGTCGAACCCCTGACCTTTGCGGTGCGATCGCAACGCTCTACCAACTGAGCTAATTCCCCTTTTAAGGCTTTTAGTTTAATTATTTTAGCATTACAAGACTCTTTGATTGGCTTGCGTCGCGCGATCGGAAAATTGAAGGATAAGCTTTTTATATTATTGTGTATACAACTCTAAAATAAAGAGGCAACTAACTTATATTGAAAAAAATTGAGCATTTAATGCTTTTATTTGTTATATTCTTCAATCTATCATTAACTCTACTAAATCTCTATATTGCCATTCGCATCTGGCAATTAAGACGAGTTTTAACGAGAGTGACAAGAACGTTAGACATGATTGAACGCCGCATCCACAGAATTTTTGCCCCTGCACCGAAAATTGTTTCAAAGGGACAAAAAGGAACTCATACTTTGAGAGTACGCTATCAAAGATTATTAATACAACTTGCGATCGCGGGACAATTTTTATCGGTTGTCAGTTTTGGAGTGCGATTTTGGCAAAAACAATCGAAGCGTCAACGTCCTCTTCGTTCTAAAAAACGGTTTTTGGCTATCTAACCTATAATCATTACTAGAAAACGTTTGAGCGAGCAATTTATGACCCTACTAAAACAACAAAAGTGTGAAGCTTGTACGTCTGACTCTCCAAGCGTGACACCAACTGAAATAGAACAATTAAAACCTCAAATTCCGGGTTGGGAATTTGTCGAACGCGAAGGAATTTTGCGTTTAGAAAAAGTTTATAAATTCCCAGATTTTAAAAGCGCGATCGCATTTACCAATGCAGTTGGCGAGGAAGCGGAGACAGCAGGACATCACCCAGCGTTACTAACCGAGTGGGGTAAAGTTACTGTAACTTGGTGGACTCATTCAATCTCAGGGTTGCATAAAAATGACTTGATCATGGCAGCCAAAACAGATGAAGTCAAAACGTCTATTTAAATCGTAAACTTAAAAAGCTGATTCCCGATTGTTCGTTCGAGCCAACTTTCGTCAAAAATTAATTCATAAATTCGATTATGAATGCTTAAAGTTCCTTGATGTTTGATAATTAATCCAGACAAAAGTAACTCTCGTTCTTCGAGACTATCGGTAGCAGTTATCTTGTTTTGATAGAGGAACTTGACATATAGCTTAAGCAAGCTAATTGAATTTAATTCGCTATGAAAGATGCGATCGCGTATTGTACGTAAATGTTCGGGTTCGTCTTGAGATTCCCAGTTTTCGATAATTCGCGATCGCACTAATTTTTCTATCCATTCTTTTTCTCGGTTGGGGGGAATTTTTGAGGGAAGATTGCGAATCAGTTTACAAACTTTTTGAGTTAAAAATGGTTGTCCGTTTGTCCACGATAAAACTTCGTTAAGAACGGCTTGTGCGTTGCTAACGTTCTCAGTCAATCCTTGTAATAGAGGTTGTGCTTCGTGTAATTGAAATCCCTTCAGTTGAATCGCCTGACCGATATTAAAAGGCGTTCGTTTTTTGTCGCTAATTAATTGAGAGGGAGTTGCCACTCCTAGTAAAACAAAAGTTAAGCGTCGATAGTCCGATAAATCGCTACGTTTGTTATAACAACTTCTAATAAAAATAAAAAAGTCATCGATAGGAAAATCAAGATTGAGAACGCTATCAATTTCATCGATAAAAATAACAATGGGTTCGCTAATTTTGGCAAGCAAAACTGATTGAATAAACTCTCCTAAACGCTGTACCGGAGAGAGAAAAGAACACTCTTGCCACCACTGGCGCAGTTCGACGCGATTGAAGAGATTAAAATGACTGGCTAAAATATAAACAAATCCAGCATACCATTGCTCTATTGTCAACTGTCGATTGCCAATTTCTGAGAGATCGATCGCCGCACATCGAAACCCTTCTGCTTGGAGTCGTTTCATAATTTGCACTCGCAAGCTAGATTTGCCCATCTGCCGAGAATTAAGAATATAACAAAATTCTCCAGATTTTAAAGCTTTGTAAAGGTAGCGATCGGCGGAACGCACCACATAAGTAGGCGCATCCATCGGCAAGCTTCCTCCCACTTGATATTCGTAAGTTGAGGAATGTTCTGCACTTCTGAGCAGTGCATTTTCGATCGCCAGTTCTGCTTGCGTTGCTTTGAGGACTTCCAAAGTTTGCGATAGTTCGCGAGTACGTTCTTCGACTTTTTGTTTTAGAGTGCGACTATAGTCGGCCAATTGTTCGGTAAACTCAATCCGTTCTGCTTCGGAGCGCTTGCGTTCGCTAATATCAGTAAATGCCGCGATCGCGTGAGTAATATTACCGCGTTCGTCAAAAATCGGACGAGCCGATACTTCTAAGGGAATCGTTGTTTCTCCGTGGCGAATCTCCATGTCGTCGATGGTAATGCTTTCCCCATTTAATGCTCGTATAAGGGGTAGCTCGGCGATCGGATAAATTAACTCCGTTCCCTGTTGGTAAACTTGATAAATTTCGCTCAACTGCTCCGCTGTCGTTCCAGATACGATACCTTGACCGAGGATTTGTTGAGCCATTTGATTGGCATAGTAAGTCTGTCCTTGAGCATCAAGGGCAAAAATACCGACGGGTAAAGCTTCTAGAAATTGTTTGAGTTGCTGTTCGCTTTCTCGCAAGGCAACTTCTACTTGGTGGCGTTTAGCGATTTCTTGTTGAAGGTTAGTCAAGAGTTCCGCTTGCGATTTTTGGGCGAGACGCTCATTTTCTAATGATGTTTTGATCTGCCGGACGTATTGTAGGGTTTTGTTGGTAGTAATTTCTAAATCTTGAAAATCGATTGGTTTGGTTAAAAAATCAAACGCCCCCCGATTCATAGCGGCTCTGATATTATCGAGATCTCCATAAGCTGAAATAATAATAACTTGAATAATCGGCTCTCGTTCTCGAATTTTAGTTAGCAAGGTTAAACCATCCATTCCTGGCATATAGATATCGGTTAATACGACATCGATATCGGGATGGATTTCTAGCTGTTTTAGAGCTTCGATACCATTATTTGCAAAAACAAGTTCGAGTTGTCCTTGACGAATTTTTTTTCTAAATTTTTGACGGAGTAATATTTCAAGATCTGATTCGTCATCAACTACCAAGATTTTGTCTGGCATTCTCTAGCTCCTACAATTCTTGGAGAATGCGATCGCGCTGAGGGCAGCAGCAAAGCCGATTGCGGGTTTCAATCTCTATAATAGTTGACATTCTACCCAGTCTCCCAAGATGAGGACTCGCACAAACGTAGCAAAGCCAAGGAGTACGACCATTTCCGCCTCATCTGAGAGTTTGTAGCAGTGGCTCTCCAACCAACAATTTTTTAGAATCTCTTTCACAAAAACATGAAAATTGGTATTGGCTTATCATTTCCCAATACAAAAGCGGCTAAAAATTCTATCTAAAACCGATTCAGTCACTTCTTCTCCGGTAATTTCACCTAAAGATTGAATGGCAGTTCTTAAGTCAATCGTCCAAAAATCGAGGGGAAGTTGATTGTTGATTGTTTCTTGTACTTGCTCTAGCGCAATTTTTGCACGAGTTAGAACGGCAGCTTGTCTTTGATTGATTGCTATATCTAAATTAGCTGCTGTTAAATCTCCAGTTTCAACCGATTCTAAAATCGCCTTTTCTAAGCGATCGATTCCTTCGTTTTTAGCGGCAATTGTCTTGACAATTTTATTTATTTGTGCAGGTAATTTTAATAATTCGACAGAAGCAAGATCGATTTTGTTGATAACTAAAATAAGCGGACGATGTTTGACTTGTTGATAAATTTCGTCGTCTTCGGCAGTCCAACCCGCTTGGGCATCAATAGTGAGTAGAATAAGATCGGCAATTTGGGCAGCATGACGCGATCGCGCTACGCCAATTTGCTCAACCGTATCCTCTGTTTCCCGAATGCCTGCCGTATCTAATACTTGTACGGGAATGCCGCCGACAATTAATTGAGATTCTACAACATCGCGGGTAGTACCTGGGAGATCGGTAACGATCGCGCGATCGCTACGACTCCACGCATTCAACAAACTCGATTTTCCCACATTAGGACGACCGACGATCGCGACTTTTAACCCAATACGTAATAATTCTCCTCGATCTGCGGTGGCAAGGATATCTTTAACTTGGTGCAATACTTTCTCTAAGCTAGTACGAATTTCGTCTTCATCTAAAGGCGGCAAATCCTCTTCAAAATCGATCCGCGCTTCCACTTCGGCAAGAATGTTGAGACAAGTTTCTCTTAACTGACGGATAGGATGAGCGAGTTTTCCTTGCAATCCCGCCAGTGCAATTTGGGAAGCTTGTGGAGACTGCGCTCCTACTAATTGTGCCACGCTTTCTGCTTGGGTGAGATCGAGTCGTCCGTTAAGAAATGCCCTTAAAGTAAATTCGCCAGGTTGTGCTAATCTTGCACCTAACTCCAGACACAATTGTAAAACTTGCTGGACGGGGATAATACCGCCGTGACAGTGAAATTCTATGACATCCTCGCGAGTGTAGGAACGCGGAGCTTGCATAATGAGTAATAAAGCTTCATCGATTAATTGTTGCGTTTGAGGATGGCGAATGTAACCGTAGAGAATGCGATGAGTTTCCCAAGGTTGTTTTCCTGGCGCATCAAAAACAGTCTGGGCGATAGAAATCGCTGTAGCGCCCGATAGACGCACGATTCCGATGCTTCCCTGTTGGGGAACAATAGCAGTTGCGATCGCGGCTATAGTTTCTCCTTGTACTTGCATTGACTTCACTTAATCTTTCACTATCTCCAACGTAACCGAGCCAACTTTAATTTGCTTAGATCTTGCAGCACTCGCAACAACCGCCGGGGAATTAATTCCCCGTCTAATATATTAAGTCCATTAAAATGGACTGAAATATTTATTTAGTCGTCTTTAGACGACTTTATATATGAGGCAGCGATTTAAATCGCTGACGGACTATTGAGAATGGTGCAAGATATAAGTTTAAATTCAGATCTTGCAGCACTCGCAACAACCGCCGGGGAATTAATTCCCCGTCTAATATATGAAGTCCATTTAAATGGACTGAAATACTTGCTCCAGTCGTCTTTAGACGACTTTATATGTGAGGCAGCGATTTAAATCGCTGACGGTTCATTGAGAATGGTGCAATATTTCAGATCTGCATAATTGAGGCAATAAAACCCAAATATTTTATGAAACTACGCGATCGCATTACTAAATTGCTTTAAATTTACAGCGATCGCGATCGTTAGATCTCAAATCTTGCAGCAGTAGCATTAGCCGCAAGGAAATTAATTTCCTTGCTAATACATAAAGTCCATGTTTTATGGACTGAAATACTTGCTCCAGTCGTCTGAAGACGACTTTATATGTGAGGCAGCGATTTAAATCGCTGACGGTTCATTGAGAATGGTGCAATATTTCAGATCTGCATAATTAAGGCAATAAAACCCAAATATTTTATAAAACTACGCGATCGCATTACTAAATTGCTTTAAATTTACAGCGATCGCGATCGTTAGATCTCAAATCTTGCAGCAGTAGCATTAGCCGCCTGGAAATTAATTTCCAGTCTCATATATGAAGTCCATTTAAATGGACTGAAATACTTGCTCCAGTCGTCTTCAGACGACTTGACATATGAGGCAGCGATTTAAATCGCTGACGGACTATTGAGAAAGCCACAAGATCTCAATTAGATCTAAAAAACAACTGAATTATAGCTTCTGCTCCTCTAGGCTTCCAAACCATGAAAAAAATCTATTACCTCGCCTTAATTACTTGCCTAGTCGCCTTTCCCGTCTCCTTAGCGACTGAAAATGCTAACGGACTTTTCACCTAACTCAACCTCAACTTCAAGTCACGAAATTACTAGCAGAAATCGAAGCAAAAGCTAAACAAATTACCGTCAGAATCGATGAGGTGAATACTAGTTATAACGGTTCGGGCTTTATCGTTGCCAAAGAAGGAAACACTTACACCGTCCTTACTGCCGCCCACGTTGTCAGCAACGAAACCTCAAAATTTGAAATTCTTGCCCCCGATGGTAAACGCTACCCCGTAGACTCAGCCACCATCCAGAGAGATGAAGGAGTCGATTTAGCCGTAGTTCGGTTTACCTCTACAGAGAACTATCAGGTAGCAACTCTAGCTAACTATAATCCGAACAATGGTGATTATGTCTTTTTGGGAGGCTATCCTAAACTCGGACAAACAGACCCCAAATGGAACTTTGGGGCTGGGTTAATGTTTGATAAAGAACTGGGCATCTTAAGCACGGGCAGTATATCTTTAGAAACCGACGATTCGGGTTTAGTTTCTAGCAGTTCTACTTTTGCTGGTGGATATGAAATGGTTTACACCAACATTAGCTACGGGGGGATGAGTGGCGCACCCGTTTTAGATACGCAGGGACGAGTCATTGGCATTCATGGCAGTGTTGAAGGAGAGTATGTCAATGATGAGGCACAACAAGAGTTTGTCGAAGTGCAGTTGGGATATAGTTTGGGCATCTCGACGAGTACCTTTTTAGGAATAGCCCCGCGACTGAATGTTAAAAATCTTTTACCAGTAGAAAACACTGCGCCTGCGCAACTAAGCGAACAGCAGCAACAGTCGATTCTAGAAGCAATACTCAGTATTGCTGTGCCTCAAAGTCAAGCATCTGCTTCCCAATGGTTAACCAGAGGCAATCAACTATGGCGTTTAGGACAATTAGATGAAGCTCAAAAAGCTTTCGATAAAGCGATTCAACTCAATGATTCTGCTTTAATGTATCTGGCTTGGTATGGTAAGGGGTTAACATTATTTGAGCAAAAAAAATGAAGAAGCTGCCGCCGCATTAGAACGAGCTATTAGCTACCAACCTAACTTT
>JAAUUT010000167.1 GCA_012031035.1 Candidatus Altimarinota bacterium | reverse complement strand
GTCATTTTTGCAGACGGTGAAATGAAAAGTATGAAAGGAACGGTTTATTAAATTTGACCCAACCCCAAAAAACTGAAAAACCTAGTAATACACCCGAACTATGTCGCCGAAATTATTACCGTTTTATATGCCCCTCCGAGAAGGGTTGGGCGGGCAACTCAAAAACGCCCAAACAGCTTGAAATAGCATTTAGTATTAGAGCGATCGCGATCGATAAATGAAAGGGCAAAGAGGATTGAGTCTTGTAAGTACGATTGTTGTTAATGGGGAAGTTTTGAAAGGAAATGGATTAGCGACAGCCAATGAGAAGACCAAGAAAAGGGATCGAAGTGAAGGTAAGAAAACACGCGAAAAAGAGAAGCTGGCTAATGCCCTATAGCTATGACTTGAGGGAAAAAGTGCTAGAAGTTTTCTATAACCTGGCTCCCGAACAAGAAAGGGCCCGATGGATGAGGGCTGTAGAGTTGCCTTACACTTATTACCCAGAAGAAAAGAGGCTGGAAGTCGATTTTCTTCTGTGGCTAGATGAAAATCAGAAAGCGATTGTGGCGGGCTGGCATCCGGCACAGATATTGCCAGAATACAGTAGTTATAAGTAGCGATCGCGGATCGAAACCGTCGTCTCAGTAAGATTTCAGGGATTAGTGTTCAAAAATTTCCAAGAAATAGACATTTTAGGGATTGATAAAACTGAGATAGGCGATGTGTGGGGAGAGCGATCGCGGATCTAGGAAGGAGGATTCTTTAAATCAAATATACTTTGAGTATACTTTGAAAGTCTGGAATGGTAGTGGAGAACGGGCACGAGAGGAGTCGAACCTCCGCTAACTTAGAACCGGAATCTAATGCTCTATCCACTGAGCTACGTGCCCTCAACCATAACTAGAATAACACTTCTTAAATATTTTAGAGATTAAGATTTAGCTATTGAATCGCCGCACCGCCTTCTTTGAGACTTAATTTAACGTCCTCTTCCAAACCGGGATTCTTGCTAAATTTCGCTTGTAATACCGTTGCGCCGCTAAAATTTGCGTTGCTTAAGTTAGCTTCTTGTAGATTAGCGGAGGTTAAATCGGCTCCTATTAAGTTAGCCAACGCTAGACTAGCGCGGCTAAAATCGGTATGGCTTAAATTAGCGTTTCCCAGATAAGCACCGCTTAAGTCAGCACCACTGAGTCTAGCATGACTGAGATTGGCTTCGCTTAAATCTACGTCGGTTAGAACTGCTCCTCTAAAATTAGTGCGAGAAAGATTTGCGCCACTGAGTTCGATTCCGCTTAAATTAACAGCTAAAAAGTTTCCTCCCGTTAGATCTTCTAAGGGATCTAATTTAGCTAACTCGACGAGTTCCAAAAAATTATCGGTTTTAGCTTCATAAATGCGATCGATAAGTTGTTTGATTTGTAAGATTAATTCTGGTGCGAGTGTTGCTTGGCGTTCTTTGAGAAGCGTCGTCCAATCGTTATAATCTTGAGAACCAAGTTGCGTCCAACTCAGATAAGGCGTGAAACGATTTTCTAATAACAACAGCGCGATCGCTCTTTCTAAAACGCCGTGTTTGTTAGGAGTGATATCGTGTCGCCATAAATTTTCAGCATCTACGATAGAAATATCTGCTTTGGCAATAGCAAATGTAGCCGCTAAACTATAAGGGCGATCGCGTATCGTTAAGACTGCCAATTTAACCCGATCTAAAGCGCCTTTTAAGATTAAATCGCCTAATTTAGGAGAAAATCGCCAGGTTGGATTAGTCGGGGAAATCGTAGTCGTAATCTGAAATAATTCGCTCAGATCGGAATTAATACCATCTATTTCCAGATTATTTAAGCTAAGTTTTAGTTCGCCTCCTTTTAAGGCAAATTTAATGCGACCGTCGAGTAACGATTTCCATTGTTCGTTACAGTGAATGGTTAGGTAGAGGTCAAACTGTTGTGAATCCGATAGCGTAGAAGAAGCTTCTACTTGCAGCGATAGACAATCTGGATAAAGATTGTAAGATTCCAGCAGACGCATCGGAGTAACAAATTCTTGCATAATTGGCTTAATAATAACACTCCTTTAAAATTTAGTGAGGTTATATTCCCCTGTCCGCAAAGGTGGTGCATCTGTAAGATTGCAGTAAGGACGACTGTAACATAAAGGCGATTCTAAGGCGTGTTGAAGTAAAAAATCGCGATCGCTCATGACTCTTTGAGTGCTTCCGTCATAGACTACCCGTCCTTGACTTAAAATTATCGTGCGATCGCACAATCCTAATGCTAAATCGAGATCGTGAGTAGCAATCAGTTGAGTTAAGGATAAATTCTGTAATAAGTTAATAGCCATTTTTAAGATGCCAATCTGCACGATTCAGGCTATACACGAAACAGTCATCGTTACCGAACCATCGCTGTTCGACAAATTGGAAGCCAAGACGTTCATAGAAACGGTGGGCGCGGGTATTGCTGGCAAGTGGATCGACGAGTACGTCCGTTACAGTAGGATCGGCAAAACATCGAGCAAGTGCAAGCTGCATCATTTTTGTGCCATAGCCTTTGCCCAGATCGGTTTCTTCCCCAATCCAAATATCAATGGCGCGAAGATTAGCTGCGACATCTCCCCAATAATGGCTATCTTCAAGCGCTGGATCGATAATCTGGATAAATCCGATGGGACGACCCTCGACTTCTGCAATTAATTGTTCTCGCCATTCGGGTGTGCGGTCGAGTTCTACCTCCCAACCCCAGTCATCATTAGGGTCTGAGGCAACTACGTGCGGTTGCTCATCCCAATGTTGCAGCAAACTCAAATCAGCAAAGGTGGCGGGGCGTAAATTCATTACAACTTTTTAAGCGTTAAAGTTATTACTTATTACTTTTCGGATGAGGAGGTAAACTGTGCAAATAACTCTTCCCCTGTCATGTTTTTAGTTTCATTAGCAAAAGAGTAATATTCAGGTTTTTCGTCGATAAAAACCTGATGCTCAAAAACCAAACCTTCACTATTATCAAAAATTCCCACGGGGATGTAGTATTGATTGTTTTGTTTCAATTTATAAAATAGATGGCTGCCACATTTTTTACAAAATCCACGTTCTGCCCATTCTGAAGACTGATAAACCCCGATATTTTCTTTCCCATCAAAACTAACATCACTTCCACACTCAACTACTAACAAAGCTCCTCCACCCCATTTACGACACATACTACAATGACACGCGGCTACGTGACGATCCATACTGGTTGTGGAAAGAATTACCATTCCGCATAGACAGTTACCTTTTGCCATACTTGTATCAGACATATTTTGCTCTCCTTCATTTGTGTGTCGATCGCATATAAATTACTTGTCCGATAATTATCCAAATTGCAGCGATCGTCAAAGCTAAAATATCCCTTTTTTTTATTAGGAATATGCTCTATTGGTGAAAAGCCTTGATTTTCTCTCGCTAGCATCGCCTGATAAATTCGCTCTCCCCGTTCGTAAGTGCGAATAAACAAAGCGCCGATCGCATTTCCAGTGTTCTTACTTTTGTAGAGCTTTTCAATCCCCTAACGAGGATTTTTATAACATCTTTAGAATCTTTCAAGATTTTCTTAGGATAAAGATAGGTATTTTTTACTTAATCTCGAAAAGAATCGATCGCATACAAGTTTATCTATAGATTTACAAGTAATATGTAAGCATTATCTCTTTTGATTATGCGTTTCCTATTCTCTATTTCTTAGTTTTACAAAAAATTTAATGAATTACTAACACTATTTGTGCTAAAATAATGACAAAATACATTGATTCCATCTACAATTTTAGGTAATCCATGAAAGATCTAGATCGGGAAAAAACGATTGAACTCCTCAACAAAATAATGGAATTTGAACTAGCAGGAGTCGTGCGATACACTCACTACTCATTAATGGTAACTGGGCCAAATCGCATTCCGATCGTACAGTTTTTCCAGGCACAAGCCAATGAATCTTTACTTCACGCACAACAAGTAGGAGAAATTTTAACGGGATTAGAAGGACATCCGAGTTTGAAAATTGCTCCGCTAGAAGAAAGTTACGAACATAGTTTACATACTATTTTGACAGAAAGTCTCAACCATGAAAAAAAGCACTCGAACTCTATAAAAATTTATTAGAAACGGTAGAAGATGCCAGTATTTATTTAGAAGAATTTGCCAGAGGAATGATCGGTCAAGAAGAATTGCACAATATTGAAATTAGAAAAATGTTACGCGATTTTGTTTAGAATAGTTCAAGATTCAAAATTCACAATTAATTTGAGATATGAACTTGAGTGCTGCTTTACCGACCTTTGTAGTAACGCTACGAGAAGGGTTTGAAGCTGCCCTAGTCGTAGGAATCGTCCTAGCTTGCCTTAAAAAAGCCGAACAAAACGCAACTCAATCGTTGGGTATATCAAGGAATCGGCGGAGGAATCGTAGCTAGCGTGATGGTCGGATTTATCCTAGCAGGAATATTACAAGGAATCGACTCTCATCAAAGCATTTATACCCCAGTCATTCAAGAAATTTTAACGGGAATTTTTGCTTTAGTTGCGATCGCGATGCTTAGTTGGATGTTAATTTGGATGACCCAACAGGCAAAATCACTCAAATCCGAAGTCGAAGGAGCTATTAAAACAGCATTAGCGGATAATAAAGAGGCAGGAAAAGCAATTTTTCTCCTCGTTTTTATTGCGGTTTTGCGAGAAGGCTTTGAAACCGTTCTCTTTATCATCGCCAAATTTCAAGAAGGATTAATCTTACCAACCGCAGGCGCGATCGTGGGACTGCTAGCCGCCGCCGGACTGGGAACATTACTATTTAAATGGGGAGTTAAGATTAATATCCGCCTCTTCTTTCAAGCAATGGGAATATTGCTTTTACTAATTGTTGGCGGTTTAGTTATCGGAATGCTCAAACACTTCGATGCGTCAGTAGGGCTACTTTCTCAACTAGATTGGCGCTATGCCAACTGGTGTATTTCCCCTGGAGAATCCTGTCTTTTAGGGCCTTTAGTTTGGGATACATCAGGGTTTTTAAGCGATCGCGCATTTCCGGGGATTATTCTCAAATCCTTATTTGGCTACCGAGAGAAGCTGTATTTAGGACAAGCGATCGCGTATCTCCTATTTCTTGGAATTGTCGGCGGACTTTACTTCCAAAGTTTAACTGGAAAATTAGTCAAGGCAGAAGTCGGAAGTCGGTAGAGACGCGATATATCGCGTCTCTACTCCTCGTCCCCCTTGTCCTCCTTGTCCTCCTTGTCCTCCTTGTCTCCCTTGTCCCCCCGTCTCCTTGTCCTCCTTGTCCCCCTAATTCTTCTCCGGTTGCTTCTTAAAATATGCCTCCATAACTTGTCTTACCATTGGTGCGGCAACCTTCCCGCCACCGCCGCCGGAATGTTCGGCAAAAGCAAGCACGACAATTTCAGGCTTATCAAACGGCGCATAAGCCCCAAACCAAGCGTGGTTTTCCCCTGGCGGCGCTTCTGCGGTTCCGCTTTTTCCCGCAACAGGCGGTAAATGCGGCACTCTTAATGCCGCTCCCGTTCCGCTAGCAACGACAGATCGCAGTCCTTCTTGTAGCGTTTTAACCGTTCCTGGCTTTAAATTCATCGATTTGCGGTGATTAGTCGGCTCTTTATTATCTTTGAGTAAGTGTGGTCGAACCAAATAGCCGCCATTGGCAGGGACAGCAAACATTACAGCTACCTGCAACGGCGTTGCTAGCGTAAAACCTTGTCCGATAGACATATTAACCGTATCGCCATCCGACCATTTCATATCGAATCGTTTTCGCTTCCAAGCATCGTCGGCGATTAAACCTGGGGTTTCTTCTTGTAGTTCGATTCCCGTCTTCGAGCCATAACCGTAACGACGCGCCCATTCAATTAGTGTCGCTCCCCCCACGCCGACCCCAACTCTGCCGTGAAAAGTATTGCTACTCCATGCCATTGCCCTAGCATATCCCATCGGGCCAAATCCGGCTCGATTCCATTCTCCAAATGCCGTTCCTGCCACATACAAATAAGCGGAGGTAGGCAGGATGGTATTAGGAGGATATTTTCCCGATTGCATTCCTGCGGTTTGCGTAACCACTTTAAAAGTAGAAGCGGGTGGGAAACCTTGCAAGGCACGATTGATAAAAGGATTTCCTTTACTATTAAGTTTTTTCCAGGTGTCTTGTGTAATTTGACCAGAAAAAATATTCGGATCGAAGGTAGGATTGCTGGCTATAGCTAATACTGACCCATCTTTAGGATCGAGAGCAACGATCGCGCCTTTGCGATCGCCCAGTGCTGCTTGAGCCGCTTTTTGGACTTCTAGATCCAGCGTTAAAGTCACATCTTCGCCCGGTTTAGCGATTTTTTGTCCTAAAACCCGCATCACTTTCCCCGAACCGTCTACCTCAAGCTGCATTCCTCCCCATTCGCCCCTAAGCAAGTTCTCAAAGGCAGCTTCTACCCCCATTTTACCGACGATATCGCCCATGCGATAGCCCTGGGCGCGGCGCTTGGCAAGTTCTTCGGCGTTGAGTTCGCCCGTATAGCCGAGAACGTGTGCCCCTAACTCTTTGTTAGGATAGCTGCGCACGGTTTCGATATCGACTTCTAAACCTTTAATATCGCTGCCAAATTCTTCTAGTGCAGTAATTTGAGCGGGAGTTAAACCGCGAGCAATCCGAATCAAAGTGGGCGAGTTAGCGCCAGCTTGTTTGACTTTTTGTTGGATTTCTTCTTTGGGGATATTTAGTAATTTGGCAAGACGGGCGAGTTGTTCGGGCCAGTCTGGTTGTGTTTGCACCATCGGCCAAAGATATGCTGCATGGGTTAGGCGCGTCGTTGCTAAAACTTTACCTTTGCGATCGAACAAATTTCCTCTAACGGGAGGTTTGGGAATAATGCGAATGCGATTGTTTTCAGCCCTTTCGCGATTGAGCGAGCCATCAACTAATTGTAGATAAGCTAGACGCGCTCCTATTCCTCCAAGCAAGACCAAGCTAATAAATAGCATCATCAGAATCGACTGGGCTTGTCGTCCGACAGTACGACCCTTCTGCTGGGGTTTTGCCTGAAAAGTTGCAGATTTAACGACTTTGACAGAATAAATGGGTTTCTTGGAAACCGTTCGACTTTGCCGCAGTCGGTCGGGCGATCGCCGTTTGGGTTTGCGGTTTCCCCCCAAACGAGGTAATTCAAATAGATTCCAGCCGCGCAAGGCGACAACATTACGAAGTTTTTCAATTGAGCGCATATCACCCATCCAGATAAGTCGATTGGGACGAGCGTGTCTCTAATTGGCTTTTCTTGAGTTGTTTACTCCCACACACACCGCTATACATAGCTTTAGATCGATCCAATTTAGCTTATAATTCATAGCCTAACCACAATTCTAAGCTAAGTATTTCTAACAAGCATAAAAGTCAGCCATTTGTTGTTTTGTGAACTTCTAAGACTTTCGACAAAATTTTTTACTAAAGTAAAAAGTAGATTGGAAAACTTGGAATTATAGTCTTATGAATGCTATTTCGGAACGCAGCTTAAAATCTCCTAACTGGTCTGCGATCGTAATGTTTGCTTTAGGATTCTGGCTAAGTGGGAGTTTGATTATAGATTTCGCCATCGTTCCTAGCTTATGGGTAACGGGAATGATGAATCTATCAGGGTTTGCTAGTGCTGGATTCACCCTTTTCGGCATTTTCAACCGCATTGAATTGTTATGTGCCGCTCTGGTCTTAACAGGTTTCTTAGGACTTCGTTTCGATCGCCTGATTACTTATAGCGATCGCATCCAAGAACGTTTGTCGCTAATTTTATCGGGATTTCTTTTGGTCATTCCTCTCATTTATACTTATTTCCTAACTCCCCAGATCAGTAGCTTGGGATTACAACTCAACTTTTTTGAAACAACCAGCACCATGCCTCCTGCAATGATCTATCTCCATGAGGGTTACTGGTTGCTAGAACTTGTCAAGTTTGTCGTAGGAGTAATCTTACTGCGATGGTGTTTTCGCAATTCTTGTACGCTTGGATAATCTTTGATAAGTGGCATCGCCAATTTTATTTATCCCCTTAAAAATAAGGGGATTTTTTTATAATCTAGATTAATTTTAGAAACCAGTAGAGAGGCAATAGATTGTCTCTCTATTGATAGGATTAGAGACTTATAACTCAGGCATTCTTTAAGTAGATTTACTGGAAACGACTTGTTTTTGTTTGGTAAAAAAAACACAAAAAATTTTAGTCACGACTGCGATCCCAATGTTATTATCTACTTGCAATAGAAATTAACATTGACAGGATCTTTTAAGCATGGCACAAGCACCTGTATCTCCGGTGGTGCTAGTTATTCTAGATGGCTGGGGTTATCGAGAAGAAAAAAGAGCCAACGCGATCGCAATGGCAAAAATTCCCGTGATGAATAGCCTTTGGGAGGCTTACCCAAGAACCTTAATTCGTACCTCCGGTAAAGATGTTGGACTTCCAGACGGTCAAATGGGAAACTCCGAGGTAGGGCATCTCAACCTTGGCGCTGGACGTGTAGTGCCGCAAGAATTAGTCAGAATTTCCGATGCGGTAGAAGACGGTTCAATTTTTAAAAATCCAGCATTACTAAAAGTCTGCGAGGAAGTTCGCGCCAACAATAAAAAGCTGCACTTAATCGGTCTGTGTTCCGAAGGCGGCGTTCACTCACATCTCAATCATTTGTTAGGATTGCTAGACTTAGCCAAGTTACAATCGATCGCAAATGTCTGCGTTCACGCAATTACCGACGGTCGAGACACCAATACGACCGAAGGCGTAAAAGCGAGCGCCAAAATTCAAGCACACATCGATAAGATAGGGATAGGCCGTATCGCCACGATTAGCGGTCGTTACTATGCAATGGATCGCGATCGCCGTTGGGATCGCGTCAAAAAAGCTTACGATATCCTTACCCAAGATGGCACGGGCGATGGACGCTCTGCAACTCAAGTATTACAAGATTCTTACGCACAAGGCGTTACCGATGAATTTGTCTTGCCAATTCGGGTCGCACCAGGCGCAATAGAAGCGGGAGACGGCGTAATTTTCTTCAATTTTCGTCCAGATCGCGCTAGGCAGTTATGCTATGCTTTCATGACACCAGGCTTTGATGGCTTTGAAAGAGAACAAATCAAACCCCTCAGTTTTGTGACTTTCACCCAATACGACCCAACTTTACCCGTGGGTGTGGCTTTTGAACCGCAAAATCTGAATAATATTTTAGGAGAGGTCGTATCCAGACACGGGTTACGTCAGTTTCGCACGGCAGAAACCGAAAAATATCCTCACGTTACTTATTTCTTTAATGGCGGTTTGGAAAAGGCTTTTGAAGGGGAAGACCGAGAATTAATTCAAAGTCCGATGGTTGCCACTTACGATCTCGCTCCCGCCATGTCCGCAGAAACTGTAACCAACGTGGCGAGTGCAGCAATTGAAAAAGGGATTTACTCTTTGGTGGTTATCAATTATGCCAATCCCGATATGGTAGGGCATACAGGCAATCAAGAAGCAGCCGTTCAAGCGGTTGAAACCGTAGATCGCTGTTTGGGCAGATTGTTAGAAAGCATTAGTAAAATGGGCGGAACTGCTTTGATTACCGCCGATCACGGCAATGCAGAATACATGAGCGATAGCGAAGGAAAT
This sequence comes from Candidatus Altimarinota bacterium, assembly GCA_012031035.1. Taxonomy (GTDB): domain Bacteria; phylum Cyanobacteriota; class Cyanobacteriia; order Cyanobacteriales; family Microcystaceae; genus Hydrococcus. The sequence goes on along the minus strand of JAAUUT010000167.1, from coordinate 552 downwards.
CCCTGGACGGCACATACAACCAATCCCGTCCCTTTAATTTTAGTAGAAGGGGAAGGGCGAAAAATTCCTGGATACGGGACAGAAGTTAAGCTTCGAGACGACGGACGGTTATGCGATATTGCACCAACCATACTCGAAATTTTACAATTACCACAGCCAGAGGAAATGACAGGGCGATCGCTGATTCAACCGATAGAATTTGAGATAAAATCCAGCCGCACGCCCCTACGAATTTCCTTGTAATCTAGTAATAGAGTTAATAAAATAAGTTGACATGACCGTCGTTCAATTGGTAGAAATTCTCTGGACAGTAGCAGGTGCCCTGCTGATCGTTGTCGTTTTACTCCATAGTCCCAAAGGCGATGGTTTAGGTGGAATCGGCGGACAAGCACAATTGTTTACTAGCGCCAAGAGTGCAGAAAAAACGCTAAATCAAATTACTTGGACTTTAACCGCCATCTTTTTAGGTACGACAATCGTCTTAAGTGCTGGTTGGTTGGTTAAATAGATTGGTGAAAGGGAAATTGGGAAAAGGGGAAAGGGGAAAGGGGA
>JAAUUT010000166.1 GCA_012031035.1 Candidatus Altimarinota bacterium | reverse complement strand
AACTCTAACTTAATTTGTTTCATAATTTAAATCTTTATATTTTCTGATTCTTCTAATAGTTCATTCTGCTAGCTCTAAACTATCTTTCATTCGATTGAGAGATGTTACCAAACTCCAATTTCGTCTCGCGAGAAATATTCAAATCGAGCCGAATCTTCTCCCCCTTCAATTTTTTTTTAACACCCTTACAATTTTTTTGAATAGGTACGATAATTATTCGTCTTATCAATAAACTATTTAAAAGAATTGTTAACAGTAAAAATATCCCCAAGACCAGAATAATTAAACTACGCAAAGTTTGAGATTCTTGCCATACGGCAATGATAGGAATACTAACGATTTGTGCCCCAACAATTTCATTTAACTGCCACCCAAAACCATTTTTATCGCCATAAGTAGCTATTTGGCTCTTTGGTGCGAGTTCTGGAGTGCTGTGGCATCGCAAACAACTTTCGCTCTTTACAACCAGAGGTCGTGCAATATAATACATATCGCTTCCTGGAAGGGCGCGAAAACCCGTTATCTGTTTTAATTTGGGCGAGGAGCGAAAATTTTCCACAACTTTTGTTTCAAACTCATCGGCTCGATCGCGTAAATTAGTTGGGTTTAAAGTCGCTTCTTTGTAGAAAAACTCCTGATATTCTGGATTGTCTCTTAACCCTTCAAACACTTCGCGAGCCGAATAAGCCGGAACGGTTTGAGGAATAAATTTTTCTTCGCTCTTAAGCCGAGATGCTAATTTTGGATTTATCTGGGTACTCGTATAGTCGCGCACCGCATTCATCGTCTCGATTAATAGATTTGCGCGATCGCGAATCGTTTTTTGAGCGTTTTGCTCCAAAAGCATTGAAAAAATTGACTGCAGACTACTATAATTACTAGAAAAACTGCTAACAAAAAAACATTAATTTTATTAGCTAACTTTAAGTTTTTTAGCATAACTTTAAATTTTAACCGAAAGGTTGCATGACTTCCAAAAAGGAGTTTCGCTCGATAGGATTGTGAATCTTTTGACCGAGTGCTTGTAAAAATTGAGCGCGATTTTTACGAGCAAGAGAATAATATTTAGCTATTAAAATCTTAACAAGTTTGCGATCGAATAACTGACTCAATTCTCGTTCGCATCGAGTTAGAAATATATCGCCATCCCAAGTTACTTTTTTGGGTTGATTTTCAATCGCTATTGAATTTATAGTTAAGTAAGAGGAAGATTTTGCTTCAATTGACCGCTCGACTTGAGGAGAAGTCATCACAAAATTTTCTATCTGTTTTAATAAAATACGAAGTTTTTCGTCAAGATGAGGAAAAGCTACTAAGAATAAATAAAATTCTTTAATTTTTAAAACAATTACTGTTCCTTGAGCAGTTTTTAGAGAAATTTGTTGTTCTTGCCAGTGGAATTCTTCTTTGACTTTTGAGAGAGCTAAAATAGCATAACCTACTATCACCAATATATTAGAATCTTTAACATTAACGAGTTCTCCCGCTCTCGCTAATGGTTGCCCTTCACTATCCAAAACCATTACTGCTTTTAATAAATTAGGGCTTTTCAAAAACAATTGCTCTGGAAGTAGTAATAAATTTTTCATCTATACCTCGCTACAAAAAGCCTAATTTAAATCTAATAAAACAAACTTATTCTCAATTTAACACTACAAAAATCAAAAGAATAAAAGATAGAATTAGAAAAGTTTGCGTTTGTTCTAAATTTAATCCTGGTAAACGCATAATTTGCTCGATTCTTTAAAAGGTTTTTTCAAAGTTACTTTCAACTGTGGGAGTTTGTAATTTACTTTTATTCCATTGAGACACTAAAAATAAACTAGAAAAAATTGCTACAAATACTAAGCTTGAAGTTGCCAAAATTTTCCCATTCAAAATCATAGCTTTTAAAGACACAAAACCTCTTTGCCAAAGTTTAGATGGAGAACGGTACAAACGCTCCTTACGAACTAACCATTCAAGCAATCGTAAACTATAAAAATTTTTGATTTTATATTCCAATTCTATCGAGCGCACAACACTCGACAAACAGATTTTATAATCGCATTTTATATCTCGAAGCCAATCTTCTAATAAATAAAGAACATTAGTAAGCTTTTCTAATTCAGAGTTGTCAAGTAAATCTACTTTTGTAATTACAATAGCTAATCCTTTTTTCCATTTATGATAAGAGTATTGCTCGGCTAAAGTCTGAGAGCATTCAAATAATTTTTTCTCCTCGATCGACTTTTTCAAAACCTTTAACTCTTGACCATCTTTTAAAATTTCTTTTAACAAATTTTTTAGAATAATGCCATCGTAAAAAATAAAACAAGCATCGGCTTTTAGGATTTGATTAAAAAGAATAGAATTATTAATGTCATAATTAGTTTCTTCTCCTACCGTATCCGTCCATTCAATTTTTACTAAATCTATAACCTGCCTTTCTTGTCGTTGTTTGAGAATTAAATTAAAGTCAGTTAATCTATTCGTACCTGGAACGGGCAAGCCCTTAGCAATATAATTAGTAAAAATCCCTTCAAGATTTTTTGAAGTTTGTTCATCGCTTTCAAACCAGATATTTTGCGTTCCATCCAGTAGAGATTGTTTTTCTTGTAGGGTTGCATACATCGAAGCAAAACATGAGGTTTTTCCCACGCCCCTTGGCGCTATTGTTAAAATTTTCATACACTAATAATTTTTAAGAAAATAAGACAGCTTGACAAGCTTCTTCATAAATCGATTTGGCTATAGGAGTTAAAACTTCGAGTAAGTAACTTTCTATTAGATCTTCTTTTATTTGCTCAGACCCCCAACAATCGAGAGGGAAACCAACTTTCTCTTCAACTTGTTTTTGAGTACGCTTAAAGTCTATTCTCTCTAAAAAAGTTATGGCAACAAAGTCATTGACTAATAAGCTAGACTGCATATTTGTTTTATCTTGCAATCGCCTCAATAAATATTCTGTCTTAGCTACTTCTTCAAGGGTTTTTTTTAAGTTCTCTTCCAAATCCTCGATTATTTTGGCGACAAAAAATAAATTTTACTTTGAATCTTGCTCAGATAAATTCCTTTTAATTTTACTAAAAAACTCGGCTGCCAATTATCAATTTGTTGCTGAAAAATAGAAGAGTTTTCTAAATTCTGAAGCTCGTCAACAAAAGCCAGTCTTTTCTCCCTTTCTAGTTGTTGTTGTTTTTGACTTTTTTGCCAGTAGATAGTTCGCAAATGTTTTAGTTGGGTTTCTAAAAGCTTAAGCATTTTTAAACAGTTAACCGCCCCAGCCCTACGCCAAATCGATAAATAATCTTGAAACTTTTTACCGATCTTCTTCTTTAAATTAAGAAATTTTTTTTCTATTTTTATCAAACACGCATTTTCTGTTAATGACGACCACGAGCGCAACTGGCCATCAACATTTTTAATTGAATTACAAAAATCCACTGGATTTTGAAGGTGGCTTTGACACTTTACAGATTCTATAATTCGCTCTAGATCGCTAAACCAACTTCGACCCATTTCTGATATTTCTAAATCTAGCTCGATTTGAGATTTTTTTTTAAAGTTTTCTCCTTTAGGAATTAAACCAAGCTCCTGTAAAACTTCAGGGGGTTGTTGACAAGCTAGCGAACGATTTCTAAGGCGAAAAAATACTTGTGATGCCAGCCAATAAGTCCATCTTTCTATCGAGGAGAGTAGATTGAGGTTATCTTTAGATTTTAAGCATTTTTGTTCGATATAATAGTCTCCCCAACTTACGCTGAAGATAGCGTTTAGTAAAACTTCAGGATGAGGATTCGGCGATAAGAATCCTTTAACTCCAACTAGCAAACCTTGAGCTAGTTCGCTTGAGCTATTAACTCCCATAAACAATAAATTTATCTCTTCAAATTGCTTGTTAATAACTTTAGCATCCTCAATATTATTTAACAAAATAGCATTATAAAAATTCAGTTGATTTTCTTCTATTGCTATTTGGCAGTCGGGGAAAAACTTGACTTTGATTTTATGTTGTTTTAATAGCTCATACGCTTCATTCGACAGTCGGGTTCCGATAACAAGAAGATAAGCGCTGGGAGTAAAAGTAGGTAATCCAACATAAGGAAGATCGACTAACTGAGGAAAATTAATAACATTCATTCTTGGCAGATAATTCTAACTTTAAAAAAAGGCTTCAAAAAAAAATTTAATACTTACGATTAGCTCTTTCTAGCCTCATTTTAATCGGGTTTAGAGAAAATCCAGACTAAAAAAGGATCTGGAGGTCTTGTAGCATAAGGGCGGCTAATTGGGGCTATTTACTTCTTACGTTGTCCGAACCAATTCGGATAATCCCCGTTCTTTCTAGGGCGGGGTTATTGAAAAATCTCTGTGCATAGCTGGAACTGAACAGCGCGACCGTTAAGCACTTACTGGCTGTAGTCCTGGAAATAATTCGCTTTAGTCGGGATGGGAGAGCAAAAACTAACTGTGTCAAGCTCTTTGTTTACTAAAGGCTATTATATTAATTTAGCACTAACATTTTTTTGATGCTCCTAAATGATAGCCCAAACACTATGCGATCGCAACAACCTCAAAAATTTATTGCATCCATTACCGCGTCGTATCTTGGAGAACTGTTTTGAGCCACATTTTCGAGCAATCCCCAACTGCCCCATTTGCTAGGTTCACCAATATCATTGAAGTGCATGAACAAGCCGCCTCCTAATTCGTTCCACTTGCGCAGATACTCTTTATAAATATCTCCCATGCGCGGATCTCGATTGGCGGCGATAAAGAGATTAGTTGTCGCTTGATTGTTTTCAGTGCCATTAATACCTGCTACATGAGAACCACCTTCATAAGCGAGAAGTTGCAGCCCTTCTTTTTTGGCTAAGTCTACCTGTTCTGCCATCCAACCGTATGATTGTTGGAGTGCCCCGCCGCTAGGGCTATTGTTCAGAACGCCACCTTTTGTTATTTCATCAAAAAGTTTATTGAGTCCGCCATCGGAATCGCGCGTCCAACCTTCAATTTGAGAGACATTATTCGGCTCTCCGAGATAATAGCCGAAGTAAGGGGCGATCGCAAGTGCATCTATCCCATAATCAGAGTGAGATTTCGGGTCATCCGTCCACTCATAAGAAAGCATGCGCTCGCTTGCCCAAGAATTTGCCGCAATCCCACCCATTACACCCTTTACTCTTTCGCGATCGCCTCCAAAAACGTCATCCCAGATCTGCATGACTTCCGTAGTCCGCTTGCTATACCAGTCAAGCTTTAGATCGAAATCACTTTGGCTCGACCCCCACTCTTTTTTCGCTTGCTCGCTTCTCCCAATCGCTTTGCTCGAAGATTTGAAAGCATCGATGAAGGGAAGTTGCGTTGACCAGTCGGCAACTTTGGCAAGGTTAGTTCCTATAAGCATTTTTTTACCAATCCCAGTAGAACAAAAAAAATTTAAACTCGATCGAGATGCTACGGATGTCATACCAGCAAGACATCCGTATCTACAACAAAAGCAGAAGCAACACTCTGCCAATCTTTGACGATCGCGATTAAATCGTTTTTGCGATCTCGAATTAAAGTATCGTTACTTCTGAAAGTTATGGAATAATTGGCAATCGCCCGATCTAGTACGATGCGATCGCCATACTCTGGAAAAAAATCATTGATGATGGCGTATCCGCCACCTCTATAGTAATCAGTCCCAAATTGTCCGAGAACGAAAAAGTCCCTGTTGTTGTCAACTTGTTAATGTCATTAATTGTCATCTTAATCCCAACGTTAACTAGTTATTATTTTTACCTGTTAACTCAGCTAGAGTTTGCCGACGCATTTTTTCTAGTTGTTCTTGCTCTTCAACCAACATTAGATTGATTCCTTTAAATTTTTGTCTCTCCAACCGAGCCAGAAAATATTTAAGAGGAGAACTCAAAAATAGAAGAAATATCGAAGAAGCTATTAATATTCCTAACATTGAAAAATCTAAAAAATAGTCAGTAGCGCCTAAAACAAAAATTCCCAAACCAGCTATAGGCAAGACTTGAAACCAATAAGGAGTTTCTACAATTCCCAAAAAAATTCCCTCTTCAACAAGCCTTGCCGTTACGGTTTTGTAAGCAGAGACAAACTTGAGTATTTGTCTATTAGTGCAATTAAGCAACAAGACGGGCTTTTTGCTATCCGCTCCTACAAAAAAAATAGCTATTCGATCGCCTCGAATATATTCTAGTTCGGATAAATTTATCATTGATTGAAAAGCAAAAATCCCAGTCGCAGGACAAAGAACTATATATTTCTGTTGCTGAGATAAATCTTGACATCGCCAATAATAAAATTGTTCTTTGCGATTGTCATAAGTTAATTTTTGTAAAATTTGTTGAGCTTCTTCAGATTCTAGTAGAGTAAGTCCTTGTTTAACAAATTCATAATATTGAATTTGATAGTGAATCTGGCAACTGCGACAAACTACCTCAGTTGTTTGATTAACCGAAAAATATATCGGGCGATCGCAACAAGGACAAAATGCTTGCTCGACCAGTTTTGAAAGAGTTTCTTCCATTAAGTTTACTATCTTTATTCTTGGTGAATTTTCAAAAAAAATTATCTCGGCAGATAAGCCATCGGATTTACCGCACCTTCCCCGCATCAATGACCTCCCCGGCTGCGGCTGCCATAATCGGAGTCCCGATTGGTGCGGCAATATCTACTCCTTTGTGCATTCTTCCCCAACGCCAACCATAACCCGATGTCAGCGTTCCTGAAGCGGGCCAAATGTAGCCCGTAAACTTCATGGGAGTATTGGGCAGATACTCGTCTGGGGTAGAGAGCGGAGGTAGTTGTGGAGCGACTGCCACAGAAGTTGTTCGCCCTTGGTCGGGAGTAGTCGGCGCGACAAAAACATACTCTTGACGAGGTATTCGACGCAATGGGTTTCTAGGTAGTGGCAAGTTCGAGTGCCCTTCGGTTCCTTGACGAGACGACCTGAGTGGATCGAATTTCTGTCCCGGACTCAGCGAACCAGAGGCTCCGCGATCGCCCCTTTTAAAGGGTACATCAATAGAAAAATTTTTGGGTTTGATTGGCACGGGCGGCGGTGGGAGAGGTATCTTTTCTCGCTCGACAAGTACGCTAATATCGATCGCACTTACAGGTTTTGGAGTTAGCGCTTTTGTCAAGTGAGTTGCTGTATTCTTTTGACTACCGCTCTCGGTAGCTTTGAGTGTCGAACGATTAGTCAATGGTTTGGCTTGTGGAATTTTTAAAATTTGTCCTACCCAGATCCGATCTGGATTCTCAATCCCATTGCTCGAAGCGAGTTCAGTGACAGTTTTCTGAAATAAGGAGGCGATACCAGTAATTGAGCAACTTTTTGTGCCATTTCGTGCGGGTCATCGCTCGACACTAAATAACCTTCTTTTCCATCCTCAATCTGGTCGATCGCGCCGCCAGATCGAGTAGCAACAACGGGAACGCCTGCCGCCATCGCTTCTAAAGACGCATTAGGGCAACCGCCTGGTTCTGACACCATTACAAAAACTTTGAAATGAGCCAAATACGGTCGCACGTCTGGTACTGCTCCTACGAATCTAACATTCCTAAGTTTTTGCGATCGAGAGTGCAAATCGTCCCAGTAATCTCGTTCAAGTGGATGCACCCCACCTACTATCGTCAAGCTAGCGAAGGGCAACCATTTTTCAATAAGGCTTTGAGCTTCAAGGAGAAATTCTAAACGCTTAACTGGCGCAATCCGACAGCAAGTGCCGATCGCAAAGTCGGGATTAAAAGTAGGATCGAGAGGCGAGGCACAAACAATGTTTTGATAGATTCGGGCATCAATGCCATTGGGAATCACCCGAACCGGACAAGGATAAGGCTCGCTCTTGATTCCGGCTCGATATTTAACAATCAATGTACTCAGTCGAGCCAGATACTGCTGTTGGCTCCAAGCGATACGCTTTCCGAATTGACTGGCATTTTCTAGCTCTTGGTAAAACATCTCGCCGGGACTGACATCAAAAATTTTTACGGGAGTTGCCCAAAGAATTTTTGAGAGGAGACACTTAAATTGAGGGGCCGCATTCCAAAAACAGATTTGGTTGAATTGAAGTTGTTTTAACAGTTCGAGACAGCGCTCGACTTTGTTAAATAGATCTGATTCTGAGGCAATCGTCCATATTTGTACTCCGGCTTTATTGAGCCTTTGCAGATGAGTCGGATCGAGGCTTTCATCCAACGTACAAACAGCGCACTCATGAGAGAAAGTCGGATGACTTAAGAGGTTGGTGAGCGATCGCTGTGCGCCAGCCAGGTTGAGATTATTAATGATAAAGAGCGTTCCTGGTTTTACCGATCGCTGCCACTGGTTTGACGTGCCATATTCAGACATCAGCCACCACAATTGTAGGATAGAACCAGAAGATTTTGGCAATACGATCGCGGGTTGGCTCGAAACAATTTTTTTAATGCTCTCAACATAGAGATCGATTGCATCGACTGGGGAAATTAAGCAAGCGACATCGGAAATTGCCTCGCTAGTTCCACCCACATCTGCCGCCACAATCGGGACAAGTGCATTTTTAGCTTCAAGCGCAGCGATGCTAAGTCCCTCGTAATCGCTCGTGCTTAGATAGCAGTCCATTGCTTGATAGTAAGTCTCAACTCCTTCCACGTCTCCAGCAAAGATTAGTTTGTCGGTTACATCTAGATGTCGTGCGAGTTTTTGCAGTCGCTCGTAGTGCGAGCGCGTTACTTTATCGTGCCATCCCCCACAAATCAGCAGTTTGACTCTTAGCTTTCGATCTAGACGAGCCAAAATTTGTAGCGCCCTCGAATAATTTTTTTTGAGGTTTGAGTTGTCCGACCATGCCAATGAGAAAGGTTCGATCGTCGATATTATAACGATCGCGAATTTGTTTTTTCCCCATTAAATTGAATCGATGCGTTCGAGAAGCTGGAATTTCGTGTCGAATCGTCAAAATTTTTTGAGAACATCCCTCATGGCGAAGTTGTTGTGCGATCACATCCGCACAGGCAATGACAAACGGAACGTTAAGGAAATTATACTGGGTTGGTGAATCGAGCCAGCCTTGCTTGGCATTATGAATGACAGGGATGATTGATACTCCTTCCTCAGACAAGTAACGTAGATCTCCCTCTCGAATTAAATGCGCGTACAATACGCGAGTAGGAGAAGACAGCACTTCCATTGCCACCGTTCGCAGTTTCTCAAATCGAGACAGATGCGACAGTTTTACTACTTGAACTCGCGAGCGAAAGTTGACCTGATAACTCGGTTGAGAGTCTACTAGCAGCATTAAAGTGGCAGTTGCCCTCGGTCGCACAGACGATAAAATATCGCAGACGATGCGCTCGGCTCCTCCGCGTACCAAACTTGGCATCAGAATATTAACGTGCAACCTTTCTTGGAGCAATGGGGAGAGAGAAATTTTTGGCAGTTCCAAATAATTTGTTTCTATTTGGGTTTTAATCGTTTGCATAGCTTAGTACAGAGAAGGGGTTTCGATTAAAAAATCGGAGTTGGTTTCATCGGCTTGTGGGGGTTCCTCACACGATTCTAAGACGCTTTCCAAATCGAGATCGGAGGATGGCTCGCACTCCCAGTCGGTTGATGGTTCGTTGAAATCGTTTTCTGGCTCGTTGTTGAAGCTTTCCAAATACCAAAGAGCTTCGCTCTCCAAGTCGGCAAAAGGGTCGTAATAGCGTTCGCTTCTTGTTGTTGCAGTTGGTTCTGTATCAGTGCGAGTCCGCGATTGTCCTCCTACGACTTCAGCACTTTCGATACATCGTACTAATATGGGTGGGGAAACCATAGTTAAAGCACCGACTAATGCTGCCATCGCGCGATCGCTTATCCGAATGCCTTCTGATGTTGGTTTTAAGTTTTCTCCCTCATGAGTTGGACTTCCGACGATCAAAAATTTCTCTCGTTTGTTATTCCGTGCGATTACTCCATCTCCGGCGACGGGTGCTAAGACAATAAGCCCTCTAGTTCCATAGTCTTTTTCCTCAAAAGGAGTTCCCACACCTGTAGGATAAATAGCAACCATTTCAAAGTCGCCTAATGGCATATTTCCATACGGTCGGAGCGGATTGCGATCTCTATTGCCTTTAATTACCCCTCTTTTGTCACTCTCCGAGAATTAAAATGAAGAAACCAAGACAATAAATCTCTACAAGACGGAGAGCATAATGGATGTAGAATTACAGATCCTCAAACATTTGGCAAGAGAAGCACAACCTACA
>JAAUUT010000046.1 GCA_012031035.1 Candidatus Altimarinota bacterium | reverse complement strand
CGTCGTTTATTGCTGGGATTTCATCAGCTTATTGAGAGCATGAATCAATTTCAACCCTTTTATTCTTCTGGGTAAACTAACTTATTTATTATGAATTGATTTCGGAGAGTGACAAAAGAGGGATAATGAGCAAAGAACCCAAAGTCGATCGCCAAAGAGAACATCAAGCTAACGAACGCACATTTCTTGCCTGGTTGCGAACTTCGATCGCGCTAATTGGATTTGGATTTGCGATTGCTCGATTTGGTATTTTTCTGCGCCAAATTCACCTAACAATGACTCAGCAGGAACCCCCCACACATATATCATCGGGTTCAGAAGCGTTGGGAGTAAGTTTAGTTATTTTAGGAATTGTTGCGATCGCTTGGGCAGCATGGCATTATAACCAAGTATTTTGGCAAATCGAGCGAGGGAATTACCAACCCCATCGCTTCATGATTTGGGTTATCGCCTCAGTTGTAGCTATTTTAGGAACCTTAAGCATTCCTTTATTGCTGTGGCGCGATACTAATCCTACTCGATCCAATCCCAAACAATCTAACCCTTCAAACTTGCTTTCGTCAGGCAAACGTTAATTAAAAGATATAATTTTGACGACACTACGCGATCGCTTTGGAAGAGGAATAATGGAAGTTAAAGCAGCAGTCGCCTTTGAACCAGGCAAACCTTTGAGTATCGAAACCGTACAACTAGAAGCCCCTAAAGCGGGAGAAGTGTTAGTTGAAATCAAAGCGACAGGAGTCTGTCACACCGATGCTTATACCCTCTCTGGAAAAGACCCCGAAGGCTTGTTTCCTGCTATTCTAGGACACGAAGGCGCTGGCGTTGTGGTAGAAGTCGGCGCTGGCGTAAAAAGCGTTAAAACGGGCGATCGCGTCATTCCTCTCTACACTCCCGAATGTCGTCAGTGCGAATACTGCCTAAGCATGAAAACAAATCTTTGTCAAGCGATTCGCGTAACCCAAGGACGAGGCGTAATGCCCGATGGTAGCAGTCGCTTTTCCCTAGACGGTCAGAAGCTCTATCATTACATGGGAACGTCTACCTTTTCCAACTATACAGTTTTGCCCGAAATTGCTGTTGCCAAGATTCGCGAAGATGCTCCTTTTGACAAAGTTTGTTACATCGGTTGCGGCGTGACTACCGGGATTGGTGCAGTTATCAACACGGCTAAAGTAGAACCGGGTGCTAATGTTGTCGTTTTCGGGTTAGGTGGTATTGGTTTAAACGTCATCCAAGGAGCGAAGCTAGTAGGCGCAGATAAGATCGTTGGTGTAGATATCAATCCCGCCAGAAAACCCTTAGCAGAAAAGTTTGGCATGACTCATTTCGTCAATCCCAATGAAGTCGAAGGAGATTTAGTTGCTTATTTAGTCGATTTAACCAAAGGGGGAGCCGATTATAGTTTTGAATGCGTTGGCAATGTTAACCTGATGCGACAAGCACTCGAATGCTGTCACAAAGGTTGGGGCGTGTGTACGATTATCGGTGTTGCTGGTGCTGGTGAAGAAATTCGCACTCGTCCCTTTCAATTAGTGACTGGAAGGGTTTGGAAGGGCAGTGCCTTTGGCGGTGCAAGGGGACGGACTGACGTGCCTAAAATCGTCGATTGGTATATGGAAGGGAAAATCAATATTGACGATTTAATCACTCACGTTATGCCGTTAGATAAGATTAACGACGCATTTGAATTAATGCACAAAGGCGAATCGATACGTAGCGTAATTACCTTTTAGCGATGGTTATAGTGACAGTTGTCGTTTTCAAAGTCCTTTGAAAATTTAAGTTTGCAAGCCAACAATCGCCCCTCTAATTAAAAAAATAGATTACCATATACTCTAAGGTTTAACTATTAATAACAGCTAGCGACTCGATCTTAAAAACAGACGCGATCGCCCTTTATAGCATTGGCAAAGTCAATCGCTAGAAACTTTCTATCGAAATTTTTGATTAGTTCAAGTTAACTACGCTCGCACAAAATAAGGGGGATTCCGTGGCTCTATACGCCGATTTACACCGTCATTTAGGAGGTTCTGTCGTTCCTCGCATTCTTTGGAGATACTTTCAACGTCAGAATATCGATCTGGCGCAGCAATTCCCAAAATATCCAGAGTTTGAAGAGTTTTATACTCGCGAACGCAATACCTTGGACGAATATTTAGAACTGCATACCTTAGTAGAAAGCACTCAAACCGATAAAACCCTTCCCTACTTTATTTATCGGCTAATTCGAGGAGCCTATATTTTTGAGAATTTGGCGTATTTAGAATTGCGCTATACGCCTTATTTGCGGACATCCGAGCAATTGACTCAGTTTGAGCGAATCGAGCAAATGCGCACAATTGTCGAGATTGTAGGGAAAGCCAGTCAAGTCAAAGAATATCCGATGATTACCAGTCAGATTCTTTGTATGCACTCGCGACTACCTTACGAAGTCAATAAGGCAATTGTTGACTTGGCCGCCGAGATGAGAGATTATGTCTGCGCGATCGATGTTGCAGGTGGAGACGCTCATTATGCTGCCAGATTAGACGAATTTGTCGGATTATACAAATATGCGCGATCGCTCGGTCTAAAAACAACGGGTCATGTCTATGAAACTGCCGATGGTTGCTACCCCGAACTTATCCCTTATTTGATGCGTATCGGTCACGGGATTCAAATTCCCTTGCGTCATCCCGAATTATTAAAAGAAGTGGCGCAATACCAGCAATGTCTGGAAGTGTGTCCGACAACGTATCTCAAAACAGGAACTTTAGAAGATTTACACGAACTCAAAATCGTTTTCGACCGATGTTTTGAGGCGGGAGTAGATATTGCAATTTGTACCGACAACGCAGGATTGCATAACGTGCGTTTGCCTTTCGAGTATGAAAATTTGCTGACTCAAGACGTAATTGATTTTAAACAGCTACAAGCGTGTCAAGATGCTGCCTTTCGTCATGCCTTTGCTTGGCCTTACGGTCAGCGTCCTGCAACGCTGTTAACGGGATTGCTGCAAAATACTTACTCGGAAGATAGGGAAGAAATTGTCTTAACTTAACTACCCAAATAACGCAGCAGAAAACGTTCTAGCGATTCTAATTCGATCTTGTAAATAGATTCGAGATTATTAATTTCTTGCGGCGTACAGTAAAATTCGTTGGCTAGTAACGTTCTTAGCGTTCCGAGAGAACGTTGGATTCCGGGATTGAATAATCCTAACGCAGACCGCAAACCATCCAGGACGAATAAGGGAGAATTAATCACAATCGGATCTCGGTTAAAAATACGAGAAAAAATACGCGGAATGTCTTCTCGTTTGAGGACATCGGGGCCACCAACGGGGAAAATTTGATTTTTTGCTCCTTCTGTGCTAACGGATGCGATCGCGATTTTGGCAAGGTCGTCGGTACTAACAATCGAGGAACGATTTTGGGGGTCGCCGACGAGTAAATATATCCCAGTCTCGCGAAATCTTTCTGCTAAGGGAAGCAAGTTATTAGAAAATCCAGAAGGACGCAAAATCGTATAGTTTAACCCGCTAGCGACGAGGTATTTTTCTACTTCTCGCTTCGCTTTAAAGACAGGCGCATCTGTATATCCTCTGTCTGCGCCCAAAACGGAAATATAAACGAAATGCTTAATATTATTCTCTTTCGCGCGGTCTATCAATTCTATATTGGCGCGATAGTCTAGTGCTTGGGTATCGCTACCAGAACCGTGAGCGCTGATAATATAATCGACTCCCTGACAAGCTTTTTCGATATCTTTATCTTGTTTGAGATCGCCAATAAAAATTTCTGCTCCTCGATATTCTAGTTCTTCATAGCGAGAAAACAGCCGTACAAATGCTCGCACGGGGGTTTCTTGCTCTCTAAGTTGTCTGACAATACGACGACCTAGCGATCCTGTTGCTCCGGTAACTAAAAACATTAGCAAACACCTCTGTCAAATTTCTACTAACTTAAATATAAGAAGCTAAATATACATTTTTTAATTATCTAAATTATGGCAAGAGATTTGCGGGGATTCATCAAACTATTGGAAGACAAAGGACAACTGCGACGCATCAAGGCTCTTGTCGATTCCGATTTAGAAATTGCCGAGATTTCCAACCGGATGCTGCAAGCAGGCGGCCCCGCTTTACTATTTGAGAATGTCAAAGGCGCGTCTTTTCCCGTTGCGATTAATTTGATGGGAACGGTAGAAAGAATCTGTTGGGCGATGAATATGCAGCATCCCAAAGAGTTAGAGGATTTGGGAAAGAAACTGGCGATGCTGCAACAACCCAAACCCCCAAAACAATTATCTCAGGCGATTGATTTTGGCAAAGTTCTTTTTGATGTCCTCAAAGCAAAACCAGGAAAAAGCTTTTCCCGCCTTGTCAGCAAGTGGTGATACAAGGAAGTGAATTAGATCTTGACAAAATTCCCATGATTCGCCCTTATTTTGGGGATGGCGGTAAGATTGTTACATTAGGATTAGTCATTACCAAAGATTGCGAGACAGGTACGCCGAATGTCGGAGTCTATCGCTTGCAACGCCAGTCGAAAACAACGATGACTGTTCATTGGTTGTCGGTACGAGGCGGGGCGAGACATCTACGCAAGGCGGCGGAAAGAGGAAAAAAGTTAGAAATTGCGATCGCGCTTGGTGTCGATCCTCTCATCATTATGGCTGCTGCTACGCCCATTCCGGTAGATCTTTCTGAATGGCTGTTTGCTGGTCTGTACGGCGGTTCTGGCGTGCAATTGGCAAAATGTAAGACTTTAGATTTAGAAGTGCCTGCGGACTCAGAAATCGTCTTAGAAGGAACGATATCGCCTGGGGAAATGTTACCCGACGGGCCTTTCGGCGACCACATGGGCTATTATGGCGGCGTGGAAGATTCGCCGTTGATTCGCTTCCATTGCATGACTCATCGTAAAGATCCGATTTATCTAACGACTTTTAGCGGTCGTCCTCCCAAAGAAGAAGCTATGATGGCGATCGCATTGAATCGCATTTATACCCCGATTTTGCGCCAACAAGTTTCAGAAATTACTGATTTCTTCTTACCAATGGAAGCACTCAGTTACAAAGCAGCAATTATCTCAATTGATAAAGCATATCCCGGACAAGCAAAACGCGCAGCTTTAGCATTTTGGAGTGCCTTACCTCAGTTTACTTATACCAAATTTGTCATCGTCGTCGATAAAGATATTAACATTCGCGATCCGCGTCAAGTTGTTTGGGCAATTAGTTCAAAAGTTGACCCGTCGAGAGATGTTTTTATCCTTCCAGAAACGCCTTTTGATAGTTTAGATTTTGCCAGTCAAAAGATTGGTTTGGGGGGAAGAATGGGAATCGATGCGACGACTAAAATCCCTCCCGAAACCGAACACGAATGGGGCGCACCATTAGAATCAGATCCCGATGTTGCAGCGATGGTAGAAAGGCGTTGGGCAGAATATGGATTGGCGGATTTAGATTTAAAAGAAGTCGATCCAAATTTGTTTGGATATGAGATGAAATAGATAGGGTTTCGATATGTTTAAAAAAATTGATTAAAGTATGTCATCCTGTCGGATTGCTATAATTAATTGTCAGGATGACCTTACATGGAACCTACTGAATCTCAATATCTTATCGTTAATGCTTTAGTAAACATTAGGGTTACTCGTCAGAGAAATATACGATTTCGAGCAAGGCGTATGGTACATCGAAACCCCAAGTATTGTTTTACCTATTGCTATAATTTTACCTAACGGAGATGTTTTTCCTACAACCTGGGAGAGCTAAATATGCAAGAACCTCATTTAATCAAAAAACAACAATACGAAAAAGTAAAAATAATTTTAGATTTAGGAAAACAGCGATACGTCACAGCAGGGGGGAATCCCAAAAAATATCGAGCAGGATTTAAAGAAAAAGATTATTTAACAGATGAAGAACGACAAGAAGCATTAACGATAATGCGACAACTTTTTGGAGTAACTGTTAAAGATGGTTATGCTTATTGTCAAGATAAATCGTGGAAGTTACCAGATTAACATAAGTTAGATTAGCCAATCTACAAATTGATTAAAGCGATAGCAAAACTCAAAAAAGTTTATTCATGTTGGGCTTTGTACCTCAACCCAACCTACATTTTTTAGTCGATCGCCACTTTGAAATAAATAAAAAACTCTTTCAAAGTCCCCCATTTTTATGGGATTTGGGGGGCAGAAATTTTGGTCTATTTATCTAAAAATTCTTTAACAATTAAATCATGCTACTAGAATTAAGAAAAATAAATATTCCACCAGCGATCGCGTCTTATTAACCGATATTTCTTGCAAGAATACGAACAAATTTTAGAAGAATTAGGAGAGCATCGCTCGGCAAAGCTTTCCTATAGCAATGGCATCTTAGAAATTATGACCCCTTTATTTATTCATGAGAATACTACAGGTTTGATAGGGGATTTTATTAAAATATTACTCGACGAATTAGAAATAGATTATGAGCCTTCTGGCTCTACTACCTTCAAAAATCAACAAATGAATCAAGGTGTAGAACCCGATGAATCATTTTATATAAAAAATTGTTTGGCAATTAGAGGCAAAGAAAGAATAGATTTAACTATCGACCCACCTCCAGATTTAGCGATAGAAATAGATATTACTTCGCGCACTCAATTAGATAACTATCGATTATTAGGTGTCCCTGAATTGTGGCGCTATAATGGCAAGCGATTACAAATAAATATCTTACAAAACGAGCAATATATTGAATCCCAGATTAGTTCAATTTTTCCTGATTTTGAACTAAAAAATAAAATTCCTCAATTACTCGAACAAAGCAAACAAATTGGCAGTGCTAGAATTTTAAAAGAATTTCGTGCTTGGGTAAAAGAAGTAAATCTATAAACTTTGTCAGGTTAAAGTTAAAAGTTTTTTAGTCAGCGATCGCAATTAATAAATCTCTCATTACTCACTTTAACAAGAAGCTTGCAGAGAACAGAGAGAAACAACCTATTACCCGTTCCCTCTTCCCTTTTTACGAGATAAGATTATTAGGAACTCAGATCGAATGTATGGACACGCTACAAGACAAAATTACAGTTCGCGGTGTCGAACACTATTATGAGTGGATTCGCCACCCACAAAGCGGAAGCGCCAAACCTATAATGGTATTCATTCATGGTTGGTGCGGTTCGTCGCGCTATTGGAGAAGTACGGCATTAGCACTTTGCGATCGCTTTGATTGCTTGTTATACGATCTTAGAGGGTTTGGACGTTCCCGTCTCCCACAACCCTCATCCGATTCGTCTTTAACGCTGAGTTACGAACTCGAAGAATATGCTAACGATTTGGCCATTTTACTCGATGCTTTGGGAATCGAGAAAATTTATCTTCACAGTCACTCGATGGGTGCAACAGTAGGTGCTTTTTTTTCTTACTTTATACCCCGAACGAGTTGAAAAAGGAATTTTAACGTGTAATGGCATCTTTGAATACGACGAAAAAGCGTTTGCTGCTTTTTATAAATTTGGCGGTTATGTTGTGAAATTTCGCTATCGATGGTTTCTCAATATTCCATTTTCAGATCGCTTATTTATGGCACGATTTTTACATCGTCCAATTGAAAAGCAATATAGACAAGCTTTTTTAGAAGATTTTCTAATCGCAGACTACGAAGCTGCTATGGGAACTATTTATACTTCTGTTAGCAAAAAAGCGGTGGAAATTATGCCACAAAAGTTTGCGCAAATAAAAGTACCAACTTTATTAGTTTCTGGAGAAAAAGATATTATTATCCCTGCCGAAATGGGTCGTCAAGCTGCGGCGTTAAACTCAAATCTAGAATATGTTGTAATTCCTCGAACCGCTCATTTTCCTATGTTGGAAGATTCTGAAACTTATTTATCAAAGGTGCAAGAGTTTTTATCGAAATAGAATTGTTTATCTGTCAACTATAGCGGTTATCAAATTTATCCCCTCACCCGCTTTTGTAATTAATTTTCTGGCTAACATAATAAAGTCCATTAAAACTGACATCTTGCAGCAGTATCAATAAGCCGTCAGCGATTTAAATCGCTGCCTTATATGTAAAGTCGTCTTCATACGACTAAATCAATTTTTCAGTCCATTGAAATGGACTTTACATATTAGCAAGGAAATTGATTCCAAGAGCGGCTATTGCGATCGCTGTAAAATATGAATTTAAACCAACTTCTAATATTGATTCGGTGGAATTAATTCCTTGGCGGATTAAGCAAGCATGAAACAGCCTTAATATTAAGACTTACGCATATAAATAACCAGCTTGCACCTTAAAATTTTAGATTTTCCCAATCACCAATCACCAATCCCCTTCTCACCATTGAAATAAATTTCTGCCAATCTGGCCACTTGTCCTATGAAAGTAATGTTATCGTGCCATTAGCTCTAACCTAGATAATAGGGGCTAAAAGCCGATGAATGCCGATATATTATCAGAATTTAACTTGCAATCTCTAGTTGAGAGTGCCCTTGAGAAACAGCAACTAGGTCAATTAAAAGAAGCAGAATCTATATATAAACGAATTGTCGAAATCTTGCCCGATCTTGAGACGGAAACCGAGCAAAACTCCTCAGAAAACCAAGATAATAAGATAGCAATAATTGTTAATTTGGGAACGGTTTTACGGCAACAAGGTAAGCTAGAAGAAGCCGCCCAAACTTATCGACAAGCGATCGCACTCGATTCCAACTGTGCTGAAGCTTATAATAATTTGGGTAGTACCCTAGATAGTCAAGGTAAGTTTAAAGATGCGATCGCAGCTTACGAAAAAGCAATAGCTATTAATCCCAATTCTGCTGGAGTTTATAATAATTTAGGTAACGCCCTTCAAGAACAAAACGAATTAGAAAAAGCGATCGCAGCTTACGAAAAAGCAATAGCTATTAATCCCGACCTTGCGGAAGCTCATTATAATTTAGGTAATATTTTTCATTCTCAGGGTAAGTTAGAAGCAGCTATCGAATCTTATCAACAAACTCTCAGATGCAATCCTGACTTCGAGCAAGCTAGATTTGGGATTTGTATTGCGCAACTACCCGTCATCTATGCAACTCCTGACGAAATTCACCTCAGACGCAATAACTATCAACATCACCTACAAAATTTAGCGCAACACTATCAAGAAGCAGGACGGGAAAAACAAGCAAAAGCAGCAGATGCAGTAGGTTCCCTGCAACCTTTTTTCTTAGCTTATCAAGGATTGTGCGATCGCGATTTGCAGCAAACTTACGGCGAAACGATTTGTCAGTTGATGGCAACTCGCTATCCTCAATGGAGTAAACCGATTATTTTATCTCCCCTAGAACCTAATGAGAAGATTAGAGTTGGGGTGTTTTCGGGATATTTTCACAATCATTCGGTTTGGAAAATTCCCGTCAAAGGATGGGTGCAAAACTTAGATAGAAGTAAATTTGAATTATTTGGTTATTATACCGATCCCAAACGCGATCGCGAAACGGTTATTGCCCAAAGAGCATTCGATAAATTTACTCAAGCATCTTTACCCGTAGAAAATTGGTGCGAAACCATTGCTAAAGACAAATTACACGTCTTAATTTTTCCTGAATTTGGCATGAATCCGCTAAGCATTCAGCTTGGTTGTTTGAGACTCGCACCCATACAAATTACCTCTTGGGGACATCCCGATACAAGCGGAATGCCAACCATCGATTATTATCTGAGTAGCGATTTAATGGAGCCAGATAATGCAGATGAGCATTACACTGAAAAGTTAGTAAGATTGCCCAATCTTTCTATTCATTACACGCCTTTACCCGTTGCAACCCAAAGACAAACTAAACAAGATATCGGCATCGAAAATGATGAGGTGATGTTTTGGTGCTGCCAATCGCTTTATAAATATTTGCCACAACACGACGATATTTTCCCCAGAATCGCCAAAGAGGTTGGTCAGTGTAAATTTGTCTTTATCGAATATATTCAAGGAAACCACGTTACCGAGCGATTCAAAGCGCGTTTGAGCGCTGCTTTTGACTTATTTGGATTAAATTATCGAGATTATTGTTTATTTTTGCCTCGTTTGGAAGCAGGAATTTTTGCAGGAGTAGCCGCGATCGCGGATGTCCTTTTGGATAGTATAGGTTGGTCGGGATGCAACTCTACTTTAGAATCGATCGCGCACGATATTCCGGTCGTTACTTTGTCGGGGGATTTGATGCGGGGACGGCATACCGCAGCAATACTCAAGATGATGAACATAGAAGAAGCTATTGCGCATAATAAAGAGGATTACATTAATATTGCCGCGCATTTGGGACGAGATCCCCAATATCGCCAAGAAATGGCTCGTCAAATTGCAGATAACAAATATAAGTTATACGGCGACTTGCAACCGATTATTGCTTTGGAAAACTTTTTATTAACAGCCGTTCATAAAAAAGTGCTTCAACTTGCCGTTCAATACCATCGTAGCGATCGCTTAACCGAAGCACAACAAACCTATCATAAAATTCTACAACGCCAACCCGACGAACCCGAAGCTTTATATGGTTTAGGCATACTCAGCAATCAAATTGGCGATCGCGATAAAGCCGAACAGATATTTACAGATATCCTTAAAATACAGCCCAATTCCGTAAAAGCGTTAGTTAGTATGGGAAATTTACAGCAAGCAAAAGGAAAGCTAACCGAATCAGCCCAATATTACCAAAAAGCCTTAACCATACAACCAAATGCAGTTCCTATTTATAACAATCTGGGTTACGTCCTGCAACAACAAGGAAAATTGGATGATGCGATCGCGTGTTATCAAAAAGCACTACAACTTCAGCCTAACTTAGTCGAAGCGGAGGTTAATTTAGCTAACGCGCTTTATATTAAAGGCGAGTTACCTTCCCTAAAACAAACACATTACGCCGCATTAAACGCCAAACTTGGATTGACCCAACATCAACAAGGAAATATCGCCACAGCACTTGAATGCTACCGACAGGCACTTGCCATGCAACCCGACTTAGGAGAAGTGTATTATCATTCGGGTATTGCTCTCGAACAACAAAACGAACTAGAAGATGCGATCGCCTGCTATAAAAGAGCGATCGAACTCAATTGCAACCGTGGCGAAGCATATTATCGTTTAGGGACAATTTATCAAGAGCAAAACCGCTTATTAGAGGCAATAGCAGCTTATCAACGAGGATTAGCACTAATTAATCCCCATTACGCGCGAGCAATGGAATCGGTAACTGCTCAAAAAGCGCAAGTAACGCCGCAGTTACCTCAAGCAGAAGTTGTTATCGGAGAGTATCAGTTTCCAGCAATTCCACCAGTATCGGATAACAAGAAAAGACCTTTTTGGGGTGTCGTTATTCCAGTGCATAATCGCACTCAATACATTCTCGAATGTTTGGCAAGCGTGCTAGCACAATGGACTGGCGAAGAAGAGATGGAGATTATAGTTATTGACGATGCTAGTACCTCACCAATATTTGAATTAGTAGGAGCGATTGGTGCGGGAATCGTCCGTTACTATCGCAATCCGCAAAATCTCAAACGAGCAGGGACTTGGAATGCAGGCGTTTCCCTGAGTCGGGGACAGTGGATTCACCTGCTTCACGATGACGATTATGTCCTACCTGGTTTTTATGCGCAGCTAAAACAGAGTCTAGAAGGCTCTATGGAGTCGATAGGAGCCGCTTGCACTGGGTATGAAAATATCAACGAGCGGGGAGTCGCCACGCTCTCCAAACAACTGTATGGCACATACAGAGGCATTGCAGAGAACTTTCTAGAGCGAGTTGGTATAACTAATCCCTTAAATCCCCCAGCAGTCGTTATTCGTCGGACAACTTACGAACGTTTAGGAGGGTATCATCCCGAATTTACCTTCCTTCCTGACTGGGAATTGTACAAACGCATTGCTGCTTATTATGATTGGTGGAACGAACCCAATATTTTAGTTCGCTATCGCCAGCATTCCCAGAGTATGACTGCAAAACGTCTATCTAACGATTCGCCAATGGATTCTATAAGCCGCGCGATCGCGATTTCCGAGAGCTACCTTCCTCCCGATTGTCGCGCACAGATTACCGCACAATCTCGCAGCTACTATTTTAAATGGTGTCTGGAACGCGCTGAAATTCTTCTGGAGGCTGGTAAAGTTTCTGAAGCTTTTCGCGTCATCCAAGAAGCACTCAAATTCGATCGTACTTCTGAAGCAGTGCGCGAGTTACTTGCTTGGTTAACCCAAGATGATGTAGTCCCCATACAAGATGAGATTGTCTTAAAGTTACTCTCCTAGCTGCGATCGCATCATTGTCTCGCTTTAACCCCTTTCAATAGCCCTGGAACATCCCTCCAGGGTTTTTTCATAGCGGTTTTTAGTAGTGCGAGCAAGATGCTCGCGATCGTCCTTTAAGGTTTTCTTCGTTATGGCAAGTAGCGTTTGAAGAACGAAGTCTTATATCCGTAGGACTTTGTTGGGTTATGACATAAGGCAGGCTAGCACCAACGTTACCTTAATCCAACCTACTTTATTAATTTGAGAACTGCCATTTTCTACAAAATACATAAACTCTTCAAAACTCAGTTTTCTATTAAGCACATCAAAACTTGTTTTTAAAAATAAATTAAATGCCAAATTGGCAACCAACTTATTATTAGATTACCTATATTAGTTATATAAACAAACAGTCAATTTCAAACGACTTAACGGAGGAAAAATCATGATTATTTCAGATCTTAACTACCTCGAAACCATCGCTGAAGATACCAATATTGAAGGTGCTGGCGAAGCTTTGTTTGATGAAGCATTCTCTTTAGATGTTAACGCTCAACGTAAAGCTTTTGCTAACGTTCTTCAAGCAATTAAAGTGAACGCTGACGCATATAAAACAATCAACTTCATCAAATCTGTTAAAGTCGAAGCTTACGTATAATTCAACCCAAGATGAGGTGAAAACAACACCAACAGGAAATGAAGCTAACAAAAACTCAGCGCGCAAAGTATTTGTTAAGCTTCCCTCCTGGAAGGTGAGAAAAAAACACCTACATCACCCAGGAGGGAACTGCTAGATCTCCGTATTCATATACTCTAGCGGTTCCTTCTTCTATTTGTTTCAATCGGGATTTGAGGATGATTAGCTATGAAGATCGCAGATCTAAATTTCTTAGATAGCATAGCGGAAAAGGCAGGATTGATAGTAGGAGGAACTGCTGTTGACGAGCAACTTGGTTCCTTATTTCAAGAACTTAAATCGTTAACTGGAGAAACAGTTGGCGTACTCAATACTGCCTTTAACGTATCTGCAAATGGAACCAATAAAGCCACTACAGATACCCAAGTAAACTCTAGTGGTAATACTCAAGGTCAAGTTAAATTCATTTATTCAACAACGACGAGTGCATTTGCCTCAACGCCAGGAAGTTAAACAAATAAAGCTTGTCTATAAAAAACAAGTTTTTAGTGCGATGGGGGGGAAAAATCCTACTCATTTTTCACTGTATCTTGAGTAGGAAGGTTACAATAGTTTTTAAGTAATCAAAAAACAATGCCAAACTGGCAACTTCCTCCCTTCTTTTCTGACTAATATAGACTCAATAAGTTCAAAAAATAATTCAAAAACTAGGAGAGCAAACCTATGAATATTATCGATTTAGATCATTTAGAAATCGTTGCTGAAATTAGTGAAATTCAAGGAGGAGAAGGGCTTGGAATAGATATCAATGAGATCCTTGGTAGAGCCGTTTCTGCTATTAATATTAAGTCGCTTGCTACTGGAACTTTCGGTGCTTTTGCTGCTGGTGGGCCGAAGATTTTAACCGCTTCGAGTCCAAATAATTCGAGTGTTGGTTTCGATATGAATTATACCGCGATCGCAATTGGTATTCCCCCATCAGCATTTAAATAATTATTAACGATAAAGGAGGATACGACCCTCGATAAGCAAGGAGATAGCCATGATTATTCACGATCTCGATCATCTCGAATCGCTCGCCGAAAAACCAGATGCTGACATTCCCAACCTTCTAGGAGGTACGGGAATTACAATAGTACTCCCCAAAATAAACCTTCAATCGCTCGTCGTAGCTTCTTCTGCGCCTCCTGCTTTAGAGATGCTCTTTGCGGGAGATGTTAAGGCGGGTAAACTTGCTCTGCTCAATGTAGCATCAAATGTTGTTGTCAGAAATGTTTTTTGATCTGTTTAAAAGGCAGTCAAAATCCTGCTCAAGCGCTAAGGAGAAATAGAATGAGTAAATTAGCAATCCACGATCTAGACTTTTGTCAAACAGAATTACCAAACTCAGAGCAAGTTAGAGGGGGTGACGACTCAACTAGAGGACTTTGGGATTGGGATATTAACTTTGATTTTGATTTCGATGATGATGGTATCTCAGGTTGGTCTGTTGGCAACATTTCAGCTTGGGCATTAGCTATCGGCCCAGTTATCATCTCTTCTCCTAAATAGAAAGCTAGTGGGGAGTAGGTAGGCGCAGAACAAATCGAAATTGAGTTTGCCTACTCATACCATTGGAAAAAAAACTTAAAAGCTCGAACTTCATTTTGTGAGATATCTTATAGATTAAAGATATCTCCCTATTTGCCATTTTTTCAAGAATTAAAAGTTTTTAACTTTTGTTTTTATCAAACTTAATTGCTTTAATTGTTAGTCATGGATACTATTCGCGATCGGGTTTCTTCAAAGTCTTTACCATTAAGAAATCTGTCATATAATACTAACATTGACTTCAAGGATAATGCAGGTCTTATGATAGTTATTGGAGAAGTGCGCCTTGAACCGATAGAAATTGAAAATTTTCTGAGAAAGAACATACAGCTAAAGCAAATTTGTCAAAAGATTCTCTTTCAAAAAATTATCGATCGCGCTGCACGAGAAAGAAATATAACGGTGACAGATGAAGAAATTCAAGCTGAAGCCGACCGCCAACGCCGCGAAAGAAAATTAGAAAAAGCTATCGACACAGTTGCTTGGTTAGCTGATGAAATGATTGCTCCCGAAGAATGGGAAGCAGGAATTCGCGATCGCTTATTAGCAAAAAAATTATCTCACGCTCTCTTTGGCAAAGAAGTTGAAAAGTTTTTTGCAGAAAATAAGCTTTATTTCGAGCAAATTTTGCTTTATCAAATCGTCGTTCCTTACGAGAAGTTAGCCTGGGAAATCTTTTATCAAATAGAAGAAGAAGAGATGAGTTTTTATCAAGCCGCTCACCTCTATGATATCGACGAAAAACGCAGACAAAAATTGTGGCTTTGAAGGTAAAATTAATCGCAGCAGCATTAAACCAGACATAGCAACCGTTATTTTTAACGCTCGACCTAGAGAAATCGTTAACCCCTTCCAAACCGAGCAAGGCTACCATATTCTTATGGTTGAAGAATTCATTGCACCGCAACTAACGCCCGAAGTTTCCCAAGACATTTTTAACAAGCTGTTTGATGAGTGGCTCTCTAGTGAATTGAACTATTTGCTTCATAACGCCGGGGAAAAAACTTATACAGAGCGCACCAAATAATAAAGCAAACTTGTTTGAAGGTTCGGAAACTCTCGCACAAACACCTACAACATTAGAGCTATAGTTACAGGATTTAGTGACTGCAACTATAGAGATTAGAGTATCTGTCTCGAAATACCGTTGGTACGAGCCAACATAGGCTGCATTAGTAAATTCAACTTCTCCTCCAAACTGAAACGTTGGCGATTTGAGAGGAGTAAAAGCGATATTGTTATTATTAGTGGTGTTCAGCTTAAGAAAATCGCGATCGCGTAGCGTGGGCTTTGCCCATTCGCCTCGGTCAGTCGTATTAGTATTTAAATTACTCAAGATCTGAAACCTATCCAGAACTCGATTTTCGCTATCGAGTACCAACCAAGAAACATCCCCAAAACTACTAACGCTATTAGACTGTAGATCGTCAGTTGCATTAATAAGATTTAAAGAAGCACTAAAATCAAATCGAATATCTTCCCCTGCTTCAACAAAAAACGCTCCGAATGTTGTGACTGAATAATCTTCACTTCCCTGATAAATACTAGCCGATCCAAATATCGTTGTTTGAGAACTTAAACGAGCCACAGCTTGAGAAGTATCGTTAGCAAAAAATGCTTGCTTAGAAAATTGAGTTTGTACAATACCCGTTTCTGCACGAGTAATTACTCGCTCATCTACGTCTAAACCAATCCCTAAAGGAGTTTTATTAAAATTATTAAGTTCTAAAAAAGTTTGCGAAAAGGTACTAAAATTTGCTGCACTAGCTGGTAATATCGCTACTGTAGAGCAAGATACTATAGGCGTAAATAAGAAGAATAAAGACTTTTTGAAAAACTTTTTTTCGTTCATAAAACAAATCTTCTTATTTTGAAAATTGGAATTACTCAGCATAAACAGATAATACGACTAAATAAAATCATTTACTACCATTTGGTGTAAAGATTTCATAAATATGCAGTGAGGGGAGAACGCTGAATTTAAAAAGGAAAATAAAAATTGACAAAGCTTACAAGATAAGATTTATAAACATTTTGAATCGTATATTTATTTATGCTGCACACTACAGATAAGCGATCGCTAGTCAAGCCGCATTCGCGTCAATTAGTCATTAATGAGACGGCTGCGCAGTCCACGAACCGTAGGTTCGCCATGCTGCCTGTATCCTTAAACTTGCATTCATGTATTACCTCTTTAAATTACGAATTACAAATTACGAATTATTTAGCTATTGCTAATAGGTACATACTTCATGTATTTAAACTAATTTTTCGGAAATTTCTAGAGAATTTATTAACTCTGACAAGATCGCCCTACCAATAACCAACAATAATTGTGTAAATTATTATTGTCGAGCGATTATTATGGGTCAGCGAAAAAGAATTGGAATACTTACTAGCGGTGGCGATTGCGCTGGGTTAAATGCCGTTATTAGAGCAGTTACTCATTGTGCCGTTGACGTTCATGGTTGGGAAGTCCTGGGAATTTGTAAAGCAACTCAGGGATTGATGAACCGTCCCCCACAAGTAATGCGCTTAGAACCTAATAAAGTCGATTCCTTATTGATGATGGGAGGAACGATATTAGGAACGACAAATAAAGGCAATCCCTTTGCTTTTCCCATGCCTGATGGAAGCCTGCGCGATCGCTCTCAAGATATTATCGAAGGATATCACCTGCTAGACTTAGACGCGCTCATTGGCATCGGTGGCGACGGAAGCTTGGCGATTCTGCGCAAAATCGCCCAAGAGGGAGGAATTAACTTAGTTGGCATTCCCAAAACTATTGATAATGATGTTGGTATTACAGAGCGATCGATTGGTTTTGATACTGCTGTGAATATTGCTACCGAAGCGATCGATCGCCTCCACTTTACCGCAGCCAGTCACAATCGCGTCATGATTGTAGAAGTCATGGGGCGCGATGCCGGACATATTGCCCTTAACGCAGGCATTGCAGGCGGCGCTCACATCATTCTCATCCCAGAAATTTCCTCTAAAATAGAGAATGTCTGCTTTCACATCAAAAAACGCCAAGCACAAGGATTCAATTACTCTATTGTCGTCGTTTCCGAGGCAGTTTGTACCGAAGCTGGCGAAACCATCAAGAAAACCGAGCAATTTGGCGAATGTCGTTTGGGAGGAATCAGTCAGTATCTTGCCGATTGCATTGCCAAAGGAACTGGCGCGGAAACAAGAGTCACGGTGTTAGGACATACCCAACGAGGCGGCATTCCGTCCCCCCTGGATCGCATTTTAGCGTCTGCCTTTGGCGTTGCCGCTGTCGAACTCATCGCAGAGGGCAAATACGATAGCATTGTAACCTGGCAACAACGACAAGTGAAAAGTGTCGCGATCGCAGAAGCTATTCAAAATTATAGAGCCGTCGATCCTGAAGATACTTTGGTAAAAACAGCAAGGGGGTTGGGAATTTGTTTGGGCGATTAAATTTAAATACTATGGTGAATGGGGATTAGACTTGGTAGGTTGGGTTGAGGTAAAGTTAGCGCTAGCCTGCCTTCTGGCATAACCTAACCAAGCAGCTATAAGTGTTGGGTTTCGCGATCGCTTTACCTAGCAAAATAGCCCGGACGTGCTATTACTAGCTAAACGCGATCGCGCTCTTACTTACGCCAAAATATAAACAAGTTAATCCACAATCTAAACTCTAATGATTGGCGTAACTCCCCTTCCCAATACGACAACACAAAGCAATTCTGATAACTTCCGAATTAGTTTCGCTCCCTTATCTCTCGAAGAAGTTTACAGTCTCGCCGACTCCCCTGCGAATGGCGCAATTGTAATGATGAGCGGTACGGTTCGCCAGCAAACCGAGGGAAAACCCGTTCTTTACCTCGAATATCAAGCTTACGAACCAATGGCACTGAACATCTTTCATCAAATTGCTGCCGAGATTCGCCAGCGCTGGATGGATGTCAATCACGTCATCATTCACCATCGCATCGGCAAGCTAGAAGTTGGAGAAATTAGCGTTTTAGTAGCGGTTGGTTGTCCCCATCGTGCAGAAGCCTTTGAAGCTTGTCAATATGCTATTGATACTCTCAAACACAATGCCCCGATTTGGAAAAAAGAGTTTTGGGAAGATGGTTCTAGTAACTGGGTCAGTATTGGAGCCTGCGAACAAACTGAGAATGCGTGCTGAGTTTCTAACAAAATATTACGTATTTTTTAGCTTTTTTACAGAACAACCCGTTATTTAACATCGTTCGTTAGTCTCGTTTATTAGGAATTGGTAAGTAGAATTACTCAATTTTATTGGCTCAATACTTAATGGAGATTAGTTGATGACGATTCCGTTACTGAATTATGCCCCGTCTTCTTCTAATCAGCGAGTTGCTGGTTTTGAAGTTCCAGGAGACGAACAGCCTACAATTTATACGACAGAGAATTTACTGTCGGGAGGGGAGATTGACGAGTTAATCAAAGCTGCTTATCGGCAAGTATTTAACGAACAACAACTGCTTGCTAGCAATCGTCAAAAAGCCCTGGAATCTCAACTAAAATTTGGTCAAATTACCGTTCGAGATTTCATTCGTGCTTTGGCGCTTTCCGATACTTTTCGATGGCGCAATTACGAGCCGAATAATAACTATCGGTTCGCACAGATGTGCGTTCAAAGGCTGCTAGGACGCGATGTATATGGCGATCGCGAAAAAATCGCTTGGTCTATCGTTCTCGCGACCAAAGGATTGCAAGGGTTTATCAATGAACTGCTTGATAGTGACGAGTATCTTAGTAATTTTGGCTACGATACCGTTCCCTATCAACGACGGCGGATTTTACCCCAGCAGATCCAAGGAGAGTTGCCGTTTGCACGGATGCCTCGTTATGGAGAAGATTATCGCCAGCAACTAGAATCCTTGGGCTATTTCCAAGCTAAACCCCAAGGGATGTACCGTTGGGATTGGCAGAAACCGCCCTATCCAGCAGCAGCACGGATGCTTGGCAAGGGAATCGTTATTTTTGGCGCTACCTTTGTCGGACTCATCGCAATTGCTCTACCTTAGCTGCATGGGGTTTAATCGACCTCTAACTAGTCAAATCTGAGGAAATTTTATAAAACCCCGAAAAAATTTACAATACGTAACAAACAAAGGTTCCCTTGCATTGTATAAAAGTAACTTGTAGGCGTGAAAAACACGGGCAAAAGTTAACCCTAATGCCTGAGTACACGTGCCTATAAGGTTCGCTACTCAATTGTAAAGTTTTCTCAGAATCTTAAATAAACTTTAAAGAAAACTGAGAAACTGATAAAACAAGAGAAGTTTAGTTAGTGAACTCGAAATAAAGTAGCTTAGGCTACTTGAAAAACTTCAATTGAGATTCCGTTTTGTAACGCAAAGCTCAACTTAACTAAAAAGTAGGAGATCTATCCAATGTTTGACGCATTTACCAGGGTTGTATCCCAAGCTGACGCACGCGGCGACTTTGTTTCTACCGCTCAGATCGATGCTCTCAACAAAATGGTTGCAGATGGCAACAAGCGTCTAGATTCAGTCAACCGGATCACTGGCAACGCTTCGGCTATCGTTGCTAATGCTGCTCGCGCTTTGTTCTCAGAGCAGCCTCAATTGATCGCTCCCGGAGGTAACGCTTACACCAACCGTCGTATGGCGGCTTGCTTGCGCGACATGGAAATCATTTTGCGCTATGTTACCTACGCTACCTTCACAGGCGATGCTAGCGTTCTCAACGATCGCTGCTTGAACGGTCTGCGCGAAACCTACGTCGCATTAGGCGTTCCCGGCGCTTCAGTTGCTGCTGGCGTTCAAAAAATGAAAGATGCTGCTATTGCGCTCGCTAACGACCGTAACGGCGTTACCCAAGGCGATTGCAGCGCTTTAATGTCTGAAATCTCCAGCTACTTCGATCAAGCGGCTGCGGCTGTTGCTTAATAACAGTCTTTAATCTTTTCAAGATCGATTTCTAGGAAAATTTTGTAAAACAATCGGGAGATACCAAAACTATGAAAACCCCTTTGACCGAAGCTGTAGCGTCTGCTGATTCTCAAGGTCGCTTTCTGAGCAGCACCGAAATGCAAGTCGCTTTTGGCCGCTTGCGTCAAGCTAAATCTGGATTAGAAGCTGCCAAAGCATTAACTTCTAATTCTCAAAGCTTAATCAACGGTGCAGCAAACGCAGTTTATCAAAAGTTCCCCTACACCACTCAAATGCAGGGAGCTAACTACGCTGCTGACCAACGCGGTAAAGATAAGTGCGCTCGTGACATCGGCTACTACCTACGCATGGTTACCTACTGCTGTGTAGCTGGCGGAACCGGTCCAATGGATGAATATCTCGTTGCTGGTCTTGCTGAAATCAACAGCACCTTTGAATTATCTCCTAGCTGGTACGTTGAAGCTCTCAAGTACATCAAGGGCAACCACGGTCTAAGTGGCGATGCAGCAGTCGAAGCGAATTCTTACATCGACTATGCAATCAACGCTCTGAGCTAATCTAAGCTCCATAAGCTCCTTTTGACCCGGAAAGGCGGGGGGTTGTTAGCAATAGAGTTAGCAATCGGTTGCCTCTCCGGGTCTTGTTATTTAAAAAAAGGCTAGGAGGCAAAATGACCAGTTTAACAGCAGCCCAACGGCTAGGATTTGAACCTTACGCAGCAGCGTCGCCCGTCGAACTACGTCCCAACGCAACCGAGGAAGATATTGAAATCGTCATCCGTGCTGCTTATCGTCAGGTAATGGGAAACGACCACCTGATGTCAAACGAACGGCTAACGAGCGCTGAATCTTTACTGCGTAATGGCGATATCAATGTCAGAGACTTTGTTCGCGCCTTGGCACTCTCGGAGATTTATAAAGAAAAGTTTTTCTACTCTAACCCGCAGAATCGCTTTATCGAGTTGAACTATAAGCATCTATTAGGGCGAGCTATCTACGATCGCGCCGAGATTGCTTATCATACCGATCTGTATAACCAGAAAGGTTATGAAGCTGAGATCGACTCTTATCTAGATTCTCAAGAGTACCAAGAAAATTTTGGCGAGTCAATCGTCCCCTATTATCGAGGATTTGCGACTCAACGCAATCAAAAAACCGTTGGCTTTAGCCGTATCTTCCAAATCTATCGCGGATATGCCAGTAGCGATCGCGCCAGTGGCATCAAAACATCCAAACTAGTGCGAGAAGTTTCTCAAAATACAGCTTCGCCAGTCCGCATCGGTTCTTCTCAAGAAGCCCTAGCTGGCATCGGGGGCGGCAGTCGCGGACATTTCTATCGAGTACGAGTCGTGCAAGCCCCTAACGCAGGGCGTATGGCAAGAATCCGACAAAGCAATCAAGAATACTTAGTACCCTACGAACAGTTGTCTGAAAAATTACAACAAATAAACCGTCAGGGCGGCAAAGTAACTAGCATCGCACAAGCATAACTAAAGTTAATTTGGTTTTAAAAAGGAGAATTGTAAGTGGCTATTACCGTAGCAGCATCTCGCTTGGGGACATCGGCATTTGACGGTGCTTCTCCCGTAGAATTACGCCCAAATTGGTCGCAAGATGACGCTCAAGCCGTCATTCGCGCCGTCTATCGTCAGGTATTAGGCAACGACTACATCATGGATTCCGAGCGCATAAAAAGCGCAGAATCGCTTCTGTGCAACGGCTCGATTAGCGTGCGCGAATTCGTCCGCGCCGTCGCCAAATCAGAACTTTATAAATCCAAGTTTTTCTATAACAATTTCCAAACTCGGACAATCGAACTGAATATCAAGCACCTATTGGGTCGCGCGCCTTACGACGAGTCAGAGTTTGTCTATCACCTCGATTTGTATGAAACTCAAGGATACGAGGCTGATATCGATTCTTATATCGATTCAGAAGAGTATATAGAAAGCTTTGGAGAAAATATCGTTCCTTACTATCGCGGTTTTGAAACGCAAACCGGACAAAAAACCGTAGGATTTACCCGCATGTTCCGCCTCTATCGCGGCTACGCTAACAGCGATCGCTCGCAACTAGGCGGCGGCAGCCCTCGTTTAGCAGGCGAACTCGGTCAAAATACGGCTTCTGCGGTGGTTTCACCCGGAAATACCTATAAGGCTTCGAGATCTCGTAACTTGGGCGTAGGAACAACCCCAACCAAAGCATTGGGCGGTTCTCTTCCCTTCGGTTCGGAAAGCAAAATCTACCGCATCGAAGTTGCGGGAATGACTGGGGCGGGATATCCCAGAGTTCGTCGGGGAAGCAAAGCTTTCTTTGTTTCTTACGAACAACTCAACAGCACCTTAGAACAAATTAACCGTCAAGGTGGCAAAGTCGCGAGTATTACTCCTGCTAGCCTGTAAAAGTGATTGGGGATTAGTTATCAGTTATCAGTGGTTTAGTAGCTGGTGACTGATAGCCGATTAACTATATCCGTTTTTTAATTCAATTGGATAAAATTGGCAAACAGGCGATCGCGGTAAATTTTCCGATCTTTACAGTCGCCGATCGCCAATCGCTACTACTTTTTAAACACAAATTAAGGAAAAATCGAAAATATGCTCGGTCAATCTGCAATCGTTAATGCTGCCGATAACTCCTCAAATAGCCGCGTTTTTGTGTATGAAGTAACAGGTTTGCGGCAAAATATAGAAAATGATAGCAACAACTATCAGTTTCGCTCCAGCGACAGCGTATTTATTAAAGTCCCCTACAAGCGTATGAATCAAGAAATGCAACGGATTCTTCGCATGGGTGGCACAATTGTTAATATCAAACCTTTGACCTCTGATTCGGCATCAGAGAATTAATGCGGTGATGGAATTAGATTCCAACCAAAATTTTGACAACTCATCGGCAGGTGTTTCATCTGCCGATAATCCGTCTTTAACCGTCGAAAGCGCGATCGCCAATCTCAAACAACGTGAAGACACTGGAGCGCGTTATTATGCAGCTTGGTGGCTAGGACGCTTTCGCGTCAAGGAACCCGAAGCGATCGCGACTTTAATCGAAGCCCTAGAAGATGAGACGGATAGAACCCCCGATGGCGGCTATCCCTTACGCAGAAATGCAGCAACGGCATTGGGAAAATTAGGCGATCGCCAAGCTGTTTTTCCCTTAATTCAATGCTTAAAGTGCGAGGATTACTACGTCAGGGAATCTGCCGCCCAAGCGTTAGAAATGCTCGGCGATCGCTCGGCTATTTCCCCACTGATAAAATTGTTAGACGGGAGCCTACAAGCAGCCGTACAATATCCCGGCAAACCCCATTTAGTCCAGCCCTACGAAGCCATTATCGAGGCATTAGGAACTCTACAAGCAACAGATGCGATTTCGCAGATAGAACCGTTTTTAGAACATTTCGTCGAAAAAGTTCAATATGCAGCAGCGCGGGCGATGTATCAGTTGACAGGAAATGCTATTTATGGAGAACGTTTAGCCAATGCTTTGCAACAAGACGATCTACAATTGAGGCGATCGGCTTTAATAGATTTAGGAGCGATCGGGTATTTACCAGCGGCGGTTGCGATCGCGGATACGCTAGCAGAGAATAGCTTAAAACTGATTTCTCTCAAAGGATTATTAGAAACACACCTACAAAATCAACCAACAGAATCTGTTTTGTCTGATGAAAGCATTCAAGTCATGATGCTCATGGATAAGCTTTTATAACGATCGCTTCTGGATGCTCCGAGGTAAGTATAATTTCACCTCTCCAATCGATAAATGACTGTTGAGGCAAGTAGTTATTATCGAGGAAAAAAGCACGATTAATTTTTGTCAGCGCAATCTTATAGGGATTGGATACAGTCCAACCAAGGGGAATGGCGATCGCTTTAATCGCTTCAATATCATCTCTGGTAGTACCTAAAGGCAATTCAACGGTAGTAGCAGCAGAGCGATCGCGTTGAATCGACCATTCAGGAATATGATGATGGGATGCGTACCATTGGGAATCTTTTTTGAGTTTAACGGCGAGCGCTACTCCTACCCTATTTTCCCATAAACCTTGCGATTGCATAGTGGTTTTGTCTATTTCCAAATAAAGATAGTTGCGCGGATCGGATACTTCAGGCGTATTAGGATTGGCGATCGCTTCGATTTTACCTTCTTTAAATAACTCCCGTACCATCACTGAATAAATCCAGGGATTTACATCCATTATTGCTTCGCGGGAACGATTCTGAGGCAAAGTTGGCGAAGGATCGAGAAAAAATCGATAACCCGTTGAATAGTTAGCAACGATTACGGGCATCATTACATTATTAATGGTAGCGGTTACTAACAAAGGATGCTTTCCTTCTTTGGAGCCAATAAAAGGAAGTGGTAGATGAGCAAACCCGTGATAAGCTTCAGAAACAATATTGCCCAGTGGATCGAGCGTCACCTGATAGATCCATTCAATATCGGTCGTGCGTCCCCATTGCGCCATCAATGCTGGGGTACTCGTACCGCCATCCTCATTCGACCAAATTACCGTGTATTTAATGGTGGTGTTGCCATCTGGCTCTTTGTTGATGGTATGGTACATCAGTAGAGGAATATCGGTATAGTTATTTTCATAAGTTCCAGAAACTTTTGAGAGATTTCGACCGTAGAGAATTGGCGAGTATTGATAGATAAGTGCTTGGGGAGATCGATCGGGAATGACGTTGACGACAAAGTTTTTAATCTTGGCTCCTCTTGCCTCAATTGAAGATTTTTTAGGAGCAAATATTGCCTCAACTGTATGTTTTCCTGAATTTACAGAACCCAAAGAAACTTGATAAGTAAACTGTTTTTGACCTTTAAATAAAACAATATCTTGATTGTATTTGCGATCTAACAGAATTGTTATAACTACTGCTAAATTTTTCTTTGAAAAAGTTTCTGTACTTTCTAATGTAGAAGCAGTCAAATTAAGCAAAGCAATGCCAGGTAGTTCTGTCTTAAAAAAATAGAGATTAGCAGTTGGCAGAGATAGTAAAGACAACGAGCTATCTGGAGCAGTGTTAAAATAAAAAATATTAGAAACCATCACAAAAATTATTGACAATAAAAAGGTTGTCAATAATTTCATCCTACGTATAGGAGAATACATTTAAATAGTCTTAGTTGCTATTGTTATTGATTTAATATTCGGTCATTCATACTATGTAGAATAAACTTTAACAAATGATTATTTAAAGATAAATCTTCGATTAATTTTAGATTGGTAAATGATTAATAAATGACGATTGAAGCTCGGCTTTGGGCGAGCTTGTCCTTTCTTAGGCTAATTTTTCATCATTTATTTGAGCAGTCATAGTTAAATTAATATCCTCCCAGCATTCCTTGCTGCTTGGTTTTACGTTCTGCCAAACGAAATAAAAATAATCCTACTCCGAAATACAGCAATCCATTGATAAACGCGATCGCCAATTTTGTTAAATTTAAACTTTCATTTCGTGCCATCAAATCGCGTAAAATTCCTGCACCGGTTGTGAATGGGAGTAGTTGTGCCAAAATATTAAGTGGCGGTTTCCAAGTTTCTAGGGGAGTTGAAAGTAAAAATAAGGGTAAAAATTGAATAATGGAAAACAAATTTTGGACGCGCTTGAGTAATAAAGCTAATCCTCCTAATGCAAAAGCAATGCCATAAGCTCCTAGCAACAAGGTAACAAACGGTAACACTAAAACTGGAGGAAAGCTCAAACGGCTACCAGTAAATAACATAATTGCTATTAGACTGCCTAGAATGATGAGTAGATGAATGGTTAGTTCTGCTAGCGATCGCATTAAAAACACTTTGATAGCACCAAATCGTGAGAGAAAAAGTTGTTCTAGGGTACCAGTTTGCGCGCCCAGTTGTATGCCGCCAGAAATGTCACTTAAGATATATAAAACCAAAGTCCAAAGAACGTAACCTATAACAACTGAATCAAGTCTTTCTCCTAACTTAAATGTATCTCCTGCGATGTAACGAGCGCTGAGAAAAAGTCCAAAAAAAATAAAAGTAGTAATAATAATTAAGCCTAAAGAATCAAATGGATAGCGACGAAACTGAATCCAACTTCGACGCAACTCGCCTAAAAATAATTCAAACATTTCTATTTTTTCCTTCTCTAATTATCTGTAGAAAAATTTCTGTGAGATCGACTTGTCCTTTGTTTACGCTTTGTATGGGTAATGGGTTGAGAATATTAAAGACTTGGTAGATTAGATCGGGATTATTAATTTGAACGATTTTTTCTTCTTGAATATTTATGCCAATTTTTTCTAACTCTACAATCCTTATAGGATCTAATATCTCTTCCATTTCAATTGTGTAAGCTGTCTGAGAAAACTTTTGAATGAGTTCTTGAGTACTTGCTTCGGCTAAAATTTCTCCTTGCTGAATAATGATGATTCTACGTGCAAGTTCTTCTGCGATCGCGAGTTGGTGAGTTGTTAATAAAATTGCACAACCAGAAGCAGCAATTTCTCGCACGAGAACTTTAACATCTTCTGTTGCTTCTACATCCAATCCTAAAGTGGGTTCGTCTAATAATAAAAGTTGGGGTTGATGAATTAAAGCAACTGCAAAAGCTACTTTTTGTTGCATCCCTCTCGAAAGATTTTGAACGGGGGTGCGACGTTTGTGCATCAATCCAAATTTTTCTAAAAGATTGATTCCCGATTTACGTGCT
This sequence comes from Candidatus Altimarinota bacterium, assembly GCA_012031035.1. Taxonomy (GTDB): domain Bacteria; phylum Cyanobacteriota; class Cyanobacteriia; order Cyanobacteriales; family Microcystaceae; genus Hydrococcus. The sequence continues at coordinate 10,582 of JAAUUT010000046.1, read as the reverse complement.
TTTAATACGCCAAAATATTCTAAATTTTCTTCAGGAGTTAGCGGCCAATAAACATTGCGATTTCCTTCTAACACTGCACCTAAATTTTGCAAGGCGGCTGGGTTACGATGGGGATCTTCTCCGACAATTTTTACCCAACCTGCATCTGGTTCAATTAATCCTGCCATCATTTTAATACTCGTCGTCTTCCCCGCTCCATTAGGGCCGAGAAAAGCTAGTACGTCTCCAGGAAACATCGTCAAAGAAATATCCTTGACAGCTTCTACAATTTGATTCCCTCTGCGAAAAGTTTTTTTTAAGATTTTGGGCTTCCAGTGCTTTCATAGATAATAGAGACGCGATCGCCTTATCAGTAATCAGTAATCAGTCGAATTATGAATAATAAAAATTAGGAGTTCAAAAGTAAAGACGAGATATGTTGCGACAGCGTTCAATGTGTTATTAAAATGTTTTTTAGCTTATTGGTGGTTTTGTGACTATATTATCAATTAATCCATAGGCTTTTGCTTCCTCGGCACTCATAATAAAATCTCGTTGCGTGTCGCGATCGATTTGTTGTTGCGATCGCCCTGTATTTTCAGCGAGTATTTTATTAATTGATTCTCTAAGATACATAATTTCTCTTGCTGCTACCTCGATATCGCTTGCTCGTCCTTCAGCTTTTCCTGACGGTTGACGAAGGGTAATACGAGCGTTGGGGAGAGCGTATCTTTTTCCTTTAGTTCCACAAGAAAGTAAAAATGCACCCATCGCCGCAGCAGTTCCCATACAAACCGTACAGATATCAGGACGAATTTGATTTATGGCATCATAAACTGTCATTGCTGCCATCGTCGAACCGCCAAAATTGTTAATGAGAAGGGTAATATCTTTATCCGAATCTTCAGCATCAAGAAACAACATTTGAGCAACGATTGTATTCGCTATTTCTTCCGTTAATTCGTCTTTTAAAAAAATAATTCTCTGTATCAGCAAATGAGAATAAATATCGAGATTTGGCTCGTCATTGTTTTTCTTGAAAAAGATTCGCTCCATATTCATAGTTAATATCATCTAGAGTTAAAAGTTTACTAAAATCCTTCAAAATTCCCCATTTTACCCAACCGAATTGTGAAAATTTCTACGTTGGTAATTGCTTTATGAGGACCATTTTTAGTATTGGCTGGCGTAAACCAAAAGATTCCAGCTTGGCATTCTTTTTCGCCTGTTTGAATTGTTCCTTCAAGAACATAAACATATTCATCGCAAGGATGAATGTGAACGGGAATTACAGTACCCGCAGCCATTTGCAATCGATGAATAGAACCTTGCGGTACGGGTTCGGCTAACGGTAATATTTGAGTGCCAGGAAGGAACTCTAAATCGTGCCAGGATTCGGTATTAGTATCAATAAATATTTGTTTCATCTAATTTTCAGTCAAATTAATAGCGATAATTTCATTACTGAGGATAGCAATTTTAGTTTTGGTATGGCGATAAGCCTCCGGCATGCGGCAAAGCCGTACGCACGTCAGTTTTAGCAGTTGTATTTTCTCTGCATTCATAGCTGCCATAAGTTTCTCAAAAAGAGCGTTTGCTTCTTCTTCTGACTTGCGCAGTACTGATAGGGTAAAATTTGAGTTTCTCAGTAACAAATCAATTTTAAGCATCAGTCATTTCCTCATTTTTAATCTCAAAACATACAGGTTTATAATTCAGACAGAATCTTGTCTTCGGTGGCATAATCGAGCAAATAGGGAACTTCCCAAAACGATCGCTCGTTTGGATGATTAGATAGTTGCCATGCAATTGTTTTCTCAAGTGCTTCGTCAACGGGAATTATTTCTTCGTAATTCAATTCTTGTCGAATGCGAGACGAGTCTACAACCCAATGTTGCTTAAAATTCAATCCGCTTTCCCATTCTGCGGGGAAAGAATCTTTATTGAGCGCGATCGCATTTCCTTGCCAACCTACAATTTTCCCAATCTGATGAATGTATTCTAGTTGAGAAATTGCTTGTGTTTCTGCGACGTGATAGATACGATTAATGGCACGTTCGTTAGTTACTGCTAGTGCGATCGCGCGTGCTACATTTTCTACATAACCATAGGAACCGCACCACTGAGCGACACTTTCCTCTAGTAAAATAACAGGACGACGATCTGCCATACGCTTGAGATAGACATAAAAGCGATGGAGAAAATCGTCTATTCCATACACCATCGGCAATCGTATAATTGTGCCAAGTAGAGTTGGATCTGCCATAACAACTCGTTCGGCGAGAATCTTTTCGTAATCCTCCATGCGATCGAATGGTTGATTTGGCATATTTCGGAAAGGATAAAAGTGCTGGCGTAAAGGAGAGTCTTCGGTTAGCGGTGTTGGCACAATCTCATTTTCTCGCTTCCAAAGTACGTCATAGGCGCGATAAACATCCATACTGCTGACAGCTACGATTCTTTGAGCAATTCCACGAAAAGTATCCATTAATGTTTTCGCGTCTGCTTCGGTATACAGGATTGTATCCAGCACAATTTGAGGTGCTAAACGCTCAAATTCCAATTTAAATTCTTTTAAATTATTGCGATCGCCTTTTATATAATTCACTTGCGATGGTAAGTCTGCATGAGTTTGTCCTCGGTTAAAAACTGTCACTTCATGTCCCATCGCGCACAACTGACGCACGACGGGAGGGCCGATAAAATTGGTTCCACCAATAATTAGAATCTTCATTGTGGTTATTAATTCTGAATATTATTTAAGAAGCGATCGCATTTAATACTTCAGCTAAACGAATGGGATGGGATAAATGGGGATAATGACCGCTAGGAATTTTTATTGCTTCAATCCCCAATCGTTTTCGTGCAATGTAGATTTGCCAATTTCGATGAGATGATGAGATCGCGCGATCGCTACAAAATTTTTGTCATTTGATGGGTTGCCACTCAAAACCTTCTTCCGCTCGCGATTTAAGATAACCAATGCCGGGAAAGGGAAAATGATAAGCATACATCAATTGGCGATGGTCGGCGATCGCACTCAAAATTTGTTGGCGAGTTGCCGCCGCCTGGTCTGGATCGGCATCAAAAATGGGTTGCCAATTGGGATGCCAAAGATTAATCGTGTGAGTATGTACGACATCAGCCGTGTGGATTATAGACTCATTGCCCGAAACAATGCGAATGGCTACTTGTCCGGGGGTATGACCGGGTGCGGGGATGGCGTAAAACCCAGGAAGAATTTCTCCTTCTCCCTCAAATCGCGTTACTTTATTTTGAATGGCCCCCAAACATTTCTGAGCGATGCTGATGAATTGCTGTTTTGTCTTCTCATCAACTTGAACATTCGGTAAATTCACTTCTGGACTCGTCCAAAAATCGTATTCAGCTTTTGAGACGAAATAACGAGCTTGAGGAAATGCTAGCGCTCCTGTGGAATTGAGTAAACCGCCCACATGATCGACATGAGCGTGAGTAATAATAATCGCATCGATATCTGTTGGCTTAATTTCGAGAGTTTGCAAGTTGCTAATGAGCTTGCCTGCGGTCGGCTCAGTCAAAAAGCCGCTTCCTGCATCGATTAACACTTTCTCAGTGCCAGTATCAACCAACAAAATATTACAGTTGAGGGTTAGGGTTTCACTTTGCGATCCTTGCTGTAAAACCTCATTTAGTTGAGCAGGAGTCGCATTACCAGCAAAAGCTTTCGCTGGCATATTCAAAAACACACCATCTTCAATCGATGTCATCTGAAAATTACCCAGTTTAAATCGGTAAAATTTGGCATTGCTCGATGGAGCAGATTGAGTTTGTTGAGCAACAACACTAGATTTCCAAGCAAGCGGGACAGTTGAAGCGATCGCGGCTCCAATTGCCGATGTTAAAAAGGTACGACGAGAAACTTTTGTTTTCATGATTTTCGTTATCCTGTTTCTAATTCATAGTTTATGGACGCGATCGCATTTAACACTTCAGCTAAACGAATGGGATGGGACAAATGAGGATAGTGACCGCTAGAAATTTCTATCGCTTCAACCCCCAATCGTTTTCGTGCGGCGTAGCGTTGCCAAGCAGGAGAGATGATGCGATCGCCAGAGCAAGCAATATAGTTAGATTTCACATCTGGTATGCCTTTATAAGGAAATTTCTCAAAAACATAAGCTAGCGATCGCTGATATCTTGTTTTAGAGAATGCCCAATTTGCAACATCTGGTTTGCAATCATAATAATAAAACTCCATAGCGATTGCTTTGCCTTGTTCGTCTGGTGTCATAAATTTTCCGATACAAGCTGGAATATGCACGTTTGGTTCGTCGCGAAATTGCTCGAATAGAGAAGCTTCTGGGGGTTTGTATCCTGCTTCATCAAGAAAGTTAGAAGGGATCTCGTCGTAACATTGGTCGAGGAAGCTGACACCAGGATGAGGAATTAACGAACCTATAAAAACAAGCTGGCGAACCCGATATCGTGCTGCAATAAGAGAAATAAAAGTACCCGCCATTGAGTGACCTACTAAGATGACATCTTCCTCGGTTTCTGGAAGTGCCTCAAGCACTGCATCAACATAGTCGGATAAAGTGACATCAGGATCTTCGATAGGTAAATCCATCGCTACTGTTTTATGACCTTGCGCTTCGAGATAAGGAATTAACAAATCCCAAACCCAAGCGCCTTGGCAAGCACCGTGAACTAAGCAAAAAAGACTCATAATAAGAAGGGGAAAATTAATCCAAAATCCAAAGTTGAAATGACTGATGACTGATTACTGATTACTGAAAGGCTTGTTTGCGTCTATCGATCTTTTGTCGCACTTGCGATGTATCGATTTGTGGCATATGCAATTCAACTAAACTTACAACTTCTTGCACGAGTTTTTTAAGTTGGGTTGCAGCAGTTGACGATTCTGTATGAAACAAATTATCTAAACGAGTAGCTAAATTCTTAGGAGCAATTTTCATTTGTTCGATATATTTACTCATTCGCTTAAACTGAATGGTTGAGTAATACAAACGATTTAGTCCGGCTAACACTCCCAAGATATTCTGCACTATATCGACCATCATTTGATATTTAAAAAGCGTTGCATCTCTTGTGATGAAATAATCTTCTGGTAAACCCAAAATTGCAAAAAACTGTAGATACTTTTCAACCATTGCTCGTGCAAGCGCATCGGGGTAACTTGCAATGTCTGTCTTCCATTTTTGAATTAGTTCCTCACCATATAAGGGAATGCAGATTAAAATTCCAGTTAAAGCTTTCTGCACCCAAGAAGTGACATCATGCTGTTCTAGCACCACTGCCATATCTTTTTCCCAGAGAGCAATGGTTGTATGACCGATTTGGCATTCAACACCGTTAACATAATACGCTTCTCCATACGCTTCTTCAGTCGTGTCGCCTAACGTCCAAATGCGTTCCGAACCTTGATTTTGCAGTCGTGCTATTTCTAATTCCTCTAAAGAAGGCAATTTTTCATAATAAACACTCATATCGATGTCAGAATAGCGATCGCATATTCCCTCAGCAACAGAACCCGTTACCATTGCTGCTTTTGCTTGGGGATGTGCCGTGTAGGTTTTAATAACTTGTTTGGCAATTTTCAGCAAGTATTGGCTTTCTTCGTTCATCGTTCGCAATTCTCCTGCTGCAACCAATCAAGTAGTCTTTGCTTGAGGTAATAATCCCACTCAAAGAATCGAGGCAAAGATGCAACTGCTGAAAATCCTGACGTTTGAGTGCGGTAAGAATCCGACTCCATTTCAAAGAGAAACAGTCCCGATGTTGTAATGTTACTTTTTTCTGAGGCTCGACGGGGAACCATCGTTGGTGTCCTAGAAGGAGTCGTAACGGAAGTTTCTAAATGTCTTAGTTGTAGTTGCGTTCCTTCTTCTCGCTTCGTCAGCGTCCAGATTGCTAAAGAAGACTCAGCCGTAAGACCATCGTGCCAAGTATAAACGAGGCGATTGGGTTCGTCCAATTCAATAATTTCGCACTGAATCGTCATTTTCAACCCAGGTAACGAATCGCCGTAAAACTGAAATCGATGCCCGATGCGGGGTTCAAAGTTATTGTTCATCAGCCAAGCTGCCAAGGCACGGCTATTGGTTAAGGCTTTCCAGACTTTTTCGGGTGGATGGGGATAGAAAACATCTATTTTCACGGTTTGATTCATGATTCCTCCAAATAGCGACCCAAGGCATCGAGTTTTTCTTCCCAAAATTGTTCGTAACAAGCAACCCAGCTAGAAATTTGCTTTAACGGTTCGGGATTTAGACGATAAAGGCGCTGTCGTCCCACCCGTCGCTGCTTTACTAAACCTGCTTCTGCAAGTATTTGTAAATGCTGGGAAATGGCTGGTAAGGACATTGAAAATGGTTGGGCTAAATTTGTGACCGATTGTTCGCCCGTTCGCAATCGATCTAAAATGGCTCGTCGGGTTGGATCGGCGATCGCATAATAAGGATCTGCACTCGCATTTTGTCGGCTCATCCTCTCCAATTAATATTTAAGCAAATGCTTAATTTATTTTACTTAAGCATTCACTTAAATGTCAATATGGGATTGGTGAATGGTGAAAGGGGAAAGAGATAGCTTTTATCTATTGTCTACCTTGTCTCCCTTGTCTCCCTTGTCCACCTTGTCTTTGGTCACTGGTCACTGTTTAATCGCGCCTGCACGACAATCCCTTAGCCATAAGCGAACAGCTTGACCGATTATGCCATCGCTGGTTTCTTGGGGAGGGGTAGGCGGTTCGTCGCCGGAAGGAGAACCAAATTGCGTATAAATTAATGCCAATCGCCATCCATCTTGCGATCGCGTCAGAAATAACCAATGATAATTTTGGGCTTCAATGACTTTATTTTGGCTGTAACGCCGTTCTAGGGTGGTAAAAAATACCTGTTGGGATGTGTTGGGAAGAATGGGATTGTATTGACGATTGACCAGAGGAAGCGGTTTGAATTCGGGTCTTCCTGCTACGATGACATAAGTAGAAAGATAAACCGGGCGATCGAGTTTTCTGACTCTTTGAATAACCCGATTGGCATAACCAGGAATGTCTTGGATGAGGAGATTGGTGAGGGTTTCTAAATCGGCGGGACAAGAAGAAGATGGAAGACTGACTGCATAAGACAGAACACCTTGCCAACTGGCGACAGTTAAAAGTCCCAGAAGCAGCAATTTTAACCAACTGTAGCTAATTCTTCGCAAATTCTTTCCCATGCTTCTACTGGATTAGCCGCTGCCGTAATCGGACGACCGATGACTAAATAGTTAGCACCTGCTTTAATGGCAGCTTGAGGAGTCATCACCCGCCGTTGGTCGCCTGCATCCGACCAACTCGGTCGTACTCCAGGACAAACCAGCAAAAAATTGTCCGAACAAACTTGTCGCAGTTGGGCGACTTCATGAGGGGAACAAACTGCCCCATCGATTCCTGACTCTTTGGCTAATATTGCCATCTGTAATGCGTATTCTGGTAATTCTAGGGGAATCTTGAGGTCAAACGCTAACTCTCGTGAGTTTAAACTGGTGAGCAGGGTAATGGCAAGTAGTTTGGGTCGCGAACCTTCTTGGGCAATTGCTTCTGCGGCGGCTTGCAGCGCCGCGCGTCCTGCTGTAGCGTGAAGGGTGAGTAAGTCTACATTATAAGCTGTCGCCGAACGACAAGCCCCCGCGACGGTGTTGGGAATATCGTGAAATTTTAAGTCGAGGAAGATTCTTTTTTGTCGTTCATTGAGAATTTTAAGAATTTCTGGGCCTGCACCGACAAAGAGTTCTAATCCTACTTTCCAAAAGCTAACTTGTGGGAGTTTATCTAAAAGTGCGATCGCATCTTCTAGAGTCGGTACGTCTAGGGGAACGATAATTCGGTCTGATACCATATGCCTCGGTGTCGCAGTGCAGATAATATTATCGCGTTCTTTGCGGAATTTGAAACACAGAAGCAGTAGATACACGGAAACGATTTCAACTGTGCGATCGCAAGTTCAGTATAAATCCTCATGAATTTTTAGCAGTAAAAAAATAAGATAATTATAGGAATTAAAGGAAATTGGTTAAATGAGAAAACCTATTGAAATGCTCAACTTAAAAATTAAAGTATTTATTACATTATCTAAGATTCAAAAAAGACTCAAAAACTTTTCTTCGGCAGTTTGTTTGCAATACTATGGTGGTGAAAGCTTTACCATTACAGATACAATCCCTATGTCTTTTGATGGTTACGTTGCGATCGCGAATATTACTAATACGACCAAACCATCGGATCTTTACGCGATCGTTACTCAATTAGTAGAACAAGTTGTATTAGAATATCATGGAGTCGATCGCGATCGCTTCTCAGTGAATAAACAAGCAAGTTAAACTTTCGTACATTTAAACTTCTTATTAACTAAAATTATTCTAAAATTCATAAACGATATCTGTTGCCTAAATTCAAGTAATTAAACGAGCATCAATATCTCGAAGGGACGGACATCCACTCAATGCCATTGCTAAATCTAATTCATCGCGCAACAATTCTAAAACGTGACGAACTCCCGCTTCTCCGCTAACAGCTAATCCCCACAAAATCGGACGACCGACTAAAACTGCTTTTGCGCCTAATGCTAAGGCTTTTAATACATCAGTTCCTCGCCGAATGCCACCATCGATTAAAATTTCTATACGATCGCCTACTGTTTTGACAATTTCTGGTAAAGCATCTAAGGATGCGATCGCGCCGTCTAATTGTCTTCCGCCGTGGTTGGACACAATAATCCCTTGTACTCCATATTCTACGGCTTTTTTGGCATTGTCTCCCCGTAAAATGCCTTTGAGTAGGATGGGTAATTGAGTTTGCGATCGCAACCATTCTAAATCGCCCCAAGTAATACTGGGATCGATTTGTTGGGCAAAGTAGGTAAATAATCCCGACTCGCCAACGGTTTCGGGAATGGCTAAATCTTTGATAGCAGTTAAATTTGCTAATTCCATTCCCGATGGTAAGGTAAACTGATTGTGGCGATCGCGTTCTCTGCGTCCCAATAAAGGCGCGTCCACTGTTAAGCACAAAGCACTAAAACCCGATTTTTCGGCTCTTTCTACCAGATTGCGAGTTAACGAGCGATCTTTGTGAATATATAACTGAAACCATTGAGGAATATTCTTTCTCTCATTCGCCACCTCTTCTATACTTTTTGTCGATAGCGTACTCAAAACCATCGCCGCGCCTATCTCCTGCGCCGCTTTCGCAGTTGCCACTTCCCCCTCCCGATGCGCCAAACACTGAAATGCCATCGGTGCGATTAAGATTGGCATCGATAAAGATTGTCCTAAAATAGTTGTAGTTAAATCTCGCTGACTGACATCGATTAACATGCGAGGACGAAGGCGATAGCGATCGAATGCAGCGCGATTATCTTGTAGCGTTAGTTCGTCGCCTGCGCCACTGTTATAGTAATCTAACGCCATTTGAGAGAGATGTTTTTTGGCGAGAGATTCATATTCAAAAAGATTGATGGGTAAAGACATGAAATCTATTTTTTTTGCTACTTTAATGTACCACTGTATCTAAGTTTGTAACAAAAATTTTAATGTTGTCTCCACCTAACCCACCCTACAAAAGGTGGATTTAATCTACTATGCTTTTACGTGCTTGAATCAAAAAAGCATTCGCCTTTTCGTAATTTGGACGTTCGGGTAATACAGTATTAGACAAAGCAGCATCAAACTCTTTATGCAATTCTAGCCTCCAACGAGCGACCTCATTCCAGGGCATTTCTCCATATTTAATCGCTAGTAGTTCTTGTCGATACTTTTCAACCTTGACGGGAACAAACCCTTCTTTTAGCACCGTAATTCCCGATAGTAATAGACGAATTAAGTGCATGGCGTGTTTTAATCTAACTTTGCCAATGCTGCGATAATCTTGTTCCATTTTTTTGAACTGAGACATCACATACCCGTTATAAGTTTGGTAAACCAATTGGGAAAGAAAAATTTCTTTGATAACAAGCAATTGTTCAGCAATAGGCGTACTCACTTCTATTAATTGTGTATAAAGACATTCCAAAACATTTGGATTCGCTTTTAAAGCCAAAATTATAAACTTCTGGAGTTCCCAATAACATTCTTGGGTGCGATCGTTTTCTAACTGTTCTGGAACGCCAAATAACGACCATTGTAAACGTGCAGGCGGTAAATAAATGCCTCTGCGATCGATATCCGAGTTGTCATCGTCGAGTCCAAATGCTCTCGAACCAACTATGCAACGATAAATTACGCAATCGTATAAATTTAACTCTTCGAGTAATGCTCTTACTTCGTCTATTCCTTCTTTTTGAAAGTGTTTGCGAATACTTAATTGATGGCGATATAAGGTTACTTCAACATTATCGGGCAAACGAACTCGATACGCATGAGAATTATCGTCAGGCGATTTAACGATGACTCCAACTGCTCCCCTGACGCATAACAATTTTTCAGTTGAGTTTTTGACTTCGATACGGCTAACTACTTGCGTTCCCACTGGCAAGATTAAATTAGGATTCATTGATGAGGTCGATCTAGGTAGTAATATATTACATTTATACTACACAAGAAAATAAACGTCCACTGTGCG
>JAAUUT010000165.1 GCA_012031035.1 Candidatus Altimarinota bacterium | reverse complement strand
TGTGCCAATCTAACGATTTGGTCGCCCACGAAGACTTAAATGTTAAAGGGCTAGCTAGAGGTCGCAATGCTAAATCTGTTAATGATGTTGCTTGGGGTCTTTTCTTCAAATGGTTGGGCTACTTTGGGTGTTGATAAGAATTTGTCCTCCATCGCCAGTAAAAGCATTAGCTGTAATATCGCTATTTTCTTGAGGAATAGCCACAATTGAGCCAGTATTAATTTCTAGATTACCGCCATTGCCCCCTGCTCTTTCTGTGCCTGCGGTGGTGGAGATTTGAGAGCCGTTGCGTAGCAATAATAAATCTTGTACGTCCAAGGTAATATCGCCTCCGTCTGTACTAGCAGTTTCGGCGGAGATTGTGCCATTATCTAGAGTCAAAGAATCTGCTTGTAATTGAATTTGACCGCCTGTTCCTCGTCCTTGGCTGTTGACAGAAATAGTTGCCCCATCAGAAATTGTCAAGGTTTGAGGGTAGATGAAAATATCGCCGCCTTTTCCAGTAGAACCTTCAGTTGTATTAGCAAATAGACCACCATCTTTTGTCAAGATAATACTATCCTTAACTCGGAGAAGAATATTGCCTGCATTTCCTTCGCCTGCTGTCAAAGCAGAGATTGTTGCTCCCTCTCGTACTAGCAAATTTGTGGTATCAACCGTTAAAGTTCCTCCCTTTCCTTGGCTGGAAGTGTCTGCCCTCAAGACACTTAAAACTGACCATTGTTTGAAGTACCAATGAGTTGCACTGATTCACTTGCATTAACTGTCAAAGAGCCTGCATCTCCTGCCCCTGTGGTACTAGTAGAGATTGCTGCCCCATCTCGAACGAGCAAATTTTTAGTATCAACCGTTAAAGTTCCTCCCTTTCCTGTACCAGAGGTTGCAGCACTCACAACACTTCTTTTCTGACTATTGTCTAAAGTGCTGTTTGAAGTACCAATTAGTTGCACGGATTCACTTGCATTAATTGTCAAAGCGCCTGCATCTCCTGGTCCTGATGTAGTAGTAGAGATCTGTGCCCCGTCTCGAACGAATAAATTTTTAGTATTATTGGCACAATCGAGAAGCAACCAAGCGTCAAAGCAGCTATTCGACAAGAAAAAGAGAAACCGTTCTGAAGAGGTCGATTGCCCATAACCAGACAGAGTTAATTTCGTTAATAATATTCAAACTTGGGGAGTGCGATCGCATTTATGCACTCTTCCTTTACATTCTGTAAATACTGTCTAACTATGACTATTTCATTTTTCATAATTCATAATTTCTAATTCATAATTTAAAAAGTTACTTTCTTCCATACCAACGAGCTAATTTTTGAGGCGAAACACCTAGATAGTAACCCAAAATAATGAGTTGATTAATTATTGTGGTCTTCACAACGCCCAACTTTTGCCAGCGACGACCGGATGTTATCACTTTCGCTGGAACAATGCTAATTTCCCCCTTTTTTTGAGACGTTGTATAAATTCAAAATCTTCCATAATAGGGAGATCTGCAAATCCATTTATCTCTTGAAAAACAGAAGCTTTAAGAAAAAAAGCTTGATCGCCATAAGGAAGAGATAAAAAACGCGATCGCAAATTTATTATGGTTTCCAAAAAACGTAAAGATTTTTGCGGGCTATCAATGGCTAATTCAAAAGCACCTGCAACCGTTTTAGAATTGGATAAAGCTTTAGTAACGAGAGCTAAATATCCATGAGGCAAACAGGTATCTACATGGAGAAATAACAAAATATCTCCCGTTGCCAAGGACGCACCAAAATTCATTTGATTGGCACGTCCAGCTTGAGGAGAACGAATAACTTTTACGCCTAGATTTTGGGCTAATGCGATCGTGTTATCTTGACTCCCGCCATCTACTACAATAATTTCTATCTCTAATTGTTTTTGAAGTTTAGAAATAGTTTTTTGAATTATTGAAGCTTCATTTAAAACAGGAATAATGATGCTAATTTTGCCCATTGACAACTGTTTTCATCTTTATGAACGCTCGATAAGATAGTCAGTGTAATTACCAGACTACGATTTGTAAATAAAATATGTTAATTACAAATTATTGGGTAACTTTTTTCTCGGTTACTAACGTTAAACTCGACCATTCTCCTTGACCGCCATAGCTGCGAATGATTCGCTGTCGCCTTGTAGGAGAAATCAACCATCCCATTTCTAACAAGAAACGCTGACGGGGTTTAATTTCAAGCGGACAGTTATAAGAGGCTCCATCTGGTAGGAGTAAAATTTGTACGGGTGGATCGCTCTGGTTAAAATGAAGTATTGAACCCTTAATCATTGCTAAAGAAGTAATGGTGCGATCGCCAAAAGTTAGTTTTTGTTCTAATCGGTTATTATCGAGATGAGTGACTTGAAGATGGGTAAGATAGGTATCTGGCGATCGCCAATCGGGATAAATGGTCACTGCTTCTCCGTGCCATTCGCCGACGAGTTGTTCTACCGTTAACAAAGGTCGTTCTGGCGTAGTAGAACCCGCTAATTTTTCGCGAATAAGGGTCAGTTTATCAAACTTACTATCGGAATTATAGAACGCAACCAAACGCAAGCGGCGATCGCCCTCAATCAATCCAAATTCTGCCCCAAATTCAGAAAAAGGCCCCCACTGCATCGAACCTTGAGAAAAAGCTCCATTCTCGAAAAATAAAAGACTTCGACTCAAGGAAGTGTATTCTAAAACTAGATCTTTGGGCGGTAGATTGGGAGGTAGGCGGCGAACGACTTGACGAACTTTTGTATTATTTTCTCGTCCTTCTAGAGAAACTATCGTCGGCGTATCTTCGATAAATTCTCCTTGCAGCGAGAAACGAGTAAACGAGCCTTGCCATTCGCCCAAATTTTTGAGTAAATATTCCCATTGAGAAGTCATAACCGTATTTGTTGCGTCAATGCGATCGCGAATTTTGGTGTTATTCTATATAGCCTTACATACTCAATCTTAAAATCTTAAGATAGATATAGTACCGCAGAGAAGAAGAATGGGAACAATCAGACTAATGCACGCCAAATTACATCGGGTGCGAGTCACAGAAGCGAATGTAAATTATGTTGGCAGTATTACCATTGATGAGGATTTATTAGATAGAGTCGGGATTCTTCCCCTCGAAGAAGTCGATGTTATCAACCTTAACAATGGCAAACGATGGTCAACTTACGCACTTCCTGGAAAGCGAGGAAGTGGCGAAATTTGTCCGAATGGCGGCGCAGCATTGCTGTGCGAACCAGGGGATATTTTAATTATCTATTGTTATGAAGAACGCGATCGCGCTGATGTATTGCGCAACGGACACTCAGCACGAGTTTTAGTAGCTGACGAAAAAAATCGCTCCCAACAATTTTTTTACCAAACGCTTAACCCATCTCAAAATGGGGAAAAAGTTCAATTTGAGTCTATTGAAATTCCTCAAAGTAGCGACGAATTAATCTCTTCTCAAAAATAGCTAATTTTTAATTGTTGCTAACCTATATTCAGAAGCAAATCTCGCGATCGCTTTTCATAATTCAGCATTCATAATTCATAATTTCATTATGTCTGTTCGTAAAGATACAATTTGGGAACAATTTTTAAAACCCGTTTTTCGATTTTTCATCGACGAAGAAAAGATCGTACAAATCTCTAAATCGATAGATTGGGAAAAAGAATGCGATCGCATCCGCCAACCTAACCTCATTTATCCAGAATATTATAGTTCTCAGAATTTTCACGGCATCGAAGGCGGTTATTTAAATAGTGGTGCGGCGGTGACTTATGACCCCGTAACTCAGTATGCAATTCCTCCTAACGAAACCTGGGTACGTCAAGGAGTCATCGACGCAATTCAAGGAAGTCCTCGACGAATCTTGGATTTGGGTTGTGGGACGGGTTCGACGACGCTAATGCTCAAAAAAGCTTTTCAAGATGCAGAAGTCATTGGACTCGACTTATCGCCTTATATGCTCGTCATGGCAGATTATAAAGCCAAACAATTGGGATTAGATATCGAGTGGCAACATGGCAATGCCGAATGCACAAAATTTCCCAATGCTTCTTTTGATATCGTCACCGCATCTTTACTCTTTCATGAAACCCCGCCACGAGTAGCGGTATCGATTTTGCACGAAGCGTTTCGCCTCCTAGTACCTGGCGGACAAGCGATTATCATGGATGGCAATCAAAAAACACTCCTCAATACCGATTGGCTAAGTGAAATTTTTGAAGAACCCTATATTAAAGACTATGCAAAGGGAAGCGTTGATGCTTGGATGGGTGAAGCAGGATTTGTAGCCGTACACACAAAAGATTGTTGGTTAGTCAATCAGATAACTCAAGGAATTAAACCCCTTCCAATTAAAAGTACCTGCGACGAAAATATTCAGTCAGAAGAAACTGATAGTACGATTTTTGTCCCAGCAGTATGAGCAACCTGACTAGTCGCTGGTTAGATCGTCATTTTGCAAATTATGAATAATGACTTACGTCTTTTGTGAACATTTGTATTAGCGTAAGCGTTTTTACGGTATCTTTATCGGCTTAGTTGTGACAAATTAATTTTACTGTCCTAATTTTATAAATAGTTTGAATTTGCAAGCTTTTCTAATTAGATCTTAATTGTTTTTATTTATCGAACCCAAAGACTTTACATAATCTTGATAAATCATAGTCACCTTTTCATGAAAAGTTTACACAGATCGAATTTTTATAACGCACAATAGCAATTAATTACTCAAACAAGTTGTTGGCTAGGGGGTTGCGATCGCTCGTTAAATCGATGGAATTATCGAATATAAATATTGATAGGCATCCCAGTTGTCTTGAATTTAAAAGACTAAGCCAACCAAAAATATCCCTAACCAAAAAATTATGAATTATGAATTTATGAACTCGCTCGCACGTAGCGACCGACGCGGACAAGTGCAGCGCAGAACATCGCTAAATTCATAATTTCAATGACCGAGATTCATGCCTCAGAAGGCTGAGGGGAAAAATTAACTACTTTTTTGGTCGTTTTTAAAGATGACTTTGATGACAGAAAAGAGTTAATTTTCTGCCTCCAATTTCTGCTTGCCAATTTCTTAAATAATAGCTTTTAAATTTATGGACGTTTCTGGAACCTCCTTATTTTCACCTGCCCAATCTTCGTCAAGTTTTATTAATTCAACTAATGGGTTGAATTCAGGATTTGACAGTGAACACTTAACTAAAGAGATAGTCTTTCTCGATTCAAGCGTAGACAATTATCTAGAACTTGCTAAAGAATTCAAAACCGATGAAGTTATCCTCTTGCAACCCAGCGAGGATGGAGTCGAACAAATTACCGCTACTTTAGCAAAATATCACAACTTATCTAGCGTACAAATCATCTCTCACGGAAGTTCTGCTAACCTACAATTGGGCAATAGCCAGTTAGGTACAGACGAATTGATTAATTATGCTAACGCGATCCAAAGCTGGGCAAATGCCTTAAGTGCCGATGCTGACATCCTTTTGTATGGATGCAATATAGGGTCGGGCGTTGCTGGAGTTAGTTTTATCAATCGGTTGAGTCAATTGACGGGGGCTGACATTGCTGCCTCTGATGACCTGACTGGGAAAGCCGCTTTAGGGGGCGACTGGACGCTTGAAGTGACAACAGGCGCGATCGAAGCTGAATCGGCTTTATCCGCTAAAGCAATGGAAGAATATGACAGTATCTTGCCAAGCTACAACGGCAATGAATACCTATTGACCAGTGCGAGTTTAACCTGGGAACAGGCACAAGCCGAGGCTAGAAGTCGGGGAGGCAACCTCGTTACAATCAACAATGCAGCCGAAGAAACCTGGCTCAAACAGACGTTTAGTGCTACCGAGGGGTTTTGGATAGGGATTAACGATCGCGCAACTGAAGGTCAATTTGTGTGGGCCAGTGGTGAGGCGGTTACCTATACTAATTGGGCACCGGGCGAACCCAACGACTACCGTGGGAATCAAGACTTTGGCTGGATGAACTTCGGTGCATCTCGCCAGTGGGACGATAATACCCCAAGAGCAAGAATGCGCGGTATCATCGAAATTCCCGGCACTCAAACCAGTGCGGGCGCGATTAGCTTAACGAATAATAACTTTGCCGTCAACGAGAACAACAACACCATTACTTTAACCGTTCAACGAACTGGAGGCAGCGACGGAACGGTAACAGTAGGTTATCGCACGGTTAATGGCACTGCGATCGCAGGCTCGGATTATACTGACGCTACAGGAACCTTAACCTTTGGGCAAGGGGAAACCAACAAAACCGTTACGATTTCGATTCTCGACGACACCGTATTTGAAGCCAATGAAACCTTTAACTTTACCTTAGAGAACGTCACCGGAGGAGCTACATTATCAACACCTAATACGGCTGCGATCGCCATTTTCGATAACGATCCGCTAATTTATAACGGCAATCAATACTTCTTAACCAGTAGCTCTTTAACCTGGGAACAAGCACAAGCTGAAGCACAAAGCCGTGGCGGTAATCTCGTTACTATTAATAGTTCCGTCGAAGAAACCTGGCTCAAACAGACCTTTGGCACGACAGAAGGCTTCTGGATTGGGATTAACGATCGCGTTACCGAAGGACAATTTCAGTGGGTAAGCGGTCAAGCAGTCACCTACACCAACTGGGCCCCTGGGGAACCGAATAACGCAGGTGGTAATCAAGATTTTGGCTGGATGAACTTTGGTACCTCTCGTCAGTGGGATGATAACAACCCCACAGCACTGTTGCGCGGCATCATCGAAGTCGGTAGCGGCCCTCAAACCAACCCAGGAACTATTGGTTTGGAAAGTAGTAACTATAGCGTTAATGAAGGTAACAACACCGTAACCGTGACGATTGTACGAACCGGAGGCAGTGACGGAACTGTAACCGTAGATTACAGAACGGTTGAGGGTTCTGCGACGGCTGGCTCGGATTACACGGCGATTCCAGCAGGCACTGTAACCTTTGCATCAGGAGAAACCAGTAAAACAGTCACCATTGCGATTGGTGAGGATGCGATTGTTGAAGGCAATGAAACATTTGGTTTCGCGATCGATAACGTCACCGGAGGAGCTACTTTACTCGTTCCAAGAACCGCTCAAGTTACCATTGTCGATAATGATAGCCAATCCAACATCTTCACCTATAACGGCAATCAATATTTACTGACCAATGGAACCTTAACTTGGGAGCAAGCACAAGCCGAAGCACAAAGTCGAGGCGGTAATTTAGTTACCATTAACGATTTAGCTGAAGAAACCTGGCTCAAACAGACCTTTGGTACTACAACAGGCTTCTGGATTGGCATTAACGATCGCGCCGTAGAAGGACAATTTCAATGGGTAAGCGGTCAAGCGGTCACCTACACCAACTGGACACCAGGCGAACCCAACAATTACCTTAACAATCAAGACTTTGGGGCGATGAACTTCGGCGCATCTCGTCAGTGGGATGATGATAGTCCGACAACGCTATTTCGCGGCATCATCGAAATTGGCGGGGCCAATCCTAACCCCAACAGTCCGCCGACGCTAACCAAAAATACCGTAGTATCCGGCTTAGTCATGCCTACTGCAATAGACTGGACACCCGACGGACAAACCATGTTTATTGCTCAAAAAGATGGAAGAGTAAGAGTTTTTAGAAATGGTACTCTTCAAAGCACTCCGTTTATCGATATTCGCACTCAAGTGAATAATACTCGCGATCGCGGCTTACTCGATATCGCCGTTCATCCAGATTTCCAAAACAATCCTTATGTCTATCTACTATTCACCTATGACGACCCGCAAGTCTTCCAAAATACTGGCTTAGCAGGGCCAGACGGCAATGGCAACCGTATGGGTCGTTTAGTGCGCGTTACCGTCGATACAAACACCTGGACGGCTATTACAGGTAGCGAAGTAGTTCTCTTGGGAAACAACGGAACTTGGAATGTAGACTACAATCCATTTGTCGATAGTACCGAGAACTTCAGCGCACCTCCTGCGGGGATTACCAACGGACAAAACTTACGAGATTTTCTCGCCGCAGATAGTACCTCGCATACCATTGGTACGGTAGAATTCGGGCGCGATGGGATGCTTTACGTCAGCAATGGCGACGGCACTTCTTATAACCGCATGGACCCTCGTACCGTGCGCGTACAAGACCTCAATAACCTCTCCGGTAAGATTTTGCGGATCGATCCGATTACGGGTCAGGGTCTTTCTAACAATCCTTTCTACAATAACGATCCGAACAGCAACATTGCTAAAGTTTATCAGTATGGGCTTCGCAATCCCTTCCGCTTTACTATCGATCCGACCAACAACCGATTATTCGTTGGCGATGTTGGTTGGACTCGTTGGGAAGAAATTAACTCGGCTGGCGCTGGAGCGAATTTTGGCTGGCCTTATTATGAAGGAGGTAGTGGAGACAACCTGAGAACTAGCGAATATCAAAACTTACCAGAAGCTCAAATTTTCTATAATAGCGGTCAAACAGCTACGCCTGCGATTTATGCTCTCAACCATAACACGGGAATCAACGCGATCGTTATGGGAGATGTCTATACAGGCAATCTCTATCCCGAACAGTATCGAGGCGATTTATTCTTTAACGACCTCGGCCAAGGCATAGTACGCAATATTAGTTTTGACGCACAAGGTCGAATTACTTCAATCGAAACCTTTACTACTGGCGCAAACATTGTCGTACAGATTGCTACTGGGCCCGATGGAAAACTTTATTTTGTCGATCTCGATGATGGTGTAGTTGGTGCTTGGCAGTTTGTCTAAAGTACGGATGGGTTAGAACTACATATTTGATTCCAGTGAGTCTTGGCAGTGCAATAATTTTCATTGCACTGCCTTTTTTATTTTTAATTAACAGCGACTTGTTCGGGTTCGAGTTATTGCAGAGTTTCTGTAAAAGCTTTAATTGTTTGTTGTCCGCGTTGTGCGTTTCCTGTAGTCAAAAAATCTAAGATTGCGCCTTGAAATAAATGGAATAGCAATAAAGCAGTAGTTTTGTCATGGGTGAGATTCAATAGAGAATCTGAATTTACCCATTTTTGACATTCTTGCTCTAAGAAACGTCGTGTTTCTAAATCACCTTGCATGGCACGTTGATTGAGATCCATCGTCAACCTGAGCAAGCCACGCATTTCTGGTGATGTTATATGTCTCCAAATTTCAAGCAGAGATTCTGCTAAACAATCTACCCCTTCAAATGACACACCTTGAAATGACCATAATTTTTCGCGCAAGCGAGTCTCCAAAAGACTGAGGATTTGTCGCTCTAATTCGTGCTTAGAGCCAAAGTGGTAAACGAGCATTCGTCCACTAGTTCCTATTCTCTTAGCGATCGCGTTGATACTAGAGTCTAATCTTCCTTCTTCAATTACAGCAGCTAAACATCGTTCTAGAAGATCTTCTTTCTTCTGAGGCTCAGTAGGTCGGCTCATGGATTGACAATTAACGTAATAACTATTACGTTAACATTATTTGATTGGGAAATCATTATGAACGCAAAATACCAAATTCGTTTTCTATTCCTTGGCTTCGTCATCTGGGCAGCAGGAACATTAGTTTATCGTATGGTTGGTTCATATTTTTTTGAAGGTTCTTTCGCTGAATACTGGCTCATCGTGATTCTCACAAGTGTTTTGTGTTCTGCTGTATCTTTGGGACTTATGAAGTGGCGGCGCATCGAGCAGAAAGATTGGTTACAGGGCGCAATTTGTATTGCTTTGCCTGGGATGCTGGGTGAAATTCCTATTCTCCATAGCTTTTCTGAGCTAATGAGCAATATGCAACCCGAAACAGCAGGACGATATGCAGCCTTTTTGTTTGTGGGTTACTCGTCATTAATCGTTTCTGCTTGGTTGATGTCCCAAAAAGCAAATTCACTGCTCGTCAGAGGCAAGCAGTTTATACGTATAAAGCAATGACAAGAGATCGATAATAACGCAACCTAACAAGTTGATAAAGCGGACGGTCGAGAGATATTGGTGAAACTGCCAAAGTTATCTACCGCCGCTTACCTTGGTTGTTATCTATGCAATCTTATCTACTATCTACTTTATAAAAAGTCTCTTAATTGTGAGTGAATAACTCCTTTTCATTCGCAACTCATTTAGATTTGCTATCTACCAATAGGTTTATTTTTAACTTGATAGATTATAACCTTAGCTATAACTACAAAAATCATGATTGAACTAAAATAAATTTTACAGAAAAAATAATTTATTTTTCACTAGCAAAGAATAACTGCATTTAATAATAGTTTAATG
>JAAUUT010000045.1 GCA_012031035.1 Candidatus Altimarinota bacterium | reverse complement strand
CAGTCCGTGCTAGAAAACGCTTCTGGAGAGGTTCTGACGGGACTTGGCGTTAGCCTAGTTAGTTAAGACTCTGTGAATGAAGAATCCCCCACTACACCGCGATCGCGGTTAGTGGCGGGAGTGTCAAGAAGACTGTGAAATTGCCAATCATCTCGACGAATGGACAAAACGAGTCCATCCCGACGATCTCGGTTGGGTGACGCAAACCATCCACGCTCATTTTGACAAAAAAACGCCTTTTTATATTACCGAACATCGCGTTCAGTGCAAAGATGGAACTTATAAATGGATACTCGATCGCGGGCAAGCCGTGTGGAACGAACGAGGAGACGTAGTGAGGATGGTAGGCTCTCATACCGACATTACGGATCGCAAGGAGGCAGAAGAGGCGTTGAGAGTTAGTGAAGAACGTTTTCGGTTGCTAGTGAATCGCTCTCCGGTGGGAATTTTTCAGACTGACCGACGAGGAGACTGTTTGTTCGTCAACCCGCGTTGGTTAGCCATGACAGGACTTTCCCTAGAGGAAGCGCTGGGAACGGGATGGGTAAAAGCACTACACCCAAAAGATCGGGAGCGCGTTTTAGCTAGCTGGTATGAAGCGGCGAGGGAATGTCGCGAATTCTCGCTAGAATATCGTTACCTAACGCCGCAAGGAAAGGTATCTTGGGTATTTGGAAACGCGATCGCCATACGAGATGACACAGGAAACGTGACGGGCTATTTTGGAACCGTTACCGACATCAGCGAACGTGTTTCAAAAGAAAAACTTTTAGAAAACATTGCCAGAGGCGTTTCCGCCGAAATTGGAGAATCGTTCTTTCGCTCTTTGGTTAAATATCTCACCAAGGCCCTAGAACTTGAATATGCTTTTGTTGGCGAATTAATCGAAAATCGCGTCAGGACGGTTGCGGCTTATGGCGACAGTCAATTTTTGCCCAATTGCGAATATTCTCTAGAAAATACGCCCTGGATAAATTTAGTAAGCAAGCAGTTATGCGTCTATCCTTCTAACGTGCAACAGCAATTTCCTAAAGATGCCTTGCTGCAAGAACTAGGCATAGAAAGCTACATTGGCGTTCCTTTATTTAACGCTGCTGGAGAGACTTTGGGGTTTATCTCCGTCCTTAGCCGCAGTCCCCTCAATAATAGCCGCTTGCTGGAAGAAACTTTAAAAATCTTTGCCGTTCGTGCGGGATTGGAACTAGAGCGCCGAAAGTCAGAAGCCGAACTCGTGCGCCAGACCCAGCGATCGCAACTATTTGCCGAAATTGCCCTCAAAATTCGTCAATCCCTGCAACCTGACGAGATCCTTCAAACGGCTGTGACCGAAGTACAAAACTATTAAAAAGCGATCGCGTTTTAATTTTCAGACTTTGGAGAGATGGTTCGGGAACGGTCGTTCAAGAATCGGTTGTTAACGGTTTTCAGGCGATTCTCGGACAAAACATTCACGATCCTTGCTTCAGTCACGATTACGTAGAAAAATATCATCAGGGACGAGTCAGTGCTATCGTCGATATTGAAATGGCTGGCATAAGTGCTTGTCACGTCGCCTTACTCAAACAGTTTAGCGTCAGGGCTAATTTAGTCGTTCCCATTCTTCAACGGGATAACTGTTGGGGCTTACTTATTGCCCATCAATGCAGCCATCCCCGACAGTGGAGCCGTTTTGAAATCGAATTGTTACAACAGTTGGCCAACCAAATCGGAATTGCCCTATCTCAGGCACAACTCTTAGAAGCAGAAGTTCGCCAGCGAGAAGAACTCGCTCGCTCTAATGCCGAGTTGCAACAATTTGCTTATGTCGCTTCTCATGACTTGCAAGAACCGTTGCGCATGGTTACGAGTTATTTGCAGCTTTTAGAGAAACGCTACCAAGGTAAGCTCGATAGTACCGCTAACGAGTTTATTGCTTTTGCCGTGGACGGGGCGAACCGAATGCGGACGCTGATCAACGATTTGCTAAGCTATTCCCGCGTCTCGACGCGCGGACAGCCCTTTGAGTCAGTCGATGCGAAGGCAAGTTTAGAAGTGGCGATCGCTAATCTTAAAATAGCGATTAACGAAACTGGCGCAGTTGTTAAGTACGATTCCCTTCCTCAAATTATGGCCGATGCAAGCCAATTAACGCAATTATTCCAAAATCTAATCGCTAACGCTATCAAATTCCGCCGCGAAAATGTTCCCCCACAAATTGAAATTGGTGCAGCGAGAAGTGAAAAAGAAAACTTGGCTCGCTCCCCCAAAAAAAACTCATCGGAATGGCTGTTCTGGGTGCGGGATAATGGAATCGGTATCGAGCCTCAATATGGCGATCGCATCTTTGTTATCTTCCAACGCTTGCACGGTCGAGGAAAATACCCAGGAACGGGTATTGGGCTATCAATTTGTAAAAAAATTGTCGAGCGTCACGGCGGCTCGATTTGGGTAGAATCGGAATTCGGCAAAGGTTCGACTTTCCATTTTACCATTCCAGAAAATCATGACGTATTGGTTAATGAAATCCGAGCCTAACGTTTTGAACCCGAAAATATTATACGAAAAAGGAATTGCCGAAATTAAATGAATATTTCTTTTGGGCGAGAAATCTGTAGCGATTTGGATGCTATACAGAGGCGAGAATGGTTAGTGACGAATGGAATTGGCGGTTACGCTTCGGGAACGAGCGCAAATTCCTTAACTAGAGGATATCATGGTATCCTTATCGCTGCTTTAAAACCGCCCCTAGAACGCAGGGTATTAGTAACAAAACTAGACGATACAGCCGAATTTAATGGTTTAGTGCATCCCCTTTTTACAAATAATTGGGCAAATGGAATTGTCGAGCCGCAGTGCGATCGCGCACTTGAATGTTTTAATTTAGAAGGAACGATCCCGCGATGGTGCTATCGGTTAGGAGAGGCATTACTCGAAAAGCGCATTTGGATGAAGTATGGCGAGAATACTACCTACATTCATTACCAAGCAACTCAACCCCTGACGCTATCCCTAAAAGCGTTAGTTAATTATCGCGACCATCACGGGAGAACAAAAGCAGGAAACTGGCGCATGGATGTAAAAACAATCGAGGGAGGTGTAAAAGTAACTGCCTTTCCCGATGCGGTTCCTTTTTACGTGTTTTGCAGCGACGCGACTATCTTCCCAGTTAATGAATGGTACTACGGATTTGAATTAGCGATAGAACGCGATCGCGGTTTAGAATATTTCGACGATAACCTTCATGCAGCTACCTTTAGCGCTACCATCGAACCGGGAAAACCTTTAACCTTTGTCGCTACGACAGAAAGTCATCCAGATTTAGATGGAATGGCACAGTTAAAAATCCGTCGCCTCTACGAACAAAATTTACTCGAACGCGCAACCTCAGTTAAAGATGCGCCTGAATGGGTGAAACATTTAGTCCTTGCTTCAGACCAATTTATTGTCAATCGTCCTATCCCCAACCATCCCGATGGAAAAACCATTATTGCAGGGTATCACTGGTTTAGCGACTGGGGACGAGATACGATGATTAGTTTACCTGGTTTAACTCTCTCCACAGGTCGTCCTGAAATTGCCCGTTCTATTCTTTGCACCTTTGCTCGATATATCAATCAGGGAATGTTACCCAATCGTTTTCCCGACGACGGCGCACCGCTAAGCGATGGGGATTACAATACTGTTGATGCGACGCTTTGGTACTTTGAAGCGATTCGCGCTTATTATGAGACGACAGGCGACGATACGCTTTTAGAAGAACTCTTTTTTAAGCTTACAGAGATTATTGATTGGCATTGTCGGGGAACGAGACATAACATTCATTGCGATCGCGAGGACGGATTGATCTATGCTGGAACCCCAGGCTTACAACTCACTTGGATGGATGCAAAGGTCGATAACTGGGTGGTAACGCCTCGCATCGGCAAACCCGTAGAAATCAACGCGCTTTGGTACAATGCTTTGCGCACTCTCTCTAAATTCGCCCAGAAACTCGGAAAACCCCATCAAGAATACGATCTGATGGCTCAGAAAACTTTACAAAGCTTTCAACGCTTCTGGAACGACCATCTAGGTTATTGCTTCGATGTCATTGATACTCCCGAAGGCAACGATACTTTCCTTCGTCCCAATCAAATCTTTGCTGTATCGCTACCAGAAAGCCCTCTAACCCCCTTCCAACAACAAAAAGTAGTTAATCTTTGTAAAAAGCTTTTATTGACTCCTTACGGCTTGCGCAGCCTTGCCCCAACCAACTCGCAGTATCAAGGATATTATAGGGCGATCGCATTTTACGAGATGGCGCTTATCATCAAGGAACGGTTTGGGGATGGTTGTTAGGATCTTTTGTGTTAGCTCATTTGCGCGTCTACAACGATCCTATCAGTGCCAAAAAGTTTCTCGAACCAATGGCAAATCATCTGTTAGAAGCAGGTATCGGCAACATCAGCGAAATTTTTGACGGCAATGCTCCCTTTACGCCTAAAGGTTGTATCGCGCAAGCGTGGTCGGTTGCAGAGGTATTAAGAGTTTGGTCGATGAAATTATGAATTATGAATTATGAATTATGAATTATGAATTATGAATTATGAAATTGCGCCACATTTAGCAAAATATTATCATTTAATATTATATGTAGTATGAGCATCTTGCTCGCGCGGGTTTATCCATAATTGAACAAAGCTTTAAGTTACGGGTAACATAAGGATTAGGGCGTACGCCATGCGCCCCTAAAAGGAATAATAAGCAATGTTTGATGCAATCAACACTTTTTTGGGTCGCCATCCAGAACAAGTTAAAGCGAATGTAGAGATCTACACTTGGCAAACCTGTCCTTACTGTATTCGAGCAAAATTACTTTTGTGGTGGAAAGGCGTTAACTTCACCGAATACAAAATAGATGGCGACGAAGCTGCCAGAAACGACATGGCACAGCGCGCCAAAGGAAGGCGAACTGTTCCCCAAATTTTCATTAATAATAATCATATTGGTGGGTGCGACGACCTTTATAGTCTCGATAGCCAAGGTCAATTAGATCCTCTTTTAGCACAAACCGCTTGAGTATCGAGAAATTTTGGACGCAGATAGATAATACTGCTTATTTAACGCATCGGCAGTGGATGAATCGCGCGATCGCATTAGCTGATGAAGCGGGAAAAGCAGGCGATGTCCCTGTCGGTGCTATTATAGTTGACTCTGGGGGCAACGCGATCGCCGAAGCGTCAAATCGCAAAGAAAGAGACAAAGATCCTACCGCTCATGCAGAAATTCTTGTCCTGCGAAAAGCCAGTCAAGTCTTGCAATCTTGGCATCTTAATGATTGTACGCTTTATGTAACCTTAGAACCCTGTCCCATGTGTGCGGGAGCGATTATTCAAGCGCGAATTGGTTTGTTGGTTTATGGTACAGATGATGCTAAAACCGGTTGTATTCGCACGGTTATGAATCTTCCCGATAGTAGTTGTTCAAATCATCGATTGTCTGTTATTTCGGGAATTATGGAATCTACCTGTCGAGAGCAATTGCGATCGTGGTTTGCGAATCAAAGAAGCACAAATAATTAAGCTTTATTTTTTGAAAGGAATTCTGACCGTAAAAGTCGTTCCTGCGCCTACTTCGCTTTCTAAACTAATTTCTCCTCCTTGTAATTCAAGACATTTTTTAATAACAGCCAAACCTAAACCGTTACCGACAATGCGATCGACATTTTGACCTCGATAAAATGGCTCATAAATTTTTGTTTTATCTTCTGGAAAAATCCCTATTCCTTCATCTTTCACTTGAAAAATGATAAAGTCTAATTCAGTCTTTAAAATCAGAGAGATTTGTCCGCCATTAGGCGAATACTTGATTGCATTCAAGAGTAAATTATTTAAAACAGAATATAAGAGCTTTTCATCTAGATAAACGCGACCGCCAGAAAAACCACTCATGAATTTAATAGAATGATGAGCTTGAGATAAAACTTGTGTGTCTTCTACTAAATTTAGACAAAATTCTTCTATATTTATTGGTTCTGGCTTACATTCCAAGTTTCCTGCTTCTGCCCTAGTTAACATTAAAATATCTGTCAAAAGATTATTCATTAACTTCACAGAAGATTGAATGCGATCGAGACTTTTAAGCTTTTGGTTGTCAACCAATCCATGTAAAGTTTCTGTCATTAATTGTGATGAAGCTAAAATGACGCTTAAAGGAGTACGAAACTCATGGGAAATCATAGAAAAAAGACGAATTTTTAAAAAGTTTAATTCTTTTTCTTGTGCAACTTTTTGTTTTAGAATTTCTAATTTTTGATTTTGTTTCCACTGATAATAGAGAATAAAATAAACAATCAAGACGATAATAAAACTAAAAACAATTCCAAAATTCTCTAAAAAGATTCTAGTTTGAATATTAGTTCGTGATTCGTTGAGCCAAAGTTCTAACTCTTGTCTCTCCACCTCTTTCATCCGAGCAAAAATAAAAAAAATGTTACTTCGTAAATTTATACTTTTTTGAGTTAAAAAAAATTGTTTTTCTACAGCAGTTTTATCTTGTTGGTAAAGCTCGATAGATTGTCTTAATAGAGTTAATCTTTGTGCGACTAAAAACTTTAAGTAAGAAAATTGTTTTTGCTGAATCTTATTATCAGCTATTTGCTGTTGAATTGTTATTATTTCAGACTGCAAATTCTTGACCGCTACTTGATAGCGTCTCAACTCTTCTTCACTACCAAAATAGATATATCCTCGTCGTCCTGATTCTGCTACTGACATCTCAGCATACAAATCTGTCAAATTATTAATAATTTCGTAAGTAACTTGTATGGTCTTCACACTTTGTCTTAATTCTGCCGTGTTTTTGTAAGAGACAAAACTTACTAATCCCATACTTAAAACGGTTAAATAAAATCCTCCTAAAACCCACTTTCTTTGAAAAGTCCATTTCATAGTTATTCTTTTGTGTTAAGTTAAAAGAGTTTGTGTATTTATTACTTTAGCTAACTTAATGTCTCCTCATGTCGTATCTTCGAGGAGTAAAGATATGCGTATTTTATTAGTTGAAGATGATATTCAGTTAGCAGAAGCGATCGAGGAAATTTTGACTCATCAAAAATACGTAGTCGATTTAGCTAAAGACGGAGAAGAAG
The DNA here is from genome assembly GCA_012031035.1 of Candidatus Altimarinota bacterium. Classification (GTDB taxonomy): domain Bacteria; phylum Cyanobacteriota; class Cyanobacteriia; order Cyanobacteriales; family Microcystaceae; genus Hydrococcus. The sequence goes on along the minus strand of JAAUUT010000045.1, from coordinate 32,010 downwards.
CTTGGAATTGGGTTGAAATAATTAAATACGATTCAATCGTGCTAGATGTAACCTTGCCTAAACTAGATGGCATTCGCTTTTGTCAGCGTTTGCGTCACGCGCAGATAAATAGTAACGCCTATAGCAATGCAACCGTCCCCGTTTTAATGCTAACGGCTCGCGATACGATCGCCGATAAAATTGCTGGTTTAGATGCAGGAGCCGATGACTACGTAACTAAGCCATTCAATTTAGAAGAATTAATGGCTCGAATTAGAGCTTTACTAAGGCGAAGTAGTTCGGCAATTCAAGTCAGTCTATCCTGGGGCAGTTTGCGCCTCAACCCCAGTACCTATGAGGCTACCTATGAAGATCGTTCTTTATCTTTAACGCCAAAAGAATATGCACTTCTAGAATTATTGGTTTCTAGCGGTAGGCGAGTTTTAAGTCGTTCGGGAATTATTGAAAAACTTTGGTCGTTAGATGATACTCCAGCCGAGGAAACAATTACTTCTCATATTCGAGGTTTGCGAAATAAGCTTCGAGCCTTGGGAGCGCCAGAAGATACGATTGAAACGGTTCATGGACTCGGCTATCGCCTCAAGTAGTTAATGGGGAATAGGGAATAAGACTTATGTATGCTTTCTCTTTTGTCTTTCTTGTCTCCTCATCTCCCTGTCACCAATTTCTGCACAATTTCTGCACAATTTCTACACGATGATTGCAGCGACAAGCGTTACTATAGTGAGATTGCTTATCGAGCTTATTTTGCTATCATCGCTACAAAATTAGGATTGTTGGTTCATGCTAACGCAGCAAAAATATCACGGGTGGGTAATTACTTTAATTCCGGAGCATTCGGGATACTTATTTGAATGCTCTTTTGACGAAGCACAAATAAAAATTAGCGATCGCAATATTTATCCTACTGCCACACAAGCACTCAAAGCAGCTTATCGCAAAGCAGATTTAGAAGCGGCTGGTTTAGCGCTAATTCGCTTTCTTAATGAAATTTATGGACGCTGTTACTATCTCACTTCTAACGACCATATCGCTCTTACTAGCTCAATTTTAGAGTTTTTAAAATAGGCAAAGCTCAGACATTATAGGAAAAGGGAAAAAATTGCCTCGTTCTTTTCCCCTTTAACAGCGACCAGTTATTAGTTATCAGTTACCAAGCTACTTCACTGGTCACTGATAACTGTAAAAAAGGGGGGGGAGACAAAACTCCCTTAAACGAATCAGAGTAAGAAATCTATTACAATCTCCAATTACTCAATTTCGATTGAAGTTGGACTCGAAGCCGTCGTACTAGTCGAGCTTAAAGGTTTGCGATAATCTGCATATAGGCGATCGCGCCAGGAGAAAAACGGTTCGTAATCGCTGCGATCTGCTAAACCTGGAATTCCTTTGCCTTTAAGGTCTTCAGAAATTTCTAAATAATTTCCTGCGGGAAACTTTAAAATGATGCTCGTTCCCGCTACTGCTAGATCTGCCAAAGTCGGGCGATCGCCGACTAAATAAGGACGATTTTGTAACATCAGACAAAGAGCTTCTAGATCTTGCTTGAGTCCTTTTTGTGCCTCTTTAACTGCTTCTGCACCCAAACCAATCCCCGTTCCCATCAAGTCTAATAACTCAGAAGGAACCGATTGAACTAAAGACTTAAAAAAATCAGGAACAGTTTTTGGTAAAATGGACGCACGAAAATTCTGATTTTGGTTTAATGCTCCAATCAAAGCTTTACGACCTTTGAGACTAATCGATTCATCGGCCCATTCTTCTATTAAAAGGCATTGTCCTCTTTGGAGCGGATCGGTTGGAAGAATAGGATTTTCAGGATATTTACGCTCTAAATAAAAAGCAATTTCCGTCGAATCGGCGATAACTGTATTTCCATCTTTGAGAATGGGAACTTGTCGCTGACCGGAGAGCCGAAAAACTTCTAATTGACCAATTCCAGGAGTTACTTCAATCTTTTTGTACTCCAACCCTTTATAGTCAAGAATTAAGCGTACTTTCTCCGAATGTTGGGATAATTCAAATTGATATAACTCCAGCACTAGATTTTTTTCCTTCTGTAACAGCAAACACTTTTTAATTTAATCTATTCTCAATAATAAGTACCAATCTTAAGTTTTAAGTTTTATTATTGAATTCATCAAACAATCATCAAAATTAATATGATTGATAATCAACAAAAAGCTCTACGTGTTGGAATAGTTGGTGGTACGCTAGGCTGCATTCATAATAGCTTTACTATGTCCACAGAAAAAGTATTTATGGATGCTGCTGGAAATAATACTGGAAATTTAGCTTTTCGATATGCCATAACCAATCATATCGCTTCTGAAAAAATCCATATTCCTTGGAGTTCCGATCCTTCATGGGTTCGAGAGGTCTGCGATCTTTTGGTATTGCCTTCTTCAAATCAGGTTAATCCAGGTGTTGACTTAGCAAATCGAGCTAACTTTGTTGAAGCAGTCGATTTACCCTGCTTAGTTTTAGGGCTAGGGGCACAAGCTCCCAGTTTAAAGTCTCAAGTTAAACTTCAAGAAGGCACAATTCGCTATCTAAAATCTATCGCAGAACGCAGTCATCGTATAGGCGTTCGGGGAGAATATACAATAGATATACTGGCTCGACTTGGCATCGAAAATACAGTTGTTATAGGGTGTCCATCTAATTTTATCAATCCACTTCCCACATTGGGAGAGGTAATTGAGAAAAAATTTCATAGTGTCGAGCCTCAACGTTTAGTAGTAACTGCTGGTGAGATCGCCGCATCTCTCAAGCACGTCGAGCGGAAGCTAATCGGCTGGATGCGAAAGTATAACGGAGTATACGTTTGTCAGGCTCCCCAATATTTTGTTTCATTGGCACGGAACCGCGAAGACGAGGTTTCGCAAGAGCAGTTGACTAAACTGCATGAATACCTACAACACCGCGCACTTCGTTATTTACAACCCCGCTCAAAATTCGTCAATTTTCTTAAACAACATCTTCGCGTCTTCTTCCAAGCCGATGCTTGGCTTGAATTTTTATCGACTTTTGATTTATCAATTGGTACGCGGCTTCACGGTAACTCACTTGCCATTCAATCTTCCATTCCAGCGATTTGTATTTATCACGACTCAAGAACTAAAGAATTATGCGGAACATTGGGAATTCCTCATATGTCAACCAATCAATTCTTGGCTGTACGAAACATCTCTGAAGCGATCGAGTTAGTATCTTTTGACGGCAAGGTCTTCGATAGAAACCGAGCTAAACTTTTACACGAATACAAAAATCTTTTCCTCAAAAGTGGCATTGCTATTAGCGATCGCTTAGAAAGCTTAGCGCGATCGGGTGCAGTACAAATTTCCGTGTAAAATCTAAGTATTTTCCAGCAAAAAAATCGGCCAACTCAACGCACCAGATACCACCTAAATAACTTTGAGCATTTATTGTAAAGATTTTGCCAAAATACTGTAAAGATTGTATAAAGAAAGCAGTTAACCTGAAAATAATCGATTGAGCGTTACACTTATTTATATTTTTTACGGCTATGATATGAGATTAACTTACACAGTTAATTGAATTTTCATAACAGTAATTCTTAAGGAGGGCTAACCAAAATTGTCTCGCCGCTATTTATTTACTTCTGAATCCGTTACTGAAGGTCATCCTGACAAAATCTGCGATCAAATTTCCGATACGATTTTGGATGCGTTATTGGCTCAAGACGATCGCAGCCGCGTTGCAGCAGAGGTTGTCGTTAACACTGGTTTAGTTCTCATCACCGGGGAAATTACGACCAAAGCTAATGTCAATTATGTTAACTTAGCTCGGAAAAAAATTGCCGAAATTGGCTATACAGATGCGGTAAATGGCTTTTCTGCCAATAGCTGCACGGTTTTAGTTGCCTTAGACGAACAATCTCCCGACATCTCTCAAGGCGTTACATCCGCTCAAGAGCAACGCGAAGAACTCAGCAATGATGAATTGGATCGCATTGGCGCTGGCGACCAGGGAATTATGTTCGGCTATGCCTGCAATGAAACTCCCGAATTGATGCCAATGCCAATTAGCTTAGCGCATCGCATTGCTCGCCGTTTAGCTGCTGTCCGCAAGACAGGCGATTTACCTTATCTGCGCCCTGATGGAAAAACTCAAGTATCTGTTTCCTATGAAGATGGACGACCCATTGGCATCGATACCATCTTAATCTCGACGCAACATACAGAAACTATTGGTGAAATTACTGACAACGCAGCCGTTCAAGAAAAAATTAAGGCAGATCTTTGGGAAGCTGTCGTCAAGCCTACTTTTGCCGATATTGATGTAAAACCCGATTCTAACACTCGTTTTCTGGTCAATCCTACCGGAAAATTCGTCATCGGCGGACCTCAAGGAGATTCTGGCTTAACAGGTCGCAAAATTATCGTTGATACCTATGGCGGCTATTCTCGTCATGGCGGCGGTGCTTTCTCAGGGAAAGATCCAACCAAGGTAGATCGTTCTGCGGCTTATGCTTGCCGCTATGTCGCTAAGAATATTGTTGCCGCAGGATTGGCAGATAAGTGCGAAATCCAATTGAGCTATGCGATTGGAGTCGCTAGGCCCGTCAGTATCATGATAGAAACCTTCGGCACGGGTAAAGTGAGCGAAGCAACTTTGTTAGAGTTAGTTACTCAGAATTTTGAACTGCGTCCTGCTGGTATTATCCAAACCTTTAACCTGCGTCGTCTTAGCGCCGAACGCGGTCGCTTCTATCAAGATGTTGCAGCTTACGGTCACTTTGGACGAACCGATCTAGATCTGCCTTGGGAGCGTACTGATAAAGCAGCTTTACTCAAAGAAACGCTTTCTTCAGTCTCGAATGCAACAATTGCTGTTTAAGATAGTTGGCTAGTTGGGGTGGGCAACGCCCACCTTAATTCGGTAAACACGCCTTTGCTGGTTAGGGTAGACATTCTGAATTTATCTAGGCTAAACTGGTAATGAGTTTGTATTAGTTGATTAGTTATAGTGACCTAGCCTCAACCATGAAAGAACAAGGGGCAACTACAAAACCCATTCGCTCGCTAGAAGATGCTATCGATCGCTGTCAGACGATGGGAATGCGAGTCAGTCGTCAGCGTCGCTACATCCTTGAATTGCTTTGGCAAGCACAAGAACATATGTCAGCCAGAGAAATTTACGATCGCCTAAATCAACAAGGAAAAGATATCGGTCATACCTCTGTCTATCAAAATTTAGAAGCGCTATCAAGTCAAGGGATTATTGAATGCGTCGAACGGTGCGACGGCAGACTATACGGCAATATTAGCGATTCTCACAGCCACGTTAATTGCTTAGATAGCGATCGCATTATTGATGTTAATATCGAACTTCCAGAAGCGTTGCTCGAACAAATTGAAGCACAAACAGGCGTTAAAATTACCGATTATCGCATCGATTTTTTTGGCTACGAAAACAAAATTCAAAAATCATAGGATAAACTAAGTTAAATTTCTGTACAATTCACAGATAACTAATAAACTGGTAATTATTTTGTGAGCGATCGCGTAGCGTCCCAGAGGGAATCTCGCCCCATAAAACTGCTGTTAGTTGACGACGATCCAATATTTAGGCTTGGTCTTTCTACAGCCCTACAAGAGTTTGATGATTTTCAAGTTGTCGCACAAGCTGATAGTAGTGCGCTTACATTAATTCGACTGAGCCAAGCAATCCCCGATATTGTGATTTTAGAACCTAATATATCGGATGGCTGGCGGCTTTGCCAGCAAATTCAACAAGATTATCTTAATTTATCCCTTTTTCTCTTAAGTGCTACCTCTGACACCGACCGACTTTTAGCGGCTCGTTCTTCTGGGATCGATGGATATGCACCCAAAGGAACAGAAATTAGCGAAATTGTAGAAATATTGCGTCAGATTTATGCAGGAGAAAAACAGTGGCAAGCTTTAGATGCGATCGCAAATAATAGTCCCGTCCGTCGAAAGAATTGGCTCGTTCGGATGCACCAGTCAGGACTAGAGCAAATAGAAGCAACTTTAACACAAATTAATAACCAATTAAATAATCCTGGATTGTCCATGTTTGATTGGTTGTTTTTAACGGGAAGAAAGCGAGAACTCCTTACTTCTCGTTGGTTGGTTAAGCAATTATTGCCTTCAGAAACTATCGTTATTAAAGAAACATCAGTTAAAGAAAGTATCCCAAAAACGAGTACAGAAACCTATCGATTATCTTCTTTATTTCCCGCTCTTGCTCCCGCGCTCGCTTCTCAAAGTTCTCCTAGCTTAGTTGTCCTAGATAACATCTTAGCTAAAATCCAATTAGGAATAGAAAATAAATCCAATCTTCCTTTAGAAATTGATATCTTACAAACTGATAAAAGAAGAGAGTTATTTTATTTAATTCTGGCTCGCTTTAGAAAGCTATTAGAAGAATTACGCTTACTTAATGTCACTTACGAGGAATTACCCGAAAAGCGATCGCTGATTTTACGAAGTTTGTTAGAATCTTCCCTTCTGGATTTTTTGAGCAATTACTATACATTAATTGGTTTAAATAACCAAAAAATAATTGAGATTTTCTCTTTAGATTCTGTTGCGATTCAAGAAGAAAATCTCGAAAAATCCCAATGGTTGTCGAGTTGTTAGGGTATTTTTTATTAGAAAGTTCGCTGGTTATTGACAATGTACCTTATCGTTCAGAATCCCCTGAAGCAATGGCAAGAGCAGAAATTCTGCTAGAAAACTTAATCCATAAGATAGCAAATGCTATTATGCAAGTTATCTTAAATAATTTTTCAGAAGTCGAGATAATTAAACAAACATTTTATAACGATAGATATTTATCTTCTAGAGAGATTGCACGGTTTCGGAACGATATTTCTTGGCAGTATCGACAAGACAGATATCTTGAAGAACCTAAAAACATTTTTGAAAGCAAACATCGATTATTTATCCTTAATGGCGGTAGTTTAAAAACCATTTATCTTTATGCTTCCCGTCAAGACGAACTCACTCGCCTGCGGGGAATTCCTTGGTTGACCACTATCGCTTTTGAGTTACGAGATGCGCTTTCGCCTCGTTTGCGATCTGTGGTAGCTTTTTTAGGAAAAATAGCGGTTTATTTGTTGACGCAAGTTATTGGAAGGGCAATTGGCTTGATCGGTCGCGGGATCGTGCAAGGAGTTGGTAATACGCTACAAGATACTCGCTATGGAAAAAATAGCGATCGCGGGAAGTAATAAAGTAGTATTTAAAATAGAAAATAACGCTGTGCCATAGGTAAAACAGTTGCAGGTTCGCAGGTTAATAACTCGCCATCTGCTCTCACTTCATAGGTTTCTGGATCGACTTCTATCTTGGGTAAAGCGTCATTTAATTTCATATTTGCTTTACTCAAATTGCGAATATTAGACACCGCAACAGCCGCTTTCTGCAAACCAATTTTTTCATGAATTTTGGCTTTTAATGCAGATTTTGAGACAAATGTCAAGGAAGTTGCCGCGATCGCGCCGCCAAAACTGCCGAACATGGGACGCATATGTACGGGTTGAGGCGTGGGAATACTTGCATTAGCATCCCCCATTTGCGACCAAGCAATAAATCCGCCTTTAATCACTATCTCTGGTTTTACGCCAAAAAACGCAGGTTTCCACAAACATAAATCGGCTAATTTTCCTTCTTCGATAGAACCTACATAATCGGCAATTCCGTGGGTAATGGCGGGATTAATCGTGTATTTGGCAATGTATCGTTTAGCGCGAAAGTTATCCGACCTCTCCTCTGTTGGGGAAGCCAAAATTCCTCTTTGTACTTTCATTTTATGCGCCGTTTGCCAGGTGCGAATAATCACTTCTCCCACTCTTCCCATCGCTTGAGAGTCAGAGGAAATCATGCTAAATGCGCCGAGATCGTGCAAAATATCTTCTGCGGCAATAGTTTCTCTGCGAATGCGCGATTCTGCAAAGGCCACATCTTCGGGGATGCTTTTATCGAGATGATGGCACACCATCAACATATCCAAATGTTCTTCTAGGGTATTGACAGTGTAGGGACGAGTAGGATTGGTAGAAGAAGGAAGTACGTTTGCTTCGCCGCAGACTCTGATAATATCGGGTGCGTGACCGCCTCCTGCGCCTTCGGTATGATAGGTATGGATGACGCGATTTTTAAACGCTGCAATCGTTGCTTCGACAAATCCCGCTTCGTTGAGGGTATCGGTGTGAATGGCAACTTGCACGTCATATTCATCCGCAACTGATAAACAAGTATCGATCGCGGCGGGTGTTGTTCCCCAGTCTTCATGTAACTTTAATCCCATCGCACCCGCAACTATTTGTTCTTCTAGTCCTTCGGGTTTGCTAGCATTTCCCTTCCCCAAGAATCCCAAATTGACGGGGAAAGCATCTGCTGCTTGCAGCATCCGATAGATATTCCACGCGCCAGGAGTGCAAGTTGTGGCGTTAGTTCCCGTTGCAGGGCCAGTACCGCCGCCTATCATAGTAGTAATGCCAGATGCGATCGCAGTTTCTATTTGTTGGGGACAAATAAAGTGAATGTGAGTGTCGATTCCGCCTGCTGTCAGGATCGATCCTTCCCCGGCGACGACTTCGGTAGCAGGACCGATAATAATATTGACGTTATCTTGGATGTAGGGATTGCCTGCTTTGCCAATTTTGTAAATTTTGCCGTCTTTGATTCCAACATCTGCTTTGACGATTCCCCACCAATCGAGAATGAGTGCGTTGGTAATGACCATATCCACTGCGCCATCTTCGCGAGATATCGGGGATTGTCCCATCCCATCGCGAATGACTTTTCCGCCGCCGAATTTTACTTCATCGCCGTAGGTAGTATAGTCTTGTTCGACTTCGATAAATAATTCTGTATCTGCTAATCGAACGCGATCGCCTACTGTAGGACCAAAAGTTTCTGCATAAGCACGGCGATCCATTCTGTAACTCATAGTTTATCCTTAATCAAAAAAATCTGCCAAGCGATCGGCTAGTTTAAAGTGTATTTAGGTTTGCTATCTTCCGAAAAAATTGTTAGAAAATCTTAAATTTAGTCAAAGCAATGGCAGTGTGAGTGCAAAACTTTCTACCCTGGGTAAGTATAACCTTTACAAAAGGGGTTAACCATTATGTTGAGAACTTTTCCAGTCGTTCCAACTTCCGATCAAACACTTTGGGCGATCGCTGGCATTATATTATTAACGATGTTAGCCGCGATCGTCATTTTTCTTACTACTGAAAATCATACTAAATTAATTGCTTTAATTCCTCTCTTTGTTGGTGGTCTTTTTAGCCATACTGCTTACGCATCTCGTCATTCTCAGGTGGAACTTTCTGAAGATAAACTTTCGATTAAAGGCGAGTATGGAAGACAAATACCAATCGCCTCCTTGATTTGCAATCGCGCCGAGCAAATCAGTCTCAGTCATTCATCTTTATATAAACCAAAATTAAGAACGAATGGGACTTCTTTACCTGGATATCTTTGTGGATGGTTTAAGCTACAAAATAATGAGAAAGCATTAATATGTGTCACAGATTCCGATCGGGTGGTTTATCTTCCTACCAGAGACAACTATTCTTTGCTAATTAGTTTAGCTAATCCAGAAGAATTTTTACAGTTTTTACGAGAAATTTGTTCTTAAGAGTTTAGATAGTGAAATGGCAATTGAAATCGAACGAAAATTTTTAGTCAAAGGCGATACATGGCGATCGCTTGGTACTGGTCAAGTGTATCGTCAAGGATATATTACTACTGTTAATAGCACGACAGTTCGCATCAGAATAGTAGGCGATCGCGGTTATTTAACCATTAAAGGAAAAACTGATGGTATTGCTAGAAGTGAATTTGAGTATTTAATTCCTGTAGAAGATGCTCAAAGTATGTTAGATACTCTGTGCGATCGCCCATTAATTGAAAAGATTAGATACAAGATTCAATTCGGCAATTTACTTTGGGAAGTTGATGAGTTTTTAGGAGAAAATCAAGGATTAATTATGGCAGAAGTAGAATTAGATGATGCCAACAGAACGATTGAATTGCCAGATTGGATTGCCAAAGAAGTAAGTAGCGATCGCAAATATTATAATTCTAACTTAGCTAAATATCCCTACCAACAATGGAAAGACTTTGAAAAGTAAGATTTTAATTTATTTCTACTGCTTCAAAATGCTCGACAATTGGAAAAGGATCGTAAAAATGATGAAGAAGTTGTTTCCACCTTTGATATTGGGAAGAACTTCTAAACCCAATTGTATGTGCTTCTAAGGTATCCCATCTAACGAGTAATAAATATTTGCCTTTTACTTCCATACACCGATGAAGTTCGTGAGATAAATAGCCATCCATAGAAGCAATAATGGCAGAGGCTTTTTGAAAAGCCATTTCAAATTCATTGTCTAAATTAGGTTTGATCTTTAATATGACGGCTTCTAATATCATTGCGATCTTTAAATAGATAACAAAAATCAATTTTCTAGAGCGCACGCCATGCGCCCCTACCAAAATACTAGCAGTTGAGAGCCAGGTGGCTTTAGCCCCTGGATGAAAACAAGAAAAAGAATTTATTCTTTGTATCCTACAGAGTCTATAGGATATGTTATCATGTTTTGATGAACACACTTTCTTTAACTTTAAAACTTCCTTTTTATCGATTAAACCAAGCTAAAGCTATAGAGTTTGAGAGACTAACATCTATCAACACAGATGTGGCTAATAGCTTGCTGGAAATAGATAGAAAGGAGCGGAAAAAGTTAACGAGTGCTGACTTTAAACACATTGAAATCGGTTCAATGTGGATTAACCAGACTATTCGCAATACGAATGCTAAAACCCAGGTAAAAAAATTTAAGCGAATGTGGCTTGAAGTTAATAACCAAGGTTTTGAAATTATTAAATCTGGTGAATTATATACTTTATCTTTTAGCCTTTATAGGGGAAGAAAAAGTAGAATTCCTTTATCTGTTCACCCGACTTCGCATACAGCAGTTTTAGACAGAATTATTAATAAGACGGCTAAATTAGGTAGCTTAAAATTATGTAAGTCTAAAAAAGGAATTTGGTATGCACTTGTTTCTGTGTCGATGGAAGTTCCCGATGCAGGAGAAGTAAAGGGTTGGATTGGAGTAGATAGAGGACAAAACAATATTGCTGTTGCTGCACTTACAAAAGGGTTTGGTAAGTTTTGGAAAGGTGGAAAGATTAAAAATCTTCGTAGAAGATATCAACGAATCCGTAAATCTTTACAAAAAGCCAAGCAATTAAAAGAAGTTATTCGATTAGAGCAACATGAAAAACGAATCATGACCCATATTAATCACGTAATCTCTAAGCAATTAGTAAAATTCGCTTCTGATTATGGGATGGGGTTGCGATTAGAAGATTTATCTGGCTGCCGTCAAACAATGAAGCAAAGAAAGAAAACTAAGTCTGACGCAGCTAATAATCGCGATTCATGGGCATTCTATCAGCTAGGTCAATTTATTACTTACAAAGCAGTTAAGTCTGGGATTCCCGTTGAGTTTATACCAGCACCATATACCAGTAAGTCAGATCATCGTAATGGTGTTATGGGCAAAAGGAATGGTGACTGGTTTAAAGGATTTGATGGGTATAGATGTAATGCTGATTGGAATGCCTCGCAAAATATAGGTCAATGGTTAGGTTTTTCATGCCCTCTGGATCTTCAGAAATCTGTATCTGTAATGGATATGGCTGATTCTTAGGGTGGGGTCTATGACAGTCCCCCTAACTAGAAAGGCGTTTTAAACAGTGGTTTTAACCCTGTTTAAAACATCCTCCTAGAATCCACGCGGATTTATCCCGTAGAGTGTCAAAATGACCTGGTATCCTAATCTAGAGTTCGATTGCCACAACAGTGCCCAATCAAAAATAGGTTAGCTGTTATTCACTTCCCTGTTGCCCGTTGCTTATTCCCTTTAAACGCTATCTGTCACACTGCTAAAATTAAAAGCCTTAACCTTAACGCCAGGGACAACGGTGCTATCAAAACGTTGTACGCTGCTGATGGCTTCGACATCTCGCAGCATATCGGGCAAACATTGATTGAAGCGGAGATTTTTGATGGGATAGCAATTTGCCCGTCCTCAATCCAAAATGTTCCATCTCGCGTCATTCCCGTCACTTCCAAGGTGCGAGGGTTGACATATCGCACATACCATGCTCTATTTACTAAGATTCCTCGTTCTGTTTGAGCGATTAAATCGGAGAGATTTTGCTCGGAACCCGCCATCACAATGGGCGACATAGAACCCGTGGGTTGTTTTCCTTGTTCTTGCGCCCAATAGCGACTGTAGGAAAGGGTTTGAGGAATCCCATCTTTGATAATGTCTAAATAATGGTTGCTCAACCCCTCATCAAAAATGTTCCCGCTCGCAGCAAAGGATGGGCGGGATGGCGTTGTACTTGCACTAGAGGACTAAACATCGATTCGCCAACCCGATTGCCTGCGGGATGTCCGCTTTCATCGATACGAGACATAAAAGAACGTCCTTCATCGGCGGCTCTTGCATCCATATTCCAGATAACCCACGGGAGTATACTAGAGAAAGCTGCCGCATCAAAAACGACCGGATAAATGCCTGGTTCGATCGCTCTTGGATTGCGAGACGAGATCGCCCTTTTAATCACTTGTTCGGTAATTTCTTCGATGGGTAAATCTGCGATCGCAAAAGCAGTACGACTGCCCCAACTCGAACCATTATCGATACGGGCCGTAGCGCTAAAATCTGCTTCAGTTTCGCGATCGAATGCCCGCAATCCTAACGAATTGCCAATTGCTTGCACGGATGCACTAGTACTCAACGTACCCGAACCTTCCGCACCCGCTTGGCGACAGGCAAAACAAACCTGTTTAACTATTTCTCCCCTCTCCAGTGGGGAAAGCAACGCTGTCGCCTCATCAAACGCTGGAAGACGCTGTTCGTAGGTTTGGGGTTCTAATAAAGGAACCCATTCGGGATCTTCTGGTGCGACGCTTGCAAGTTCTTCGGAACGTCGAATGGTCTGAGTAATCGCCTCTGCATCGAATTCTGTTGTTGACGCTGAGGCGCGGCGTTTGCCAAAATAGCTGGTAATGGTTATGTTGAAGCGATTTTTACTGATATTTTGACTTATTTGATTTTCAGAAAAGCGACTGAGGGTAGATTCGCTGGCATTGAGACTAACAAAGACTCCTTCTGCTTCGGATTGTGCGATCGCGGATTCGATTAAGGAAAGGGCTTCGTCTTGAGTGGGAAGTGTCGGAACTGTTTGAAGGTCGTACATAGGTTCAACCGAACTACACTATTCAGTTTAGCAGTAGAAATCCGATTGCGCGATCGCTCAACAACTTATGCAATACAAATATGCTACAAAGAAAAGAAAAGATACCAATGTATCGAGAGAAAAGGAAAACGATCGCCCTTTTAAAAGAAGCTATCAATCGAGATCGAACAAAATTAAAAAAAACAAATAAACAGTCGTTACTAATAGAGCTACACTAAATATTTATACTAAAATGTCAAACTTTCAGAGTATTTTAGACTTTTGGTTTGGGAAACCAGACGAGCCAAATTACGGAAGATCGCGTCAAGAATGGTTCGTCAAAGATAAAGTTTTTGATGAGGAAGTGCGATCGCGCTTTTTAGAAACCTATCAAAAAGCAGCTTCAGGCGAACTCAATTCTTGGCAAGAATCCCCATTAAGTTGTTTGGCATTGATTATCGCGATCGACCAATTTCCTCGCAATATGTTTCGCAATACACCCCAAGCATTTGCTAGTGACGATCTCGCTTTACTAGCGGCTAAATATGCAGTCGATCGCAATTTCGATAAAGAACTTCTACCCGTGCAACGTTGGTTTATCTATTGTCCCTTTGAACATAGCGAAAATCTTCAAGATCAACAAAAATCTGTACAATTATTTACAACGCTTAAAGACAATCCAGACAGTGAAAGCGCGATCGATTATGCCTATCGCCATCTTAAAGTTATCGAACGTTTCGGACGTTTTCCTCATCGCAACAAAATTCTAGCTCGCCAAAACACGCCTGAAGAAGAAGAATTTCTCAAACAACCCGGATCGTCTTTTTGAAGGCAGTTATCAAAGACCAATAGATCTACTCTTCAATTACCAATAGCTTGTGCTTTTCTACTTCAAAATTCTAGTCGCATTGAAAATAGCTGCTAACGCTACACCTACATCGGCAAAAACTGCTTCCCACATCGTTGCCAAACCAATTGCGCCCAAGGTAATAAACAACCCTTTAACTAACATAGCAAAGATGATATTTTGCCAAACAATATTGCGAGTTTTTCTAGCAACTTGAATCGATTCAGCTACCTTGGAAGGTGCATCAGTCATAATGACAACATCAGCCGTTTCAATCGCCGCATCCGAACCTAATCCCCCCATTGCCATACCCACATCTGCCCTCGCTATGACGGGTGCATCATTAATCCCATCGCCGACAAAAACTACCTTTTTCTTGCTTCCAGATTGAGCGATGATTTTTTCGAGTGCCTCAACTTTGTCTTCTGGCAATAACTCTGCCATGTAGGAATCTAATCCCAGTTCGTCGGCAATTTTTGCAGCAACAATTCTGCTATCTCCAGTCAACATAACTGTATTTTCTACGCCTAATTTTTTGAGACGAGAAATTGCATAAGGGGCATCATCTTTAATTTCATCGGCAATTGAAATATAACCTGCGTAGCAATTATCTACTGCTAGATGAACTACTGTTCCTCGAACGTCACAAGTATTGTGTTCGATGTTTTCTCGATGCAGCAGCTTATCATTTCCAGCAATAACTACTTTTTCTTTGACAGTCGCTTTGATGCCATGACCTGCAATTTCTTGATAATCTTTTACCTCAGAATCATCAATCTGTTGTCCGTAAGCTTCGCGAATTGACTGCGCTACGGGATGATTTGAATGAGATTCTACTTGAGCAGCTACTGAAATTAATTCATCTTTTGTCAGTCCATTTCTCGTTACAATCTCGGTAACTTTAAATACTCCTTTAGTCAAAGTTCCTGTTTTATCAAAAACGACTGTTTTGACTTGCGTAAGGGTATCGAGATACATAGCACCTTTAACAAGAATTCCTCGCTTGGCAGCACCACCAACGCCCCCAAAGTAACCCAAAGGAATGCTAATGACTAATCCACAAGGGCAAGAGATAACTAATAAAATGAGAGCGCGATAAACCCATTCCCATTTACTAGCGCCAGGAATGATTAAAGGAGGAATTAAGGCAACAGCGAGGGAAGCAAAAACAACAAACGGAGTGTAATAACGAGCAAATTTGGTAATAAATTTCTGAGTAGGCGATTTTTTGGAACTAGCATTTTCCACTAAATCTAAAATTCGAGCAATTGAAGATTCGCCAAATAATTTAGTTACTTTGACCAGTAAAACTCCCGTTTGATTTAGCATTCCCGCTAAAACCGTTTCTCCAACTCCAACCGGACGAGGGACTGATTCTCCTGTTAAAGCTGAAGTATCAACCTGAGAATCTCCACTGATGATTTCACCATCTAAAGGAATTTTTTCCCCTGGTTTAACCACGATTAAATCGCCAAGATTAATCGCTTCTGGAGAGACAGTTTTAATTTCTCCATTGACTTTAACATTGGCGTAGTCAGGACGAATTTCTAAGAGAGATTTAATCGATTTACGAGAACGACCTACGGCATATTCTTGAAACAATTCTCCAACTTTAAAAAACAACATGACTCCAACTGCTTCGGGGAGTTTGTGAATCGCTATAGCGCCTAAAGTAGCAATAGTCATTAAAAAGTTTTCATCAAAAAATCTGCCTCGAAGAATGTTTTGTCCAGCAATCGTTAGAACATTCCATCCACTTAAAAGATAAGCAGGAATAAAAACTAGGTATTCAGCAATAGAGAAAGGAGTATTGTGTAATGTCTCTTCAAATGTAAAACCTAAAGTAAATAAAATGATTACTAAGAAAATGGGTAGTAATTCTCTTTTTAACTCAAAATCTCCATCTTCGTCACTATGCTCGTGGTTATGAGCATGATTATGATTGTGATTCTCACGGCGACTGTGTTGGTTTTCATCCTCGTGACTACAACTACAACATCCAAAGCGATTATTTTTGGTTTGTTTCATTTTACAGATCGATCTTAATTATAATTAGACACTTGAACGTCTATTCATACTTTACGCTAAACCAGAAAAAATTATGTCTAATTTTTGTTTTATTTTATTTAATTTTTAGATAAAGATAATAATTATCATTACTTTCTAAAAAATAAGAATCAAACTCATAACTATCGCTTAAAGTAGAAAATGATTTTAATTATCAAACATCCTACTTTTTCTAATAAATTAAGAACCTACTAAGTAAACTACCCGCCACTTCCGCTATGCGGTAAAGTTATTTCTCCTTTCCCTTCCCAGAATTTCCCTCACTCTCCACTTCCTTGAATTTTGCTCGATCGCTGTTAGCGAGTCTTCAGTTTTGGGAATACTATCGGTAACACTTTCTAAATCCGCCACTAATTGTAAGTAAAACGATAGTTTTTTGAGCTTCTGGAGATTTTTATGACTCAAGCACCGCGTTCTATGCCCCCAGTTCCTCCCCCGCCACCAGTCAATCCAGGGCAAAATATGCGTCCTGTTGCGTCACCGCCACCTCCACCAAAAGCACAAGGACGTGCCCCCAATCAACCCTCGCTGGCACAACTCGTGCGTCGTGCCTACGACCAGGGATATTCTGACATTCACTTAGGAGTGGGAGAACCGCCACGAATGCGCGATCGCGGTGAAATGATGATCCTCGAATACCCAGAAACAGACAACAACACGTTTATGAGTTGGTTGCGGGAGATTCTAACCGAAGAAGAAATTCAGCGATTCAAAAAAAGAACTAGAATTTTGACGGCGCAACTCAATACGAATTTTGCCCGCGTTCGTATTAACGTTTTTGACAGTCTCAGAGGGTCTGGGATGGTACTGCGCTTGATTCCTCTAAAGATTTTAACCATCGAGCAGTTGCGATTGCCTCCCGTCTTTAAAGATATTTCCGATTCTCACAAGGGACTGATTTTAGTAACGGGGCCGACGGGTTCGGGTAAATCTACGACGATGGCGGCGATGGTGGATTACATTAACAAAGAACACGCCAAACATATCATTACCATTGAAGACCCAATTGAATTCGTTCACCAAAGCCGCCGTTCTTTAATTAAACAGCGAGAAGTCGGCATTCATACCTTAAAGTTTGATAATGCGCTCAAAGCTGCCTTGCGCGAAGACCCCGATATCATTTTAGTTGGGGAAATGCGCGATCGCGAAACAGTGAATACGGCGCTAAAAGCTGCTCAAACGGGTCACTTAGTCATGGGAACCCTACACACCAACAGCGCGGTTAAAACCTTAGAACGTATTCTCAGCCTTTACAACGCCGACGAACAAGAGGCGATGCGGATGGCGATCGCCGAATCGATTGATTGCAATTATTGCTCAAGGGTTGTGCCGTACTACCGATGGAAAACGGGCTGCTTATCACGACATCATGATTAATACAGAAACCGTTAAAGATTATGTTCGTCAGGGAAAAAATGATGAAATTTTAGAATTGATGAAGCAAGGCGAATACGATGGCATGATTACAACCAATCAATCTCTCTTTAACCTCTATCAAGAAGGACGTATCACCGAAGAAACTGCTCTAGAATTAGCACCAACACCAAACGAGATGGCGATGATGCTGCGAGGTAAAATGTAAATAATACGATAGGGGATTAGTGAAGTCGGAAGTCGGTAGACGCGATATATCGCGTCTGGGAAGGAAGTCGGAAGTAAGTATTCTTCCTTGTCCTCCTTGTCCTCCTTGTCCTCCTTGTCTCCCAGTCCCCAGTCCCCATTCACCAATCCCCTTCATATCGTGCCTGAAATTTTTAAAGGCATTGCGTTATTCACACCAGGAGGAGATGTAGTCTACTGTATCGATCCTAGCAAGCGCGATCGCTGGCATCTACATCTTTGTATTGCTTTGCAAGAATTGCTAGGATTATCAGAACCTCCTCATTTTTTAGTCCCTAGCCATACAGCAACGGTCGATCGCTGGCTCGATCCTCAGCGCCAGCTAAAAACCGCCGCAGAAATCTATCCGGCGGTAGCGCGCTATCAACCCCTGCTCAATGCTATTTTTGAAACTCCTGACTTAGTTTGGCAGGTAGCCAATTGGCAAGAAGAAACGTGCAATCCCATTATTTTAGAAACCTATCGCTCTCAGTTTCCTCAACTCTGGGAAAATCACGATGCGATCGTGCGTTTGGATAACAAACAGCAGCTTTTTGTCCCTAAAGTCGGATTTGCTGACGACTTATTCGATGACTCGCCTTTGCACGATCCTATTCATGGTTACGTCCTGCGTTTATTTGTGGCCGGAAAAGATATTACTACTAAAAGAACGCTGCAAATGCTCCATCAAGTTCTAGAAGAACAGCTTAATCATCCCTATACGCTGAAAGTGATTGATATTCTCAAACACCCAGAACTTGCAGAAATCGATCGCATTTCTACTACGCCTACGTTAATCAGAGTTTTGCCCCAACCCGTGCGCCGAGTTGTCGGGGAATTAGACGACTTACAACGCGCGATCCAAATCGTCCTTTCTTAACCAAGTTAGTCCGATGAATCTAGCAATAGCAGCCGCGATCGCCTATGGAATTTTAATGCTTCTGGGCGGAGTCGCCGGATACCTAAAAGCCAAAAGCAAACCTTCTCTGATTTCTGGGTTAATAAGCGGTATTCTTTTGATTGGCGCAGCCCTAATGCAACTTCAGGGATTTCCCTTTGGCTCGCTTTTGGCTAGGATAATGACAGTTATCCTAATCGCTGTTTTCGCTTTTCGGCTTCAAAAAACTCGCAAATTCATGCCTGCTGGGTTAATGATAGTTGCCGGCGCGATCGCTTTAACGATAATGTTACTAAGCTAAGGTTTCTGGGCAATAGCCCAAACCATCAGTAAACTGTTGGCGAAACGCTTGGATATCGCTAGCATCGGGAGTTCCATGAGAAACGATCGCAATTTGATAGCGACGCATAACCTCAACAGGCGATTGTCCTGTATCTAAACTCCAAAAAACCATTTGAATGCGCATTTCGGGCTGATAGGGAATGCCCAGTTCATTCATAAACGCGCGAAAATTCCCATGTTCGTAGGGCGTAAGAGAATGCTTAAATTTAACTCTGATAACCCAACCATTAATCTGATGTATAACTGTCATCGAACAAACCGACAAATAATTCATCGTGCCCAAATGTTCGATGACTCTTTGAGTCAGGCTAGCATTAGCCAGAAAATAGAGATAGTCCATAATTGCTACCTAAGATCTCGACCCCAGTAGATGCCTTATTACTTAGTGTTGCAAGAAAGATGACCTATTTACTAGGGGAAAAGCCCCCGATCTAATCGATTTACAATGGGGAAAACTACCCAAATTTATGACTTGTTTGGATTATTAATTTTTAGCAAATCGACCAGAGGCAATGACCGAAACTCCCGAAAAAACGACAAGCAGCGAACAACTCACTAACTCTAATCAGTTATTAGCGAGCTATGATTACGAGCTACCCGCAGAGCTAATTGCACAAGAGCCAGCAGTGCCAAGAGATAGTTCGCGCTTGTTAGTAGTAAATCCCACCACTCATAACCATGCGATTTTTCGCGATTTACCAGACTGGTTGCGATCGGGCGATTTACTCGTTTTTAATAATACTCGCGTTATTCCCGCACGACTATTCGGACATAAATCAACTGGATCTCCGGTCGAAATTTTACTGCTAGAGGAGAAAGCCGAAAATTGTTGGCTGGCATTAGTTAAACCGGGCAAGCGTTTTAAAATAGGAACAGAAATCGTATTCGATCTTTCTTCTGACTCCGAACGAGCAGAAGAGATCGATCTCAAAGCCAAGGTTATTGCTAGAGATGAAGCAACTAGCGGGCGACTTCTGCAATTTCAAATTCCCTCCGGTCATTCTTTTTGGCATCTACTTGAAAAATTCGGTCACATTCCCTTTCCGCCCTACGTAACCCACTCTCACGCCCAACCCGACCAATATCAAACCGTTTATGCTAAAAAATCCGGCTCAGTAGCAGCCCCAACAGCAGGATTGCATTTTACTGAGGAACTTTTAGATTGCTTGCAGGAAAAAGGAATTCAACGAGCCGAGATTACACTTCACGTTGGCGTTGGTACGTTTCGCCCCATAGAAGTAGAGAATATTACGCATCACGTCATGCACCAGGAATGGCTCGAAGTTCCTGAAGCAACGGTAGACAAGATAAAGGAAACCAAAGCCAGGGGAGGGCGGGTTATTGCCGTTGGGACGACGGTTGTTAGAGCGTTAGAAGGGGCGGCTCAAGCGACTAAACAATCGGGCGCAGAGGACTTGCTACCGTTTTGCGGAAGAACCGATCTATTTATCTATCCAGGTTATCGCTGGCAAGTGGTTGAGGGAATGATTACCAATTTTCATTTGCCCCGTTCTAGTTTGTTAATTTTAATCAGTGCTTTGATCGGACGCGATCGCGTTATGTACCTTTATCGCGAAGCCATACAAGAAGGCTATCGCTTTTATTCCTTTGGAGACGCAATGCTACTTTTGCCCAGTCGTTAGGGAGTAGCTCAGTAGTCAATCTTTTACCTTGTCTAGCTTGTCTTCCGAAGGACGCTCATGCCCAAACTAAATAAGGCAATTTCGAGGCTGCAACCCCAATCTCGTCCTCATTCTGGAGTAATTGCGCGCAACTATCCCAGGTTCCTGAAGTTAACATTTGCTTGGCTCCTTCGCCAATTGAAATAGGCGCGATCGCATCTCCACAACTCACTTGCATGGTTGCTAAATCGACAGACATAGAAGCTTGCGGATTGGCTTGCAGCATCGCTTGCAATCGTTTTACCGTTTCGGGTGCTGCGGTGACGCAGGGAATGCCATTGGCGACACAATTGCCAAAAAAGATTTCAGCAAAACTCTCGCCGACGATCGCCTTAATTCCCCATTTAATAATAGCTTGGGGGGCATGTTCTCGCGAAGACCCACAACCAAAGTTAGCATTGACAACGAGGATTTGTGCCCCTTGATATTGTGGCAGATCGAAGGGATGCTCTCCGTTGGCTTGAGCGCGATCGTCTGCAAAAACCTGCGCTCCCAATCCGTCAAAGGTAACGCAACGCAAAAAAACGCGCGGGAATAATTCTATCGGTATCGATATCGTCTCCAACAACTGGAATTCCTTTTCCTGAAATTTGTTTGACTTGGCTCATCTGTTAAATCCTCTTCGGCTGCTTAAATATGCTCTAACTTAATAATGTTGCGATCTTTGACCTGTCTGGGGTAACTCAATTGAAAATTACTTAGGTTCACCTTCTTGGGAAACCATATTAATAATTTCCTCTAAATCGAAACCTTTCTGTTCTATGTTTTGACGCAACTCAGGCTCGTCCATGAGTAGAAGAGCCAAATCTCTCAAAACACCAGAATTCTTTAAGTCTCGTTTCGCCTCATCAGGCAACTTCCCAAACATATGCCCTGTAGAAACTCGATGCTTTTCTACATGGAAAAATCTTTTTTGTACTGGATTTACTTCTTCTATTTGCTTAATTTCATTCCAATCAACGATCGCAACCCATATATGTTCTAAATCAGAATATTCAACTACTCCATTTACTTCTAAATCCTCACTATAAAAAGTAAGTTTTTGACCGGAATGCAATCCAATTTTTTGAGCGGAAAGATCTTCAATTGTACCAATACAATTTAGACGAAGACGACCTTGAGCATCAGCATTATGAAAATCCACAAAAATCCTCTGATTCTCGACTAATTTTTGTTGTCGCTCGTCAGTATTATGCTGTAGTGGTTGCTTTGATACACTCATTAAGCCTCTCCATACTTAAATTTAATTTATCGGGGTTTAGGAATTGTAGGTGTCAAAAGAGAACTGATTTGTTCTGGAGTTAACCCTACTAACGTTGCATGATTGAGACTTCTACCCGAAGTTCTAATTACATCTCCACCAGCTTGACGAATTTTTTCTACAGTGGTGCAACCAAGTTGTCCGTGAGGAATAACTGCCGCAAGCTCCTCGATTGAAGCTCCTATTGCACATTCTACCGAAATTCCTGTTATACCGCTTGGGTGAGTACCTGTTCCACGCCTAATGTCATCAGGAAGGTTGCGACCTCCTCGAATCACTATAGCTTCATCTGGAATTCTTTCCACATATTGTATCTTCTAAAACGTATAGACAAAATACTCTACCAAAAATTTCTGTTTCAATCTCTTAAGATTTACTTGATAAACAATCTCTTAGCTAGGAAATTAATTTCTTAGTGGGTCGCAAAATTAAATAATTTATCTGTACATAATATTGAAAAGTGACTGTACTATCCTTTGACAAATTCTTGATTCTTAGAACATTAAATAAAAATCTTTAATAGTTAAGACTAAACACTGTGCTATCCTCTCTAGCTGCTAAGATACAATAGCCAATTAGTCATTTTCTGGAATCAAGATTGATATGGGTCGCGCAAATAAAGTTGTTTTAGCCTACTCAGGTGGCGTAGATACTTCCGTCTGTATTCCCTATCTTAAAGAAGAGTGGGGCGTAAAAGAAGTAATTACCCTAGCAGCCGATTTAGGACAGGGTGACGAACTCGGCCCCATCCAAGAAAAAGCCCTAAAATGCGGGGCGGTAGAATCCTTAGTGGCAGATGCTAAAGATACTTTTATAAAAGATTATGCGTTCTGTGCCATTCAAGCAAATGCGTTGTATGAAAATCGCTATCCGCTTTCTACAGCCTTGGCTCGTCCGCTAATTGCTAAACTTTTGGTAGAAGCTGCCGAAAAATATGGGGCGGATGCAGTAGCGCACGGATGTACTGGCAAAGGAAACGACCAAGTACGCTTTGATGTTAGCATTGCAGCGCTCAATCCCAATATCAAAGTTCTCGCACCGCGCGGGAATGGGGCATGAGTCGCGAAGAAACGATCGCCTATGGAGAGCGTTTTGGCGTTCAATCGCCCGTGAAAAAGTCTTCTCCTTATAGTATCGATCGCAATTTACTCGGTCGCAGCATCGAAGCAGGGGCGCTAGAAGATCCGATGAACGAACCGCTAGAAGAAGTCTATGAGATGACAAAAGCGATCGCGGATACGCCAAACGAACCAGAATATGTAGAAATTAGTTTTGAAAAGGGGATTCCTGTCAGTCTCAACGGCAACTTTCTCGACCCCGTAAGCTTAGTTTCTCAGTTAAACGCGATCGCAGGAAATCATGGCGTAGGACGCATTGATATGCTCGAAAACCGCGTTGTCGGGATTAAATCGCGAGAAATCTATGAAGCACCTGCTTTACTAGTCCTTATCGACGCGCATCGCGATCTAGAAAGCTTAACCCTAACGGGCGACGTGACGCAGTACAAACGCGGAATTGAGGAAACTTACGGTCATTTAATTTATCGGGGATTGTGGTACAGTCCCTTAAAAGATGCCCTCGATGCTTTCATTTTAAAAACCCAAGAACAAGTTTCGGGTACGGTACGAGTCAAATTCTTCAAAGGTAATGCCAATGTAGTCGGTCGCAAATCAGAAAATTCTCTTTATGCAACCGATTTGGCTACTTATGGTGCTGATGATGGCTTCGATCACAAAGCAGCCGAAGGCTTCATCTATATTTGGGGATTACCAACTAAAGTTTGGTCGCGCCTGCACAATTGATTAAACTCAGCAAGGATGTTCCAAGGGCGGAAACCGCCAAGACGAGGACTCGGAGGCGGAAATAATTCCGCCTTATCTGAGAGTCCGTCGCACTGGCTTCCCAACCTACCCGATCGCGATATTTATACAAATTGATGATAAACTTCATTAGCGGCTCGATGGACGAGAGAATGACGATAAACTAATCCATTAAGATCGTCTGCGTATCCACCACCAATAACGCAAGCTACCGGATAGCCAGCCGCCACACAAGTCCTTAAAACCTGAAGTTCGCGACGATAAATTCCTGTATTTGTAAGCGATAATTTACCCAGGCGATCGCTCACATGAGTATCTACACCAGCATCGTATAAAACTAAATCGGGATCGATGCGATAAAGTAAATCTGGGAGATATTGAGCTAGGATTTGTAAGTAGCCATCATCATCTAAACCAACGGGTAAGGGTACGTCGAGATCGCTTTTTTGCTTAATTCCAGGAAAATTTGCCTCGCAGTGCATCGAGAAAGTGAAAACGCTGGGATCGCCTTCAAAAATATGCGCCGTTCCATCGCCTTGATGCACGTCTAAATCGATAATCAGGACTGTATCTACCAATCCTAGTTTTTGCAGGACGCGAGGCGCGATCGCAAGATCGTTAAATATACAAAATCCCGAACCATAACTTGGAAATGCGTGATGAGTTCCCCCCGCCGTGTTACAAGCTAACCCGTATTGCAAGGCAAGTTGCGCCGTCAAAATCGTTCCGCCAACTGCAACGCGAGTTCGATTGGCTAAAGCCGGACTCCACGGCAATCCGATCCGTCGTTGTGCTTTGGGATCGAGAGTTCCTTGGCAATAGGCCCGTATGTATTCGGAGGTATGGACGAGTTCGATTAATTCTGATGGTGGAACTTCTGGGGAATAGACGCGATCGCGACAAGCAATCCCATCAGCAATCAGTAATTCATAAAGAAGTTGAAATTTAGCCATCGGAAAGCGATGTTCTTCTGGCAGTGGCGCGACGTAATTGGGATGATAAACGATGGGTAAACTCATTGAAAAGATAAGCGATCGCAACGATATGATGGTTTTTTCCCCTAGCCAAATTCAGCGACCAGTTATCAGTTACCGATTACTCATTTACTTCAGTCGCGAAAAAGTCACTAAATTTTGTAACCATGAAAAACTAAAGTTAGACTTTTGTAAGGCTGACTGGTTTTGTGTAGCGGTTTGAGAGATAGGTAACGCGGGAATTAATCTATCGCTAGGATTAAGCAAACTCAAACTTGCATTAGCTATTGGAATGTTATCTACCAATCCAGCCATAATTAAGCAAAAAGCACTTCTTTGTGCTGAAGTGAATGATAGCTCTATTTTATTGGCGATCGCTCCTAGAGAAATTTGTCCGTTAGCAAGCTTCCAAATTTGCAATTCTAATGGGAGAAGCTGCAACTCAGATTGTGTCTTTAACTTTTGTAGCGCGTATTCGGGTTCTGGTAATTGTTTGACAAAAATATGCCAATTTTTTTGCGATCGCAAAGCCTTAAGTACGACTTCTGTCGCTTTAATACTTTCGCCTGTCATTTCGTGCCAGGGCATTGCTTGCAAACCTTCAGATTGAGACTGGGGTAAGATTGTATCGAATTGAAACCAGCCTTCAGAACCTTCAAACAGTTGACAAACGATATCGAGATGAAGATTAAAGATTTGTTGAAGTTGTAAAGAGGTTAAAAGATTGAGTTTTTTTAGATATATCCCTAATGGTCGATCGTTGAGAGAAGCTATCTTAAGTTGAGCGAGCGTCTTGGAATCTAGCCAACCCCGACTTTTGATAATATCGATTAAACTTTGAGAATTTAGGCGATCGCTAATTGCTACCAGCCGTCCCGCCTCAAACCAAAGATAGTATAGTCGAGATTTTAGGTTAATTTGGTTTGGCAAAATTTGTAAGATCAAACGACCTGACTTAGAACCTGAGTCAATCAGTCGAAATATCTCAGGTAGAGAAAACGTCTCTAAAGTTCCAGTGATACTCATCTAAAAAGAGCTTAAACAATCAAGAACAGGCACTTAACACCCTTCACTCTATCAAAATATGTCTGATTAGATTCATTTTAGAGACAATCTTCTTACCTTCTCTCGTTATAAAAACCGAAAAAAATTCTCTACTTTTTATCTTTCTTGTGATAGTTAAATTTATACGCGATCCGCGTAGCACTGAACCTAAGAAATCGCTCGCTACGAACGATTGGTAATGCGATAACATAGCACCTAAACACGTCGGCCTCTCACACCTAACAGACAGTCAAACATCTAACTAAAGTTAGTCGCCATCGATTAACAACTTTTTTATGGTTGGTTTTGCCTGTATCAAAGCAGCAATAACTATTGGCGAATTTAAAAATGACCAATTCCTCTCAAAATACCCCGCCAGAGCCGCCCGAACGTCAAAATCTTTTATTTCGTTTGCTTCGCATTGCCAGACATCCAGCTACGTTGGTTATTGGAGTATCTGGAGTCGCGATCGCTGCTGTGGGTTACGCTGGACTTCGATACTACTTGTATCAAAATTTACCTTCGATCCTCGAAACCCAAATAAGTAATATACTCAATCGCCCCGTCAAAGTCGGCGAATTGCAAAGCCGATCTTGGACGCTCAATAGCTTTCGCCTTGGGGCTTCTACGCTTCCTCCTACCCCAACCGACCGCACTCGTGCCTCGTTGCAAACGATTGATGTCAGTTTTAACCCCTTTCCCGTACTATTTGGTCAACCCCTCCCCATCGAACTAGATATCGCTTCTCCCGATCTTTATCTTTCCCAAAACCAAAAAGGACAGTGGACTGATTTAGAGTTAAAACAAGGCGAGAAACTGCCATTTAATTTAGATGTTACCGTTAGAGTCCAAGATGGCCGAGTAACGCTGCTTCCCGCGGGAGCAAAAACCCCAATAACCATAACTAATGAAGGCGAAGTTCGCTATCTCGATACTGAAGGAACCCCCATAAGCTACGATATCGATGCAAGCGTCCTCAACAGTGCGATTAGCGTCAAAGGCGAAACAACACTCGACACGGGCAAAACGCAAGCAGAACTCGCCGTTGAAAAATTATCTTTAACTGAGTTAGTTAATCTCATTCCTAACTCGCCCATAAAACTCAATCGAGGTCAGTTTGATGCCAATTTAAACTTCAATCTACCTTCTTATGATGACGTTGAAAAGTCTAAAGGGCAAGGCAATCTCAATCTTCAACAGATCGAAGCCAACATTAACAATATCAAAGCGCCCCTGAGACTCAATCTTGCTCTCAATTTACAAGGACAAAAAGTATTCATCGAACAAGCGCGGGCAAGGTTAGGTCAAGTTGTCGATACAAGCATTACAGGCGAGGTAGATTGGGAGAATGGATACAATCTTGATGTCAAAGTCAATCCCGTAAATATTGCCAATCTCGTAAGAATTTTACCTGTAACTTCACCCGTGCGAGTCGGCGGGGACGTACAAGCTAACCTGCAAGTGAGGGGACTAGTCGAGAACCCCATCGTTACGGGGACGATTAGCAATACGAGAACGCTTCAAGTCGATCTCACTCGCTTTAGACAAGTTAATGCCAATTTTATAGCCGATTTAGATAGAATTACCCTCAGAAGTTTGCAAATTCTACCTACCGCAGGCGGACAAATTATTGGTAGTGGCAGACTCAATACTGGTATTGGTAAGGCGTTAGAAGAAAACAAACCCATCGCCGACTTTGCCCAAATGCCCCTGCAATTTAATGTCAGGGCACAGTTACCGACAGAAGCGATCGCCGATCCCTATTATCGCCTACCTCAAGATGTAACGGTTGGAACCCTAACCGCCCAAGGGCAATTACGCGGCACAATTGATAACCCTAATGCCTCTCTTAGATGGCAAATCCCACAGGCGAGAACTCGCAACGTTGACTTGTCTGGAAGGGGAGAAGTTCTTTTAGCTAACAATAATATTGCGATTCGCAATACAGTTTTACGGACGGATGAAGGAACGGCCCTCGTTACGGGAAGCGGCAATCTCAACAGTAAAAGATGGCAAACGTTGGTGAGGGCGAATTCTTTTGAGTTAACGCCATTTATCTCGCCAATTTGTACTGAGAATCCTTCTACTTACTGCGATTATGTCGTTAATAAAAATCCAACCCTACAGAATGCGAATGTTGCATTGTCGGGGCGCTTAGATTCTTTTAACCTCAATACTCTCAATGGAGTTGCTAATCTAACAGTAAGAGCAGAAGAAGGATTAATTAATCTTACCAGCGAGTTATCCAGAGGCGCGATCGCAGCATCTGTTCTTGCTTCTCAATTTTCTCTCAATCCTCTCCTTCCTAATCTATCTGCTCCCGTTAATTTAAGGCAAACTCGCATCAATTTATCGGGCGCACTCGACGACCTTTTGCAAGGTTCTAGCGTTGCTGCAAGGCGTTTTCAAGGGAATGTTACGGCATTACTCGACGTTGCTGATGGTAGGGTAACAGCTTCGGGAGCGTTGGAAAATGGGATTGTTAGGGCAGTCGCTAATGCGGGTCGAGTTTCCCTAACTCAATTGTTGCCTAATTTAAATCTGCCAACTCGCTTAAATAGCTCTCAAGTAAATTTAACGGGAAATGTAGCTTCTTTACTCGCCTCGCTCGATTCTACGCCCGATTTTAGTAGTTTTCGAGCAACGGCAGATGCACGTTTAGCGGTTGCTAGGGGAACCGTTACGGCAGTTGCCCAGTTAAATAATAATCTCTGGCAAACCGATATTCTCGCTTCCAATCTCAATACGACTGAAATTCTGGATCGCTTCCAACCCAATCTCGCCCGACAAAAACTCGGCAATCTCGATGGTTTAGTCAGTCTTTCTGGCAGTATTAGACCGCTTTTCCAAGCGGATGCCAATTTACCCATCCAAGCACGAACGATCGCGCTGCGTCTAGAAGACCAAGCAGTTAATCTCAATGCCAACGGGACGATCCTCGTTTCTAACCTCTTTACATCCCCAGATATTGCCACTAATTTAAATGTTAGAGCCAATTCCGACCTCGATCGCCTGCCACTAACCGAATTAGTCGCCCAAATTCCCGTCAGTCGCTCTTTATTGCCCCAGGAATTAGATGTAACAGGAGATGGACAATTTCAAGGTCGTCTCGTCGCTCAAAATCTCCTCAGCGCCCCTACAGCGCCAGGTAGTATCCTTTTATCGGGCAATCTCAGACTCTTAGATTTTACCCTCAACGACAGACCATTTGACCCCATTCTTAGCGGCCCCGTAACCATTGCCCCAGGACAAGAAATCGCTCTCAATTTACAAGGCGAAGACGATATTATCTCCGCTAACCTCGTTCCTTGTACGCGCCCGGACTGTCGGATTCCTTATTTAGTCTCGTCCTTCCAAATTCGACAAACAACGGACAACTTACCTGAAATTGTCGCCCATGGGCGACAAATTGGCGCTCGCTTGGTGGCGCGAGTCGAAAACTTCCCTCTCGAACTTTTAAACATAGCACCTGCCTCAGAATACGGAATTTTGGGGACGCTTGAAGGACAATTGAGCGCTAATCTTGATGTTAACGTCTACACGCTAACGGGTAGGGGCGATATCGCCGTCGTGCAACCCCGCGTCGGCGGACGACAAGCTAGAGCCTTTAACGCCAGCTTTAGCTATGAAAACAACGTTGCTCGTCTCGATCGCGCTGTCTTAGACTTAGAAAGAGGCAGCTACGAAGGACAAGGAGCCATTAACTTCGCATCCGGCGCAATCGAAGGACGATTACAAGCCAAGAATGGCTACGTTCAAGATGTCTTGACAACATTGCAAATCTATGATGTGCCAACTTTAATTTCGCTTGTACAACTTCAGAAACCCGATTTCGCTACAGCAGAAGAGGTACGAGCAAGAGAAATCGGTCGAGTTAATGCTCCTATCTCAAACCAAGTCAATCGCTTGTGGGAAATCGATCGCATAATTCGATCCCTAGCAGCGCAACGGGAAACAGGAGGAGCGCCAACCGAATTAGATATTCGTGGCGTATTTGATACCACTGTTACTTTAGCTGGGACGCTCCAGAACCCGCAAGTCAATTTTCAATTTGAAGGAGATAATTGGGAGTGGTATCCTCAGCCTACCTTTGCTACCATTGTTGAACCTCTAGGGTTAGTCACGGCAAACTCGCAGATAATCCCCATCGAGAATATCGTCCTTAATGGTAGCCTTCAAGATGGCGTAGTGCGGATCGACCCAGCACGAATTCAAATTCGAGATTCGCTGGTGACGTTTACAGGCGGGTTAAGAACGGCAACCCAAACCCTCGAACCCTCAGAATTAGTCGTAGAAAATTTATCGGTTGATACGGTTAATACTTTCATTCAACTTCCTGCTGATGTTGCAGGTAATCTCAAGGCGAGAGCAGTTTTGTCGGGTAGCTTACCCAATCCCAAGATTGAAGGACAGTATAATTTTACCGATGCGGCTTTCAACGGTCGAGAGATCGATCGCCGACTAGCAGGGACTTTTAACTATGCCAATGCACGATTAGAAACTCGCACCACCAACGATTCAATCGTGCAACTTTATGCTTCTGTCCCCTATCCAACTACACCAGAAACCAACGAGCAAGTCGAGGTAAATCTGAGGTTGGGAACCGATGCTTTATCGTTGCTAGAAATTTTTACCCAAGGACAAATTGCTTGGGTAGACGGGAACGGAGAAGTAAACCTACAAGCTAACGGACGCTTAGATTTGAGCGAAGGGTTTAGAATCTACGACTTAGCAGCTAAAGGTCTAGTCACGCTACAAGATGCTCAACTCAGAAGTGCAACGTTGCCAGATACGCTGGTCGTCAACGGTCAGATTGCTCTCAACGACCAACTTCTATCGATCGAGCAATTAGAAGGAACCTTCGCCCAAAGCCGATTGACAGCGAGTGGAGTCTTGCCGCTCTTTTTCCCGCTTCCTAGAGGCGATCGCAATGCCGCTAATCCTTTAACTATCGCGATCGAACGAGGACAAATCGACATACAAAATCTTTACGAAGGTGGGGTTGATGCTAGAGTTTCGGTAACGGGTGCGGCGATTAGTCCCAGAATTGGGGGCGAGGTACGCTTGAGCAACGGGCAAGTTTTCGTCCCAGAACAGCAACAAGCCAATAACCAAGGTCAAATTCGCGCGATCGTCAATCGACCAACAACCCCTGCCAGAAATGATGCTGCTGTCGTACCAAGATTAAACAATTTGCGCGTCTTTTTAGAAGATTTATCCATCTCAGACACCTTCTATGATTTTGATTTTGGCGGTGCTTTGACCTTAAACGGGCCTGTAACTAGACCTAACAATATACAAGCGCAAGGGGCGATCGATCTAGATCGAGGCAGAGTCAGCTTGTTAGAAACGCGATTTCTTTTAGATCGTCGCTATCGAAATGTTATTGTTTTTGAACGCGATCGAGGTTTACTCAATCCAGAGTTGGCAATTAGATTGAGAACGCTAGTTACCGAGCTTCCCAATACGAGACTACAAGCCGATCGCAATAATGAGATTCCCATCGATAATTTTAGTAGAGCGAGAAGAGTCGATGTTAACTTGAGTATTGAAGGACAACTCAGCCAATTATTGCCAAATTTGAGCAGAGATGTTGCAGATGCTTGCCAAATTCGTCCGAGTTCGGCTCCGCCTTTCTCCAAGCAGGCAAATTATACTCCAGAAGAATTACAACGCTTAGAAACTTGTCTTCAAGTTCTTGCCTTGCGGGGTAACGATTCAGATATAGGGTTATTGAGTAACCCCATTGTCAGCCTCACTAGCAGTCCTCCGCGATCTGAAGGGGAACTTGTCAGTCTTTTGAGCCAACAATTTCTTGAATTGGCAGACGTGCTACAAAACCAAAATCCCGACCAACTCTTGCAATATGGCTTAGTACAAATCGCTTTACCTTTACTTTTGCAAGGTGTTGTTTATGATGTAGAAAATGCAGTGGGTAACGCAGTGGGAGCGTCCGATCTACGATTGTTTCCGCTAATTGAAAGCAACTATAGAGTCGGGGAAGATTCTTATGTGGGTTTCTCGTATGACTATTCTTTCAATGAGTTTAGAGTTCAATACCGAACTCGATTTTAACAATTAACAGCGATCGAGGCGTAGGACTGATTACTGCTCGCCGAACTCTGTTAATAACCTTTCCCCATCATAGAACTAACGAGAATCGATCGCTCTCGGTCGAACAAAACCGAACCTACTCGTACTTTTTTTCGGTATG
>JAAUUT010000164.1 GCA_012031035.1 Candidatus Altimarinota bacterium | reverse complement strand
CGAATACGTCCAGAATCAGGAAAAACCAGAATAAAAAAATGATGCTGCGCGTTTTATATTTGGTGAGAGCTAACCCCACCTAACCTTCCAGGTCTAGGTGAGGACTGCGCTCAACATTTTTGTTCAAATTTCTTTCAACTATCTCGAACCCGAACGGGTTTTGTTAAACGTTAGAACGCTTTTGGTTCAATCATGAATTCTACTCATACCGTTGCTCCTGACTCGATTGAATATTATCGCTACAGCGTTCGGATACTTTCTCAGGAATTATGGGAGGAAACCGATCCGCAATGGCGCATGAATCTTGCCCTTCAACTAGCCGAAGCCTCGACTCACCTGGCAAGAATGGAAAGCGAACAGTTTCAAGCTTTGCAAGAAGACAAGCTCAAATAACTTAACCAATAAGCTAACCGATTCGGATTGGACAGCAAGAAATGACTAATAAGTTCATCAAAACCCTTCAAGAAATTTTAATTCAAAAATATCAACCCAATGCGATATATATCGAGCCAAGAGATCCACAAATCAATCTTGAATTTATCGATAACAATTCAAGATTTGAAGTGATTGTAATTCTTCCAACTTATAGACTATGGTTTAAACCAGATTGGTTAGAGCCTGCTAGAATTATTATCGATGAAGCTACTCAAGCTTTAAAAGCATCGTTAAATTGTCAAAAACTGACCGTATCGGTTTTCTCTCAAAAAGAGTTAAATGAAGATTATTATTTGATTGATGATGCTACTCTTATCTATCGAAAGAAAATCAATTTATCAATTTTTTTAGAATCCCCATGTCTTGTTTCCATTATCTGGTTCTTTTTAAGTCAATTAATTAGTTTAGCGACTTTGGGCAAGATAGATACATCTACAATACTGGCAGGATTTATCGGTGCAAGTTTAGGTGGAATAGTAGGTAAGTGGTTGTTACTGATATACCGATGACAGTAGAACTAGTTTTAGCACCCGTAGAAGATCCCAATCAATCCGAAAAATCTATCGTCTAAGACGAGAAACACTGACACTTAAAAAGAGTGACATCCTCCCCTCGCCGAACAAAAAGCCATTCTAAAAAGACTGGTTGAAAAAAAGAAGACTTCCTAATTATTGCAAGAGAAGATTCTTTTTCCAGGATAGCCTTTACCGACAGTTGAGGCTGTCGGTTTTTTGTTGGCTTTCGCTCACTAATGAAGCGATCTCATTCATCAATCGGGGAGAGTTCGTTATGGGTTAGTGCTATTTAATTCACGAGTCATTATCAAATAGAAAATTATGCCCCTTTTACCAACAGACCGACCGTTAACCCTCGATGACTTCCGACCCCTCGAACGCGGTACGGTCGTCATTCTCCACTACTGTGCCTTTAATAAGGGCACTTTCGTCTGGTTGCACGAGCGCGTAGAAGGCGACCGCGTAGAAGGTCAATTTGCTTACAATGGCGAAAAATTTTCTCCCCCCAGAGACTACCTTTATGAGTGCGACGGTCGCGTTTGTCAGGGTTCTGGCGCTGAACCTGTGTGGGCAATCATGCCCGATGGTGAGCCTGCTGATACCCTTGTTGATGGCATCCTACAACTACCCCAATACGACTAATTGCAGACACTCTCACTTTTTAAGTCTAACAACATCACTGTGGAGAGAATTTCAAGAAAAATGTCTTTTACCGTTTTAATTATTAATTATCATGAGAATACGCATCGCTATTTAATAGTCAAAGCCGCCAATAAAGACGAGGCATGGAAAATTGCCTGCCAAGAGATAGAAAGAGGCGAGTTGGTTAGCGAGGTTTTTGACTGAAAGTTCGTCATCTGCTACTGCTACAAGACCTTCACCAACTTTGAAGATTGCGATCGCATCCTTGAAGAAGAATTATTAAATTCCTTTTTCAAGGAGAATTAAGCCTAATTTTCTAAGAATTTAACCGCTCACAGAACATCAGATACTTTTGGGAAAGGACAAAACTATGGAGCGCCTCGAATACGTTTTAACTGATGGCGAAGATTTCTCAGAAATCAAGTGTTTTACCTCCGAAGAATACATTGAAGCCCAAAAACAAGCCGATAAGGCGACAGATGGTAATTGGTACTGGGTTCTTTATGACGATGCAACTATGGGACGATATCTACAACCACAATCGGAAGGGTAAAAAGGAAAACCTTTATTTCTATTGTCGCAACAGCTATTTCTAGCCACTCTGCTAATTAACTTTTTTCTCGGTTCCACAAAATAATGACAGTTGAATTACTCCTTGCATCCATAGCAGAAAAACCGTTCGAGAAGATCTATCCTTTCCAATTATTTCAACTACCTCAAAGAGACGAGATTTGGGTGAAGGTGAGTGATAACTATGGTCGCATTATCAGCCAACAACTTTCGACAGGCAGATCGTTTCAACCGGAGGAAACAGTCATTCTTTTAAGTCCTTGTTGCGACGAAGAGCAATGAAGACAAACCAATCTCCCTACATCGATGAAGGAGGAAAATATGCTACCCGTACATATCCAAGATTTATTTGGCGGCGATGTGATTAACTTTAAAGGGAAGCCTTATACGGTTATAGGCGTTTCTCGTAGCTTTCGGGTATCTCATTACTGTTGCCTCAAAGCGAGAGGAGTTAACGACCGAGAGTTATTAGAAGAGTTGCTGCCATTCGATTTCATCGTTATGAAGAAGACCGTAGAACCTTCTTCAAGAATAAAAGCAAGCTAGGAGGATTGAACAGAAGCATGAATCGATACAGTTAACGGGAGCAATTCGCGATCGCGACAAGATGTTTATGCTTTTGTCTACTCAGGAGCAAGATGCTATGAATACCGAACAAATCATTACCGCTATCAGAGAACAAGCTCGACAATTAGAATCTCTACGTGACAAGTTAAAAGCAGAGTATCGTTATTATGGAGCGACGCTCAAAAAAATTAATCCACAAAGCACCGAATACCAGATTATCTTGGGTGCATTTCTGGCTACCGAAAAAATCTTGAACGAAACAGAAAATGGTTTCTTTAAAGCTAGTCCGTATCTCGAACTCGACAAAGAAATTGAGCCAATCGTCACTCATCTCCTCCTCTGCTCATAAAACACAGTAATCAAAGAGGTTTTATAAATGACCGATTATTGCTTGCTCCCTGACGAGTGTCAGAAAAACGAAGCTGCATATTTTGCATCTCAATACGGGATTGACTACAGTTATCGTTACCTCGCTGTAGTCACCAATCCTTTCCCTACTCCTACCAGTAAGAAGTCTGGCGGTCGTAAAAGGAGTGGCAGCCGACAACTACCTCAAATCAAGTTACAGCAGTTGAAAAAGGTTTTTGACCTATCTCAAATTTAAGCAACTCTCTACTCTCCAAAACACCACACCAAGGAGAATCAAATAATGTTAAAAAACATGACAATTGAAGAACTGAAGTGTCTCTACGAGTATTACTGCTCTCAATATCCACAAGCCAACGAGCAGGGGAAGACCATTCTCTGGCACTATATGCGTCGCCTCAGACGACGGATTAGAAGACTAGGCAAGAAATCGATTCCGCAAGCCGTGGAGGTGCAATCATGAAAGTACGTCACCTTCTACAAACACTTTCTCAGCAAGGCTGGGGAATTTGCCGAATTAAAGGATCTCATCGCCAATTAAGACATCGCTCGATTCAAGGCACGGTAACGGTTTCGGGGCATCTCGGTCGCGATCTTCCTATTGGCACGTTTAAGTCAATCCAACGACAAGCACAAGGTTTTTTCCCACAATAGCCATAAAGATAAAAAAGGATTAATCAATCATGTTAGAACGAGCGCGTTGTCCCCCATCAATCCAATTCACAATTCACAATTCGCAATTCGCAATTAAAGCTTCTTTTTTAATTTATCAGTAGAGGCAATCAAAATTCTGTTTAACTCTTGAGACTCTTCTAACAATGATTGAAACTTAATTCACTGCAACTATGCCTAAAACAACACAGACATCAACGAATTCTAGGTACGAATCTATGAACTCACAAACTTCACCGATCAAAACTGCGACTTTTTCTGAGCCTGTAGCCAAGGATGAGTTTGCTTCAACTCAGTTCCTTGACCCCAATGCACGATTACCGCGCATCCAGGCATTAAGAGGCATAACGCCCGATAATTGCGGCTATTTCATTAGCGTTGAGGAAATGGCTAAATCGGGTTGGATTGATTTTGAGCCTTTTGCCGACCAATTGGTCACGTATAATTTTGAGTCGTCTGGGCAACAAGAACAAGGCTTGTTACTCAAAGAACCCAGGATGCTTGTAGTTCCTCGGACTTCCTTATTAGCATTCGATCGCGCGGCTACCAAAGAAACCGAACAGCTAACCATTCTAGGGTCTTGGAAGCGAGAATACAAAGATGACGAAAATGTCGGCAATTGTCAAATGTATGAAGTGTTGTTACTCGATATCAACAATCAGCCGTTACATACCGTTCCTTTATCCTATGTGGCGAAAGGGGCGAATCATGCAACATTCTCCGCCGAATGGCAGAAGTTAACTGAAGAAATCACCGCCTGTCATGCAATTGCTAATGGCATTGCCGCCAGACCCAAGAACAGCCAATTTAATTCTCTGTGCGTATTTGCTTTTACTGTTGCCAGGGAGTTAGTAGGGAAGAAACAGAAATCTCCAGCTTGTCGAGTCGTATCGCATGAGTCACCAACAATGGAAACTTGGAAGAATTATTTTGTTGGATATGATGCTGACTTGAAAACGATGGTGTGGGATGGGTTACAGCCGACGATGCCGTTGATGATCAGGGGGGGAGACAACTGAGGTTCCTGCATTGCCTGCTTCAGTCGAGGAGTAGAGACGCGATATATCGCGTCTGTACGGGAAACCTTCTCTATCAGTGATGGATGGAGGGGGCTGACGCTCGAACTTCAGGACAAGAGCGATCGCTACCTCGATCGCTCTTCTAGAACGCTGGCTCTCAAGAAATTTTAGAAGCTTCAATGCCTCGATAGAATGTTATTAAAGAGAAAAATCATCAAGACAAGTGACGGAGAGCCAATCAATGAATGATTCTAATCGACTAGATAGAATTGAAGCCATCCTCGAAGCACTTGCCTCAAAACAAGAAGAATTTAACAATAGAATCGATTCCAATGCCAAAGCAATTGAGGCATTGACGCAAGATATTCGAGACGATCGCCGCCGTGCTAACGAGCAAATAGCAAGACTTTACGAACAAACGGTTCGAGTCTCTGCTGCACAAGCGGATTTCTATGAAATGCAGGCAGATTTTTATCGGCGGATTGATGCAGTTGAAGATCGCTATGCACAGATGATGGAGCGAGTTACGACCGTTTTAGAACGCTTAGAAAACCGATAACGTTATTAATAGCTTTACTAATAGCCATAAAGCAGGCTTCTCCTGGGCGAGATCCCCAACCACAAGGTTCGAGAGGCGCAACCTTTAACGGGGAACAGTTAAAGGCGATCGCTTGGGTCGAACATATCAAATCGCTATCCAAATTTTAAGGCGGCTAACCGCCGCGTCAAAAAGTGAGTTTCAAGAGGACATTATGCTAACCGAAAACTGCGACCAAATTGCGCTCGACACCTCCAGAGTTGAAGGTGAGAAGTTGTGGAGACGGCTTTGTGCCCTAACAAGACACCAAGGAGTAGATGCTCCGGCTCGATACTACCGCAACAAGCTAGCTAAAGAAGGATTAACCGAACTTGAGAATCAACAAGCCTTGGAAATGCTCAATAATTGGGAGAATTCATGAAATTCTTACGTTGTCCATACAACGCTGTTGCCAAGGGGATTACCCCTCGAAGAGAGCGCGGCCGCCAAACGTACCCTACAGAAACAGAGAGACAAGTATCCGCTCCTCACCGATTGGATAGCCCAACAGCAACCAACTCCAGAAGAAAGGATACTTAAAGCCGACGGGAGCATCGTTTGGCAGCAACAGTATTGGAGAGATTGCGATGCAAGATGTTGGCGGAAGTGGCGAGCGCGACTTTATCGACTTTCTCTGGCAGAACGTCAGTTTCTACTCTCTGAATGGAACGAATCGCTTTATCCAAAAACATCGGGGTATTTTGCTGGTTTCTGTCGCAGAAGAATAGGCGCGATCGATTTTAATATTTACATTCAAACCGTAACTAATCTTCCTGTATCCAAACAGGCAAAAATCAAGCGTTTTCTGGATTTGGAAATGGACGATCCTCCGATTGGATACGATCCACTAACCAACGACCCTGTTTATTTTGGCGACGGGATTGAAGTTAGTTGTCAGTTTGATTAGGTAAACAAGAAAAAGGAAAAATTTATGCAAACAGACAATTCAATTAATTGTAAATCTTGTGATTTTTCTCATGGAAAAAACGGATTGGTATGTGCAAATCATCCATCTAGCCCGCCCGATAAAAACAATTGCCTTGACTATCGAGAAACGGTAACTTTATCAGTAACAACTTCTGAAGATATAACTTTCCAATCTATTATCAAATCTCTAGTATTTTGGACGTTTTTAGCCAGCTTTTTCAGCATAACTTGGTTCGCTTTAACTTCTTTAAGCTTGGCAAGTCTACGATATTCTTGGAGGCATTTAACTCAAAATGTAGCATCAGAATCTTCAGGCTTTCTTTCTGACTTTCACTTTGCTTCTACCAAAGTTTTTTGGACGACGGTATGCCTGGGGTCAGGAGCAGCCTTAATAATTTTTGTGATTGGTGGTTTGGTTTTGATTATTGCGATTCCTTCGTTTGTTACCTACATTCTTAAAAAAGAAGGAAGTGGTTTTTTGTGATAAGATAATCTATTCTAATCCCCAAGCTTTTAATCCAAGCGGCAAACTCAATTCTTCTTGATGAATCAGTAGTTGTTTCCCAAATGGAAAAAAGGGTCGATAAATTTCAACAATTATGATGAAGCGATCGCTCGGACATCCCTCAACTAATTCAGTTAAAGAGCGATTTAAATTGGTAAAAACCTCTAATTTCGGATCTCGTTCTAATCGAGCTAATTGTTTTAAGGGAACGAAGCGAAATTTTCCACTCGGATAACAAATTATTGCTCCCCGTCCGTATTTTTTTAACCCTTCTACATAATCTATGCTAGCTAGCATTATGTCTAGCTCTAAAGCCAAGGAGTTAACTTGAGATTCTTGTAAACTTTTTGTTGGGAGCATACTTAACAACAATCGATTCAATACTTCTATCATACAGCGATGCTCAATCATGAGCCGAAGAGCGAACGCATCGAAAAAACGCGATCGCCATTGACTAAAATCTCATCCGTTATATTTTGTTGAAGAAAAAATTATGCAATCTCTCACCATCGATAAATTAATTTCTACTCACATTTTTTATAGTGTTACTAACTTAGTTTTTATCTTACTTGAACACGCACAATCGGATAGCTTAACTGAATATTTTGACCAGTTAAGTAAAATTCCTTACCTTAACAAAAAGGAGTTGGTTCCCTATCAATTTCGCTATACAATTGAAGAAGAAAATTCTTATTTCAAAGCGATTCTTTATCGTTTAGATTCAGACATTAAAAGTAAACTATGCTATCAAGAAATTCCAGTTGCAGTTATGAGTGAAAAGCCAGAACTTGAAACAGCATTGCCAGATATTGTTTACTCATCCGAAAAGCTAGAAACTGAAGGTTTTGATGTCACCAAAAAAGAAGAAATTTTCGATTATCTTTTCGATGAATCTTATCAAGGCTATCATCATGCACTCATCTGGTCGGAAAAAGATGTGCCTTACTTTAACGAATATAGCGAGGAAGTTTGGCCGGATTGGGTAGTCAGCGAACAGTTAGCTCTCTTGCTAACCCAACACGACGAAACCGTCATCAAAATTCCTAGTTTCGATTATGTTTGGTGTCGCACTTCCGAATCTGATTTAGCATCAGATCGCGTTCTTCAACAAATCGTTAAATCGGTGCATTGAAAAACAAAAGTAAAATTTTTCTTCAAGGACATAGAGATATGTGGAACACACAAGACCCCCAATTCAAAGAATATGCCGCGAGAATCGTTCCTTTAGTTAAAGAGCTAGGTTGGACTCCTGCACAAATCGGACAAGCGATCCAAACGCGATACTCTCAACCCACCTTTTGTCACCTAACAGGAGAACAACTTGAAGATTTAATTGATTTTCTGCGCTCTCAACTTTGTTCTCGCCAATAAGACTTTTTGTTAACTTAAATAACCCAATGCACTACGAATTATCAATCGACATTCGACCTGGAAAACGCGCAGGATTTGAAGTTATTTTGGGCGCAACTGCACCTAACCATATATTGACTTGGATTTTAGCCTTATAAACAAGGAGACAGAAAAATGAAGAAATTAATGCTAGAAAATCAAATTGACTTATTTTTAACCGCTCCCGCTCGCAACTT
Source organism: Candidatus Altimarinota bacterium (assembly GCA_012031035.1). GTDB lineage: Bacteria > Cyanobacteriota > Cyanobacteriia > Cyanobacteriales > Microcystaceae > Hydrococcus. Next base: position 2,099 of record JAAUUT010000164.1, on the reverse strand, counting down.
AATTAAAGGCAATAGTTATGAAATAAATCTTGACGTTCTTATCGAGCAACTAGAAAATGATGGGTTTGAAAATTTAGATAAAACAGAAGTTTTAAATATAGTTTTAAACTAAATTAAACAACCCCTAAACAAATTTTTAGATACGAACAATGAAATCGACAAGTAAAACATTTAGTCCTTGCAGCAATTGTCCTTTTCGGAGCGATCGCCCTTTTTTATTGGGAAAAGAGAGAGCCGTTGAAATTGTTAAAGCCGTTTTAGGCGATGCTTGGTTTCCATGCCACAAAACGACTAATTTTGATGAGATTGGACAACGAATTGATATCGACCAAGAGCATCCATGTATTGGGGCAGCACGGTTTATCGAAGCTATTAGAGGAGATGTAAGAGCTAATTTGATGTTTAGGTTAGCTGTTGCATCTGGAAAGCTCGACTCCGATTCCCTGAATCGCTCTATTCCGGTTTATCAAAGCGCGATCGCATTCATCCAAGGTACAGGAAAACTAGGTTAAACATCAAATACGCTTTAATTTACCCGACCCAATGGGAAAACGTAATTTCCGTCGAAATCGATGAAGACGAGGTAAGCGAAACTCATCCCAGTATTCTCGCTGCTGTTTGCGAGGATTTGGATGCCAACTTAATCGATTTTGATGAGGATGACATTGAAATTGAAATCTTAGAAGTAGAACCAGAAGACCTTGATTGATGGAGCAAAAAAACATGTACAAAGCAATTTGGATTGACGATTCCATTCAGTCGCCCCCTTACGGTACTCAAGGATATGCTTATCCTGAAACAGCTTCTCAAGGAATTATAGGGGCGATTTAAGCCTAATGGGGACGGAAAAATCTATCCCAAGCGAACGAGAACAACTGAAGATTTTGAGGGGGATCGACCGATGAAATTTCTTATACAAAAAAATGGTTTGGTCAAGACAAATCTCTCGGCGGAAGAATTTAATGCCAATTGTGAGTATGGCGGTTGGTGTCCCTACTTAGCGTCGGTGTTGGTGGTAAAAGATGGATTTCTCTACGAGAGGATCTATGAGTTTGACGAGCGACTAGAAGAGGAAAAGGAACCACCTTTTGTTGACTTTGAGTTAAAAATTTCAAAACCTGAGCTACACAAAGCACTTAGCCAAACTTTAAAAGATGAGGCTTTTTTAAAGACAACGATCGTTTCAGCTTAAGTATAAGAGCGAGTTCAGGAGCAGGAACGCTATGCGGATCGCAGTTTAATTAACCGATACAGGATTGCCAATGTTTGATGACCTTTACAACAAATTGAGGGCTACGATGTACGTTTCTCAAAACTCACCCATAGTACGCGACGCAAACTGGGATAAACTAGCACAATTAAGCGCAACCGAGACTACAATTCTTATAAAGTGGGCGTATCAGCAACAATTAGAACCCGAATATTTCGGCGACATTCCAACCAAGCGACTCGCTCGATGGTGGGGTAAAGGAGTCAATTTACTCAGTTACGGCAAGTCATGGCAAACTTTCAATGCCCCGGCCATCTCCGACGAACCTATTCTCGTCGATCTATGCGATCGCTTTTACAAGGGCGCTAATTCTGTACTCCTGTATCGCTATGACCAAGGCGTGGGCATCTCAGAACATACCGACAAACCTGTCTTTGCCCCTGAAGTAGTCATTATCAACCTAATTGACGCGCAAAGCAATCTTTTTGGAGATAAGCCACCTATTAGATTTTGCTACAACAAAGAGAAAAAATAGCTTGCCGATGGCGATGTCATCGCATTTAACGCAAGGCTTCCTCATGCTGTAGCACCTGTCAAATATCCGAGGTTTTCCATTAGTTTGAGAATTGTTTGACATTGAAAGTAGTAACACTGTGGCAACCGTGGGCAACCGCGATTGCGTCTTTGTTTGAAACAGTACGAAACCCGACATTGGAAAGTCTCTTATCGAGGAACTTTGGCGATTCATGCAGCTAAAAAGTCAATTACCCCTCTTTTGTCACTCTCCGAGAATTAAAATGAAGAAACCAAGACAATAAATCTCTACAAGACGGAGAGCATAATGGATGTAGAATTACAGATCCTCAAACATTTGGCAAGAGAAGCACAA